>CAZFOO010000025.1:0-42496 GCA_964520585.1 uncultured Bacteroidales bacterium
CGGATGATATCCATCCATCCCTTGTCTATTTTTTCCAACATCGCCCAGTCGCCCCCCTGTTCTCTCACCCATACGCCATGCTCGGCAATGAAGGTTATGTTATTGAAACCACTGAACCACTTTCCAAGGGTTTCCTTATCTCTGCCGCTGATTATTACTATATGGTTTTTTTGATCATTTACCAGTGAACCGATAATGTCATATAGTTCCTCATCGGGTTTCGCTTCCTGGGGGTCATTATAAAATCCTGTCAGGGTTCCGTCGTAATCGAGGAATATCATACGTTTTGAAGAATTGTTGTATCTTTCAATAAAGCTTCCGGTTATCTTTTCCGATACTTTCCTGGTAAGATGTGTCGCCTGCAGCTTTTTAACATTTTCCAGACTGTTTATTATGTCATTTGCCCACTTCTCCTCATTATATATCTGAAGTCGCTCCTGGATAACATGATTATTTTTTTTCTGCTCCTTCTCATCCATGTTAATGGCCGTTTTAATGGCTTCAACAATTTCTGCCTGGTCATTAGGGTTGACTATAACGGCTTCGCTCATTTCTTTTGATGCGCCGGCCATCTCGCTGAGGATCAGCACCCCCGTTTTATCGGTGCGGGCAGCTATATACTCCTTGGCCAGCATGTTCATACCGTCACGCAGGGGAGTGACCAGTGCTATATCTGACAGTGTGTATAGCTCTGTCATTTCTTCACGGGTAACAGGACGGTAATAATAGAGAATGGGCATCCAGTTCATTGTTCCGAATTCACCATTGATCCTTCCCACAAGTTCATCGACCATCCTGCGTTGCTCCTGGTAATAGGCAACTATTTCTCTTGAAGGAATGACGAAAAGAGCCAGAGTGATCTTCTCAAGGTATTGTGGATTGTCTCTCAAAAAACTTTCATAAGCTTCCAGTCTGTTAGGTATGCCCTTGGCATAATCCAGTCTGTCAATAGACAACATCAGCTTACGGCCGTAATACTTATCTTTCCGGGTACCGAAAAGCTGACCAAAACCCTCTTTTTCTGACCCTTCAAGGCCGGACCGGCAGGCATCTGCATCTTTCTGCACCTGATCATAATCTATTCCCATGGGAAAATTGTCAACCTTGACAACCCTTTCATCCATTTTTACAGTGTTGAGAACGCTTTCATAGCCCAGTAGCCTTCTTACTGAACTCATAAAATGTCTTTCATAGTCAAAACTGTGGAATCCGATAAGGTCTGCTCCCAGAATTCCCTCAACGAGCTCGCGGCGCCAGGGAAGGATCCTGAAGATCTCAAAAGAGGGGAAAGGTATGTGCATAAAAAAACCTATTGACAGTTCCGGATTTACATCCCTTATCATTTTGGGGACCAGCATCAGGTGAAAATCATGTACCCATATTTTATCCCCTTTTTCTGCAAGCTCGAGTACTTTATCGGCGTACATCCGGTTCACATCCAGGTAGTGATGCCAGTATTCGGGATTCAGCTCACTGTACTGTGTGAAATAATGGAACAGTGGCCATATGGTCTGATTGCAAAACCCGTAATAATAATTACATATTTGTTCTTCATTGAGTTCTACGGGATGGCATTTCTCCTCTTTGTATTGTTTATAAATTGTAGCTTTTTGCTGTTCGTTAATTTGGATATTCTCATTACCTGTCCAACCAACCCAGCTGCACTGAAGAAATTTATAAAAGGCATTCAGACTGGCAGAGATTCCTCCCGTTTTTTCGGTTATCCCCGGCTTTCCCTCATTATCGGTAATCTCGAAGGGCAGTTTATTTGAAACTATTATTAGCTTGCTCATATTGTTTGGTTTTTGTGATAATTTTGATGAGATGTTAATAAATTTTGATATAATCCTTTGCTTAACAACAGCATTGAGTTGTTTTTTCCTTGCATAATGTTTTATTTTAGGGTTATATTTTGGAACAACTATATACAGTCTAATATAGCTGTCCTTACAACTTGTTAAAATATAAAATAATTATGCAAAAGCACAGCTTTGATGCAGTAATTTTTGATTTGGACGGCGTAATAACACAAACCGCCATAACCCATGCCAAAGCATGGAAAGATATGTTTGACGACTATCTTAAGATGCGGGAAAAAAAATATAATGAGCCTTTCAGGGAATTTACTCATGCTAATGATTATCTTCCATATGTTGACGGCAAGCCCCGGTACAAGGGAGTTGAGTCATTCCTGAAATCACGCGATATTGACCTGCCATTCGGCAGCCCGGATGATCCCCCGGATAAGGAGACTGTTTGCGGACTGGGTAACAGGAAAAATGAGGCTTTTAATGAGATACTGGAAAAGGAAGGTGCTAAAGTTTATGAATCCACCGTGGAGCTTATAAAAGAACTTAAAGAGGCAGGAATAAAACTTGGTGTGGCTTCATCCAGCAAGAACTGCAAATCGGTGCTGGAGTCTGTTAACCTTCTGGATTTTTTTGAGACCCGGGTTGATGGTGAGGTGTCGGCAGAGCTTGGACTGAAAGGTAAGCCCGAACCTGATATTTTCACAGTTGCAGCGGATAATCTTGGTGTATCCTACGACCGGTCCGTTATTGTTGAGGATGCCGTTTCCGGGGTACAGGCCGGTAAAAACGGGAACTTCGGTTTCGTAATCGGCGTGGCAAGGGAAAATAACAAATTAGAACTGAGAGGGAACGGAGCAGATGTGGTGGTGGAAGACCTGGAGGAGCTGGAAGGGATAAAGGGCATTGAGGATTGGTTTGAACGGGGACTGGTTGATGACATGTGGAGCCTTACCTATCATGAGTATGATCCTACGAAGGAACGCTCCCGTGAGGCATTGCTTGCCACAGGAAATGGTTATTTCGGTACCAGGGGGGCAATGGAAGAGCTTGATGCTAACCCGGTAAATTACCCCGGTACCTATATGGCGGGTCTTTTTAACAGAATGGAATCTAAAATAGAAGACCACGTTGTAGAAAATGAGGATTTTGTCAATGCCCCCAACTGGTTGCTGATAACTTTCAGGATTGATAATGACGAGTGGTTTAATCCCAATAAAACTGAAATTGTGGATTTTGAGCGATGTCTTGATTTCAGGACAGGCGTCCTGACCAGGAAGATCACTGTGGAGGATGAGTCTGACCGTAAAACCCTGATTGAGTCGCGAAGGATTGTCAGCATGGCCGATAAGCATCTTGCAGCAATTGAATATATAATCAGGCCTCTTAATTACTCAGGTAAAATCAGTGTTCGTTCCGGATTGAACTCCCGGCTTATCAATGACGGGGTAACCAGGTACAGGCAACTAAACCAGGATCATCTTAAACAGGTTGACGAGAGAGCCGACGGGGCATTTTCATGGGTGCTCGCAGAAACAAAGCAATCTGCCATAGGTATTGCCGAATCAGCACTGCTAAAAATTGAGCACAACAAAAAAGAGCTTAACCCACGTTTTCGCCACAAAAAGGTTAAAGGACGTGTTGATACCACTTTTTCCGTCCCTATGGAGTCTGGCGATATTCTAAAAGTAGATAAGCTGGTGTGTATTTGTAATAGTCTGGATGATAAGCATCCTGATCCAATGGCTTTTGTAATGGAGAAAGGTATAAAGCTGAAGTCATTTGAGAGTCTGATGGAAGACAGTATTTCTGCATGGAAGCCTGTATGGGATAAAGCAGATATTAGGCTTGAAGGTGACAGGTTGTCCCAAAAGCTACTGCGGCTTCATATCTATCATCTGATGGTTACCACTTCCCCGCACAATAAAGATATTGATTTCGGCATTCCTGCAAGGGGATTGCATGGAGAGGCTTACAGGGGACATATTTTCTGGGATGAGTTGTATGTGCTGCCCTTTTATTGCATGCATTTCCCGGAGGTTGCCCGCTCTGTGCTGATGTACAGGTACAGACGGCTTGATGCCGCCCGTAATTATGCACTTGAGAAAGGTTATGAGGGTGCTATGTTTCCCTGGCAAAGCGGCAATGACGGATCTGAAGAGACACAGGTTCTTCATCTGAATCCTGTTTCTGGTGAATGGGGAGAGGACTACAGTTCGCTGCAAAGGCATATTTCAATTGCCGTTGCTTATAATGTCTGGACATATTACAATATTACACATGACAAGGATTTTTTAGAGAAGTATGGTGCCGAACTTTTCCTTGATATTTGCAGGTTCTGGGCAAGCAAGACTGTCTACAATGAGAAATCCGGAAGATATGAGATCCGCATGGTTATGGGACCGGATGAATTTCATGAAAAGATTCCCGGTGCAAAGAAGGGGGGACTGAAAGATAATGCCTATACTAATATAATGGTTGTATGGCTTTTTCACCGTGCTTTTGACATAATCGGAGCGATAGGCAATGATAGCAGGGATAAGGTGCTTGCGAAGATAAAACTGGATCAGGGTGAACTCAAAAAATGGCACCGTGAGGTGGAAAAAATGAACCTGGAAATTTCTGATGATGGCATTATTGAGCAATTTAACGGTTATTTTGACCTTAAGGAACTGGATTGGGATGCATACAGGGATAAATACGGTAATATTTCCAGGATGGACCGGCTGCTCAAGGCTGAAGGGGAATCACCCGATGAATATAAAGTTTCCAAGCAGGCCGACACCCTGATGAGTTTTTATAATTTGGGCAGAGACACAGTAACTGCGATAATCAATAAGCTGGGCTATAAACTTCCTGAAGATTACATGGAGAAGAATTTTGAATATTACCTTAAACGCTGTTCGCATGGTTCGACTCTCAGCAGACTTGTGCATGCCTATATTGCCGCACGTATCGGAAAGGATGAGCTTAGCTGGGAATATTTCAACCAGGCGCTGATGAGTGATTATATTGATATACAAGGCGGTACTACAGCGGAGGGCATCCATACCGGAGTAATGGGGGGCACGGTATTGATGGCGATCACTGCATTTGGAGGACTGAACATTCAGGATGAGATGTTCCATATTGATCCGGCCATGCCTTCACACTGGAGAAAAATATCTTTCCGGTTCAGATACCGCGGACATGAATATAGTGTGCAGGTGACTCATAATGAAGTAATTATTAATCCACTGACCATTGATTATAATCTTAAAATTCAGGTTAACGGCAAGGAAGCCACTCTTGTCCCCGGCAAGGAAATGAATATTAAGATCTGAATAATATTTCTTTAATCCGTAAGTTTTAATGGTATTTCCCTGGCATGGAACCAGGGCCGGCTGAGGATAAACTCAGGAAATTTGTATGATACACAGGAAAATGCCTGGAGGTTGTAAAATCACAATATTAATTTATAGTTTTTTATGTTAGGAGATGTTTTGTTAATTAACGATTTGCACAAGACTGCTGCAGAATCTATTATGAAAAGGGTGCTTGAGGAAAAGCATAAAAAAGAGGAAGAAGATCCGGATTACAAATATGTAGTTGCTATTTCCGGGGAGTCGGGTGCCGGCAAATCGGAGTTATCCCACTCCCTGGCCCTGCTTTTGAAATCTCACGGGATCAGGGTAAAAGTTCTGCATACTGATAATTATTATCTTATACCACCTTTACTGAGAAAGGAGTGGAGAATAACCAACGGACTGGATTCGGTTGGTATAAATGAATATGATTGGGGACTTGTTGACAGAAATATCAGGGATTATAAGGAAAACAGGGAGACTATCATGCCTTGTATTGATATTATTCCCGATCAGATCGACAGACTGATTACCGATTTTCAAAAGATACATTTACTGGTTATCGACGGACTGTATGCTATAAATACAAAGGAGGCTGATCTCCGGGTTTTTATTGAACTGACTTATCATGAAACCAAGATGTCCCAGCTCATGAGAGGAAAAGAACCTGCCGATGAATACCGGATGCAGATACTTGAGCGTGAGCATATAAATGTACAATCCCTTAAGCCTTTGGCTGACTTGCTGGTAAACAGGAACTATGAGGTTGTAGAGGCGGATAAAGGCAAAAGCGGCGGGTAAGTTTATTGTAATTAAGTGGGCTAGTCCCCGAAAATCGCAATTTCCTTCTCCCCGGTCGATTTTACATATCCCCTGTACATTCCAGAGGTGTTAAAAGGCATGGCAACATTTCCGTTTTTGTCAACTGCCACCACTCCTCCGGTGGCACCGGCGTGGACAAGTTTCTCGTTGATCACTGTACCGGCAGCCTCTTCCAGCGATAGTCCCGAGTACTCCATAAGTGCAGATATATCGTATGCAACCACATGGCGGATGAAAAACTCTCCGTGACCCGTTGCCGAAATTGCACAGGTTTCGTTATTGGCATAATTGCCGGCTCCTATGATTGGTGAATCGCCTATGCGTCCGTATTTTTTGTTTGACATACCGCCGGTGGAGGTGCCGGCTGCAAGGTTCCCTTCCATATCCAGTGCTGCCGCACCTACCGTTCCGTTCTTGTCCTGCTCGATCTGCCTGCTCACTGCATCCAGTCTGCGCTGTGTGTGAAAATACTCATTACCTACAATCTCCAGTCCCTGTTCCCTGGCAAACTCAGATGCGCCCAAACCGGCAAGCATAACATGGGGAGAGTCTTCCATGACGCTAATGGCACCAAGGATAGGGTTTTTAATATCGGTGACTCCCGCTATGGCACCGGCATCCAGTGTTTTCCCATCCATTACAGAGGCATCCAGCTCAACCCTTTTCTGATTGGTAAATACCGCTCCCCTGCCGGCATTGAATAAGGGAGAATCTTCCATTATCATTATTGCAGATTGGATAGCAAGCAGACTGCTGCCACCTGTTTTCAGTACTTCCTCGCCTGCAGTAAGTGCTTCGTCAAGTTTAGCCAGGTACTCAGCCTCCTGCTCATCTGTCATCCGGTCCCTGCTTAGGGTGCCGGCTCCTCCATGAATGACAATAACATATTCCGGCCTTTCACCAGCCGGTTTTTCCCCGGCGCTGTCCTGTTGTTTTTCAGTTACAGATCCACAGCCAGGTAAAGAGGCTGTCAATGTAATTAGTATAAATAATAGTAATTTGTTGAAGGCAGACATGTTTTTTTGGGTTTAGTTTTTACTGGTCTAAATATTTGCTTAATGTTGAAAACAGATCTTTTTGTCTTATTGGTTTTGCAAGGTAATCATCACAACCGGCAGCGATTATCCTTTCCCTTTCCTCGGCCATTGCATATGCAGTCTGCGCTATTACCGGCAATTCCGGCCTGATGGATTTGATCATACGTGTTGCTTCATAACCGTCCATCTCGGGCATCTGGATGTCCATCAGTACGATATCTATATTTTTATTGGACCTGCAGGCCTCTATTGCAGGTTTACCATCCCTGGCAAAAATGATCTCAGCTCCGGTAGGCTCCATGATCCTTTGTAACAGTCTTGAGTTTAATTCATTATCCTCAACTACCAGTATTACTTTTCCTTTCCAGTCGTAGTTGCTCATTTTGTGTGACTTTTTATTAAAATTTTTATCCGGGCTGTCTATTTTTATAAACGGAAGAGTAAATCTGAAAACCGATCCTTTCCCTTTTTTGGATTCCACCATTATTTTTCCGCCCAGTAGCTTTACAAGATTCTGTGTTATGGCAAGTCCCAGTCCTGTCCCTCCGAAATTCTTCATGTAGTTAAATTCAACCTGCCGAAACCGTTCAAAAATGATCTGCTGTTTGTCCTCTTCTATTCCGATACCGGTATCACGAACATAAAAAGTTATCTTGTTATTTTTTATTTTGTATCCGAATTCCACCTTTCCTTTTTTTGTAAATTTGATCGCATTGCTAAGCAGATTGGAAAATATCTGCCGGAACCTGTTCTTGTCCGTCAATAGTATCAGGTCTTTATTGGGAGAGGGTATATTTAGAACAAGATCAATATTTATCTTTTGGTTACGAAACTGTTCCTTTTTAAAAAAAGAATGCAACTCTCTCATTATCTTGTGTACATCGCAGGCAGTCTGTTTAATGCTGACTTCACCGGCCTCAATTTTAGCAAAATCTATTATGTCGTCAATCAGGTTAAGAAGAGTGTTACTTGTGTTTTTTATTATTTCTATATATTCTCGGTTATCAGATTCTGTGGTACCTTTTGAACTGAGTAGCTTTGAAAAGCCTATTATTGCATTCATGGGAGTACGGATCTCATGAGACATATTTGCGAGAAAAGCGGATTTTAGCTTATCCGATTCAATGGCTTTCTCTCTGGCCTCCTCAAGATGTCTTTCATAAAGAATTCTCTCGGTTATATCCTTGACGATAATTATCAGGTTGGCCGGCTCCATATATTTATTTTTCAGCAGACTGGCTGATACTTCGGCAAAAAAGTGACTGCCATCGCTTTTTTCCAGGGTGAAAGTCTTGTTTTTAACATGGCCCTTTTTTATCACTGCCTTTATAAAGCTATAAGCACGTTTATGATCTTTTTTGGCAACCAGTTGGATACATGAAAAATCTTTATGCACGTTATTCCCCTTAAACCTGAAGAGCTCAAGGGCAGCATTATTCCTGTTAATTATTATTCCGCCAAGTGTTGTTACGGCAATGGGGTCGGGGGAATTCTCAAATATATTCCTGAGTTTTTCCTGGCTTTCAAGAAGAGCCTCTTTCGTATTTTTTTGTTCGGTTATATCCCTGTATATTTTAAAGACACCTATCTGCTCCTCGTTTATTGCTATAGGCGCTCCAACTATGGATACACTTACAGGAACTCCACCCTTTTTAAGTCTTTTGGTCTCTCTTATGATGCTTCTTTCTTTGCTTACAATATGGTTGAAAACTTCCGATTCGGCTTCTTTTTCAGGAGGCACGAGGATTGCCTGTGTATATTGTCCTATTACTTCGGCTGCCGTATAACCGAAAAGATTTTTGAACTGATCATTTATCCTTTGAATTTTCGATTCATTATCAGTAATAACAATAGCTTCGGGGGCAGCCTTGAAAATATTTTCAAAATATGATTTTTCCAGTATGATTCTCTGTTCTTCTTCTTTTCTCCTGGTAATATTGCGAACGATAAGTAAAAGAGCAGGTTTATCTGAAAATGAGACTTTTCTGCCATGAATCTCGACGGGAATTATCTTGCCGGTTTCTGAATAAACCACTCCATCGAAAAGATTTAAATTGCCTTCAAACCATAATTTATTTCTTTCAAAGACTGCATTAACGTCGCTTGCAGGAACGAGATCCCGTATATTCATGCCTACCAGCCTGTTGTGCTCAATTCCCTGAAGATCACAGGCTGCCTGGTTTGCATTCAGTATAAAGCCTTCCTCATCTTCAACAAATATTGCATCTGGTGAATTTTCAAACAATATCCTGAACCCTTCATTGTGAATATTATAAGCTTCCTGAGTGACTGACATTTTTATTGCATGTATTTAGACGGCTATATAATGAAAATCTTAACTAATTTATCCGACTAAATTATAAAAGTATTTCCGAAAATCCATCAGCTGTAAAAAAACAGTTCCGGGCATGCTTAGCAGGCCCGGAACCGGTGAAATTCTGACTGTTATAATTAAGATGATTATGCTATCTTGCTGTAAGATCAACATTCCCGTACCTTGTGGAGATCTCGACGGTGGCCTGGGGGTCTGAAAGGGAGCCTACCGTGCCGGAGATAGTTGATTGCCTGCCGTTGGATTCACGGCTCACCTGTGCGCCCGGAATTATATCTATTGAACCATAACTTGCCGAAGCGTCTATTTTGTATGATGCTGCTGAGGACAGTCCTACGCGCATATTTCCGTAGCTACTTATAAATCTTATTTTTGAAAAATCTGCCGGCATATCATTAACCCTTATATTCCCGTATCTCGATTCCACATCGATTGAGTTTCCGACACGGTTTATGGTATAATTGGTATAAGCACTTTCTGCTGCAAAATTATTAATATCTCCAAGGTTGAATTCTCCGTACCTTGATTCGGTGACAATAGAACTTGCCTGGTCCACCTGTAGTTTTGAATAGCTTGATGATGCTACCAGTGCGCGGCATCTGGTTACCAGCAGATCTGAATACTTCATATTCACCTGGAGCCAGTCAGCCTCAGTAATTGTTGCTTTAGTAGAATATGCCAGGTTGATCTCGCTCAGTGGACGGGTATTGTCCCTGCTTATCTGATTCGCCTGAAGGTTCCCGTACCTGAGGTCAATATGTGTGTGGCCTGTGGCTTCGTTAATAAAAATGTCACCATACCTGTGAGTTATTTTCAGATCCGACTCCCTGGGTGTGTATATAATATAATCTATTTTTATTTCAGTGCCTTCTCTTCCTAAAGAGAACCATTTGGTCCACTGCTTACTAACACGCTGATCTATCTCGGTTATTGCCTTTACAGAATTTTCATTCTGGCTGAAATTAATGTTTATATAGGAAAGCTGACGTTCTGCGGTTTCCCTGTCTGAATGAGATACCGTTACATCTACTTCAACAGATATTTCCTGTTTTTCCCAGTTCCTTACATCAACGCTTCCATAACGGTTTTCTATTTCCAATGAAGCATGGCCGGTGATAGGGAAGATCTGTTCAAATGTTTTTGATACCTCCTGTCCTGTAACAGCCAGTACATTCAGATGAACTATTGCCATGAACAGGATAATTGCCGGGTTTTTAAATATTAAGGTTTTCATTTTAATATGTATTAAATTTTACAAATCCATTATCACATGTAACTCGCAATGCTTAAGCATGCTTGTTTGTACTATAATTATTGACACTACTTGTTTCATATATCTTTGATTCTTCCGCATTGTGAACCTGATGTAAGTGATCCAGTATCTGGTTCATTATATTTACCTTAAGTTGATAGTGCTGTATCATTGCGTTAATTATCATTGGATTGCCACCTTCAGTATTAAGCTCTTCTTCGAGTGACCTGTATATGGTATCCATCTCCGCAAGCTCCTTTAAAATCATTTCCCGCTCATCTGCATTATCCGGAAAATCAAATGATCTTATTTCATTGTATTTATGGTTAATGAGTGATGTGTAATATAATTCAGCTTCCCTGTATTCCGGATCAATTTCTGCCAGGGTAATAAAACCGTTATCCAGTTCGTCTCCGGTAAATCTTTCGTAAACCCACAATGATGACATGACGAGAAGAATAGTCACTGCTGCTGCCTGTAACATATGTTTCCATGTAAACCTCGCTGTGTTCTTGCGGTTTTCTACCTGTCTATCCATAAACCTGTCGAAATGCCCCTCATCCGGTTCTTCTAAATCGAACTTTTCACGATTATCGATAATATATTTTTCTATTCTGTGCATGAGAATAAATTATAATAGTTATAAGTACTTAAAGTCATTGTATTCACTCTCCTTGTTTTTCTTTAAGCATTGAGTAAAGCTTGTTTCTTGCTCTGGTGTACTGTGATCTTGATGTTGATGCAGAGATATTCATTATTTCAGCTATCTCTTCATGATCATAACCTTCCAGGAGATACAGGCTGAGAATCACCCGGTATCCTTCGGGAAGCAATCTTATGCATCTGTGTATCTCCTGTGCCTGCAACTTAATGTTTTCATCTTCATATTTATCACCGTTTTCATCCGGAATATCCGTGTCTTCATCAATATTGAGCAGATCTGCTTTTTTTTTCTTTACCGCATCGAGTGACCTGTTAATAACAATTCGTTTCAACCATGCTCCGAAACTTACTTTACCGCTGTAATAGTCTATCTTTTCAAATGCTGAAAGAAAGGATTCCTGTATTATGTCTTCTGCTTCCTGCGAGTTGTTCACTATCCGCAGGCTTATATTATACATATTTTTATAGTATAATTTATAAATTTCAAACTGTGCCTTGCGATCTTTCTTTCTGCAATTATCAATTAATTTCTGATGAACATTAAGGTAGACAGAGTTGCTATTTTCCATAAATCTGTATTAAAGACTGTTTATGAAAGGGGAGTGCTGCATATTTTTATAAAAAAATCTAATTTCTGTGCAGTGATGCCGGGAATTCAAAAAATCTGATCCTCCTGGTCCAGTTTCAAAACCAGGTCATATACAAATTGTGATATCAGGGTGAGACCCCCGTAATTTATTTTTTCAGCCGTATCATCAGGTGTGTGATAATCCGGATGTATTCCGGTGGTAAGAAAAAAAGCCGGAATATCTTTTAAATAAAAGGGAACATGATCTGATGAGAATCCGGCACCTCGCGGCATGAAGACAACACTGAAATCATATTGACCGGCAACTGGTTTGATAATTTTTTCTCCTTCTCCAGATGCTTCCAGGCCTCCTATACTGAGTACCTTGTCTTCATTCTTTCTTCCCACCATATCGAGATTAATCATTGTTTTGACTGAAGAGAGATCCACAGCAGGATTCATAGTAAAATAACGGGAGCCCAGTAAACCTTTTTCTTCTGCTCCAAAAGCTATGAATAAATAGCTTCGTCTGAGCAGTTTTCTGTTGCTTGAAAGTTTTTCCGCCAATTCTAACATGACGGCCACTCCTGACGCATTATCATCGGCACCGTAATAAATATGGTTATTGCCGTTGCTTTGTCCGACATCGGGTATTTTCCCGGCACCCAGATGGTCGTAATGTGCACCAATAATTATATATTCATCCCTGAATACCGGATCATTACCGCGCAAACCAGCAATCACATTCATTGTCCGTATCATGTTCCTGTCCGCGCCCGCTCCCGGATCATTAACATGCAATTCTCCGGAACGGGATACTTCCGGTTGTGCTTGCGGAGACACTTTATCATCAGCAAGCACTGACCTGCCATTTTCTGAGATCACCGTAAAGTACTGAAATCCATTTTCAGACCCCGGATCAAGTCCTGAATTGATAAACTGATACTTGATATATTCTGCTGCCAGGCTGTCACCGGGGGTTCCCGGATACCTGCCTTTAAGTTCGGGTGAGGCCAGATATTCAATGTGTTGCCTAAGTTCCCTGGTGGTAATATCAGGATCCGATACCCCGCTGCCACTGCAGTTGCCGGCAAGAATAAGGTTAAGATATATAAAACAGTATGCTAATGAATAATAGGGATTCATGATTTTGACTTCTTGTTTTTTACAGGATAAATGTACATGAATTTTGCATCTAAATAAAATTGTACAATGCACTGACAACAGCATGCAAAATTGACCTTCAGGTCAAATTTTTTATTCCGGGGATATGGCTGAGAGGTGATCGACTTTTTCTCCGTCGACAGTGGTATATCCTTTCATTAGGTCGGCTGTAAGGCAGGAATGAACCGGAAGAATTCCCAGGAAGTCACCTATCCTGATTTGTCCGAAAAACTCATTGTCACATTTTATTATGCCGTGTTCCTGTGAAACTTTTGTCACATAAGCGTCCGGAACAGGATCCGACCAGCCGCCGTCCGGATGGATCCTGACTACCTGTCCCCATACCTGCAGGCCTGTATCAAGAACAAGGTGTTCTTTCGAAAGGTGAACAGCCCCGCCGTACACCACAAGCTCATTTCTTTCTGCATGAGTGGCCACAACCGGCACTGCAAGGGCAATTGCAATCTGCGATGTCTTGCATGAGCCTAGATGATGCTGTGCCAGGTCGTAAAAGACATAGTTTCCGGGCCTTATCTCATCTATACCGCTGAAATTTTCTGATATACTGCAGGAAGGGGTGTCTCCGGTCGAGAGAATTGGTTCCCCGCCCCCTGTCCCTGCCCCGCCTGTAACTCCGGCCATCTCCTTATACCTCTCTTTCAGTCGCATTAGTCTCCTGTTGCTATCTTCGTGTATACGGGTTATCTCCCCGGGTGATGGTGCCTGGTAAGTATGCCCGTTATGCACCAGGAAACCTGTAAAATGGAGCTTTTTACTTTTTGTGGTTGTTTCCAGGATCTTGTCTATTTCAGTGATGTTATCGAAAGGCACCCCAGTGCGCCGGTATCCTGTGTCGGTCTTTATATATATGCCGGCTTCCGAATCTATATATTTCTCAATAAACCTTGATGTTTCGGCAGAGCTTACGGTAAGGTGAAGGTTGACCTTCTTTGCCAGCTCGCTCGCCTCATTCATTTCATGGAGGTTAAACGGAAAAGCAATGCAAATGTCTTTCCATCCTTTCTTTGCAAAGTACCAGGCCATGGTAACAGATGACACTGTGATTTTGGTTGTTCCCTGATCCCTGAACCACTCTCCTATGATCATGGACTGGTGGGTTTTGAAATGAGGACGGAGGATAAGGTTGTGCTTCTTTGCTTTTTCGGTCATAAATGAAATGTTACGCCGGCACTTTTCTTCATCAAGCAATAATACCGGTGTTTTAAGCTTTAGCTTTTTCATAATCATTGCTGTTTTTTTATTTTTTCCCGGTAAGTTCTGATGTTACTGTATGAAAGGAGGATGAAAAGAATTCCTACCACAGTCACTACTATGTTTGCTACTATTCCTCTGGCATTGAGGATCTGCTCTCCGTCTTCTTCAATATACAGTCCCTGTGTATATAATCCTAAAGCTGCCGCAATTATAATAAAGACACCCAGAAATAAAAGAAGGTAGTCAAGCATATGAGAAAGCATGTTGGTGGTTTTATAAACAGATGACCTGCGGAACTGCTCAAATCTCATCCTTGCATTATATTCTGCCCGCTGCCTCGCCTTTTGCCTTTCCTTTGCATTCCACTGCCGGTAATATTCTTCTCTGGTAACGGCTCCGGCAGTGTTGCCGGGAGGATTATTATGAAGGTCCATCAGGTAGCTGTAGGCCTCACTTATATCTATAAACTTTTCATGTGCACCTTCCGATTTGTTGATGTCAGGGTGATACTCCTTTGCCCTGCGGCGGAAAGCATCTTTGATTTCATTGATCCCGGCATTTTCCGGAACACCAAGTATCTGATAATAATCTGTGGACTTCATTCTGTTTTAATTCCGGGAATATTAAAGGGCATCACCTCGAGGTTCAACACTTTCCTCATCCTCCTCTTCTTCAAATTCCCAGGAGTATCTTTTTCTTTGTGGACCATGATCCTGGTAATATATTGCAAGAATAAATCCTGAGATACCACCCATAAGGTGGGATTCCCATGAAATATTTTCCCTGAGGGGGAATATTCCCCAAATCATGCCCCCGTATAAAAAAACTATAACAAAAGAAATGGCTATCAGTTCAACACTTTTTCTAATAAAGCCGCTGAAAAAAAGAAATGATGCCAGGGCATAGATCAATCCGCTGGCTCCGATATGAAAAGCATCCCTGCCTCCGAACCAGACCCAAATACCTGTTATTATCCAGGCAAGGAATATGACTTTGAATGCAATGCTTCTGTAAAAATAAAAAATTGCTGTTCCCAACACCAGTAGTGGTCCGGAATTGGTGAAAAGATGAGAATAATTTCCGTGTATAAGAGGGGCAAATAAAATTCCCTGCAGACCATTAACATGAAGTGGGTAAATACCAAGGGTACCGAAATTTATATTTAAAATAGTTTCTGTCAGTTTTATACTCCATAAAATAATCAGGAATACCAGCGGGTAAAATATGCTCTCTATGAATTTTGCTTTTTCTTTCACGGGAATAGCTCCTGATTCTCTTATTCTGTTAAAATACAAGCATCTTATTGCGATTTATTAAGCTCGAAATATTTAAAAACTCCGTTCCGGGTCCGGTGATACTCAGGCAAGCCTGTGCCTGTAGGGACTGTATTTATTTAACTTTAGCTACTTTACCAGTTATTTATTCATTAGCTGGTTATAGAATTCCGCGATTTTCACAAGATCATCTGCGCTTCTGTATGAAAGATTATTCTCGCTGACAAAACCGGATACTTCATCTTTTTTTTCATCAAATACTGAAAGGATATCCCTGCGCCTGAGTTTTATTTCTTCGGCTGTTTGTCCACCTGTTTTTACATAAAACAAATCTTTCCTGGTGACAAAACTGGCCGGCTGGGCGGGAGAATATCCGCGTTCCGGTTCAGGGTCTCTGTAAGTTATATGCCTTCTTCTCAGGATCTGACATTCTCCCTGGTTCATTACCTCAAAATATCCACGCTTTGGAGTATTTCCATCATTGTAAGCCAAATAGGAAAAGGTTTTATCGTTGATCCGGAAAAAAAGGAAATTCTGGGGAGTTCCGATAATCATCGGGGAAGATCCACTATCAACCAGGAATTCCATCTCATCCTTAAAAATATTGTATCTCAGGGGTACATTCTGATACATGAGGCTGTCCCTTGTTATTAATGAACCTTCAACGAAATCATCATTAAGGAACGGAGAACCTTCAATTCCATCATATGTATCCCTGACGGTCACCGCTTCTTTTCCAAGCTCCCTGACGAAATGGGTGTGTTCCGATAAAACAGTCCATCTCTGTCCTGAAACTGCAGTGAAAAATAATATGAATATGATTGGTGTTAAAAGATATTTCATGATGCTTATAATTTAAAATTTAAAGATAATAATTCGTATTCTGATTAATTAATTGATAAATGTTCACACTGTTGTGAATTTCAGCGTTATGGGATCTTTCTCCTGTAATAAAGAAGCTAAAATTTTATCCAAAAAACACAAAATTTTGACTTACAGGAGGAACCGTTGCGCTTTCCCATGAATTTTTTTCATCCGTCTGTGTGTATTTTCGGATAAAAAAAATTCATGTACATTTTTGGCGAAAAATTTGTTTTTAAAAGATCGACAGCTAAATTATATTTCTAATATATGAATTAATCAAGCTAAGATACAAAAAGTAAAAATCATTCAGCCTGTTTAATTTTTTGTCAGCTGGTTATAATAATCCGCCATTTTTATCAGATCATCAAGACTTCTGTACGAGAGATTGTTTTCATTCACGAAACCTGATATTTCATCTTTCTTTTCATCAAATGATGAAAGAATATTCCGGCGCCTTAGTCTTATTTCTTCGGGGACCTGATTGTTGAACCTCATAAAATATGAATTTCTCTTTTGAACGAAGCGGGCTGGTTTTGCCGGATCAAATCCACGTGCACCTTCAGGTTCGGCATAATCGGTGCGTCTTCTCATCAGAACCTGGCACTCCCCACGGTTAAGTAATTCAAAATATCCGCGCTTTGGTGTATTTCCATCAAGAAATGCAATATGTACAAAGGTTTTTTCGTCTAACCGGAAGAAGAGGAAATTTTGTGGTGTAGCAATTACTCTGGGCACGGATTCGCCTTCCACCATAAATTCCATTTCATCTCTGTAAATATCATATCTCAGGGGTATGTCAGGATATAAAATACTGTCCTTGGTTATAAGTGATCCCTCAATGAAATCATCATTAAGAAAAGGTGAACCCGCGATCCTTTTATAAGTATCTTGTGCGCTTACCGGTTCCTTACCCATTTCAGCTTCAAAATGCCAGTCATCGGACACTCTGGTCCAATCCTGACCATTAATGGCAGCAAAGTAAATTATGAATAATGTTGCTGTTAAAAAATGTCTCATATATTTCTAAAAATTAAATATCGTAAAATAGATTCATTCCGGAATATATAATATGCAATAATTATTCCATTTTTCCAATCCTGTTGATCTGAACGGACAATAGGTGGATTCAGGATTCTTTTTCTGTCTTTTTTGGTTGTTCATGCTTGACGGGGTTGAGTTGTGTCCATCCGTTCAGCCATGAAATGAACATGAAGACTAACATTATCACTCCCGCCGTCAAAATTGAATACCATACTCCCAGGTTGATTACAATAAAGGGCGCAGTGGCCGTAATTAATCCCCCGCCCAGAAAAGGTTCATAAAGCATTTGCTTAAACCCGAAGGCCTGGGCGGTATCAGTCTTGTAGTTTGGATCAACAAGCCTTAGCAATAGCAATCCCATTGCCGTTACCCCGCTTTGCATGCCATATTCGGTTACCCCCCTTTCCAGCCAGTTATAGGGAAACATTCTTGGGGCCAGGAAGATGAGACAAAAAAACAGCCAGCCTATACCGACAACCATAAGTATAAGGAATGGCCAGAAATTTTCAATAAACAGATCGAGACGTATTGAAGCTATGGCAGCCACAACCAATACATCGAGTGAAAAACCCAGTATCCTTTCGAAACTGTTCCTGTCGAAATACTGGTCAACTTTCAGCTGGACTGATAGAATTTGTATCAGCATGCCTCCTATCATTGCAAGAGGGAATAGGGGAAAACCACTAACTACCGGATGTATCTGCCTTACTCCCGCCAGCATAAGCCACCCTGCAAGAATTGCCACTACCACTATCGAGAAATGGAAGGCCATAGGTTCTATTGATTCCGATGCTACAGTGGCCTTTGATATGGTAAACCGGTATCTTTCAGGAATTAGTCCCCGCTTCTTATACTCAGGAATACCTTTTGATTCATCGAGGTTGACACAATATCCCTTCCTGATAGCTATATTGATATAAAAAATTCCTCCAACTACCGCTACAATGATACCCACTGTAGCTGACATCTGTGCAAGGTCTGCGCCTTCCGGAAATCCAAGTTGCTCAAAAACGGTACGCATTCCGGCAGCCGTTCCATGTCCACCGGCAAAGCCAATTTCCAGTATAGTAGCGAACACCGGGGATACATCGAAAAAGGGGGTAAGCACAAGGACGGTTACCAGTAGTGCAAAGAAGTACTGACCTGTACCCGCTACCATCCCAAAGCATAACTGACTCCCTCCCTGCGACCACAACACCTTCAGTCCCGGAACGGCAAGACCCAGAAAAAGTGTCGCAAACACAAAGTTTATAAGAATGCCCGGTATCTCCTGCCATGTATCAAGAATGAAAGGTGGCAGTATATTAACCATATAGGGACCGCAAAAAAGTGCAAGAAACCCTCCTATTATTGATGCCGGTAAAAATATCCTCTGAAACAGTTTGACTTTAACCCGCAGGATCTTGCCTGCAAGCAAAAAGACACCAAGTATGCAAATGCTGAAAAATACCCCTGTCAGTCCTTCCATAATAGATTTTTTTGACAAAGAAAACCAAAAATGGAGATATGACAAGAAACTGACCTGTTTTTTAATGCAGAAAATTATATGAGATGAATATTTTTCTTTTTCAGGTCATCAAGCATATGACCGGGCCAGACACTTGCCTGTACCTGTCCGATGTGTTCTTTCCTGAGCATGAACATGCACATTCGTGATTGTCCTATACCACCTCCCATAGTCTGGGGGAGTTCGCCTGAGAGAAGCATACGGTGAAACATCAGCTCTTTCCTGTCCAGACAGTTCCTTTTATCCAGTTGTAAAAGCAACGCGCTCTCGTCTACCCTGATGCCCATTGAAGATATTTCGAAAGCAGCAGCGGTAACCGGGTTCCAGACGATTATATCACCATTGAGCCCTTTATAATTCCCTTCCGATAGGGTACTCCAGTCGTCATAATCCGGAGCCCGGCCGTCATGGATAGCTCCTCCAGGAAGATCCCCGCCTATACCAATAAGGAAGATCGCACCATATTCTCTGGCAGCTTCGGTTTCTCTTTGTTTAGGAGTAAGTTCGGGATATTTAAGAAACAGATCTTCGGTATGGATAAATTTAATATTTTCCGGGAGTATGGGTTCTATTTCCGGATATTTTTCAAAGACAGCCATTTCGGTTTTTTTCATTGCCTGGTAAATACGTCTTACCGTATCTTTCAGAAATGACAATTTCCTATCTTCTTTTGACATTACTCTTTCCCAGTCCCACTGGTCCACGAATATTGAATGAAGCGGACCCATATCTTCGTCCGGCCTGAGGGCTTTCATATCTGTGATTATACCTTCGCCGGGTTCTACTCCGAGCTGGGCCAGACGGTAACGTTTCCATTTGGCAAGCGACTGGACAACGCTTACATGACTGGAGGGCATATCTTTTATTTGAAGTCTTACGGGACGTTCGATGCCGTTGAGATCGTCATTAATACCGGTGTCTTCTACTACTATCATTGGTGCTACAACTTTGTTAAGGTTCAGTTGCCGGCTCAATAATCCTGAGAAAGTTGATTTTACCAGTTCGATAGCCTTTTCTGTTTCAAACTGGCCAGTCATTTTAGGGTTTGCTGTTTTTTGATGAGTTTCCATTTTTTTGATTTTAGTATAAATAATATTTGTGATAATTCTTGTCAAAAAAAAGACCCGCTCAGGAGGCGGGTCTTTTTAGAAAAAGAATATTAACCTGCCCGAGGAGGTGAAGATTTATTATTACCATTATTATTTATGAAGGTATGCATTCTGATTTTCCTGATCTGGCTTTTCATTCCAGGTTAATACTATGTGTTTATATAAAAAAAGCCTTCCGGCTCGCGGAAGGCTTCTGTGGTTTATTTTTTTTAGTTTTAACTTGAAAATTTCACATAATAACCTTCCTGCTTTTGAGCTGATTATTGTTCACAGCATTAATGGGGTTATTATTATTGATTGTGTACATGTTTTATAACATAATTTGATGCAAACATACAATCTCTTTTCTTAATAAAAAAATATCGACGCTGTAAATTTTATTTATCAACAGGAACTTTGTCAAGTCGGTCAATATTAGATTGACATTATAGACATATTTGTTTTGTCTTTAACTTTATTTAACGAGGTATGATAATTAACCGGTCCGGCGATGATATCTCAATTGTTACTATTTTTGCAAGTTGCATAATAACAGGTATATAGGACTTGATATTTGCCTTTTGCAAATGTGAATTTTTGTGAAAATTATTTTTATTGGAGGGTATATTATGTGAATTCCAAAGGAACTTATGCAAGTTGTTTATGGTTTTTATTCAGGTATTATATACATTGCATACTATTACCGGATCATAAAGGAAATATGAAAAGGTGAGATTGGAGTAATGAGATTCACTGAAATAATATAAAAATCATTTCGTTAGTTAATTATGTTAAATTTTAAAACACTTATTATGTTTATTAAAAAAGGAAATTCTTTGTTTAAAATTTTTAGTTCTTTGATGATTATGTCTGCTTTGCTTATATCCTCGCAGGTAAGTGCACAGCAGCTGCCAATGCAGGAGAGTCCGCAACCCGTTGACTATTCTGACGAGGAGCTTATTGCATTTGTTAATGTTGCGCAGGAGGTGATGCCGTTGCAACAGGAAAGCCAGATGAAAATGATCGAAGAAATTGAAGAAAAAGATCTTACTGTTGATGAATTCAACAATATTCTTCAGGCACAAAGCACGGGTGAAAATGTTGATGCTTCTGAAGAAAAACTTGAAGCATTCGGTGAAGCTATGCAAAGCATCCAGGACATCCAGATGGAATATGAGAAGATTATAACCAATACTATTGAGGAAGAAGGAATGGCTCCTGCTAAATATGAAGAAATAATCGCCGGTTACCAGCAGAATCCTGAACTTCAGCAAAGGATAAATGCCCTGATGGAAGAAAGGATGGAAGAATAATTCTATTTATTCACAAACCTTTGAAACGAGGATTGGGATATAATAATTATTATGTGAAGAATAGTTACTGACAATAAAAGGCCCGGCATTAATGCCGGGCCTTTTATTTGTAAAGTGCTTTAATATCCCGGTCTTCCGCGTCTGAAACCTTCATGTTAATTCTTAATACAAAACAACATGAAATAATTCATAACATTAAGATAATTAATAGCTTCCTGCCCGGGTAGATAGTTATTGAATCCGTCATGTGATTTAAATTGGTGAACCCGGTCTTAATTAGTGATCAGAAAGGATACCCTATAGCCAGGTTAAGTACCAGGTTTTCCCGTCTCCATTCCGGGTCAAATGGTCTGACAGGCTGAAAATAGCTTCCAGTGTCGTAACGAGGATCTGCAAGGGGAAAAGCCAGGTCCAGTCGTAAAAGGAAAAAGGTGAAATCTAATCTTAATCCCAATCCTGTTCCCAGTGCAATCTCTTCCATAAATTCCGGATATCTGAATTTTCCTCCGGGGACTTCCTCACTCTCTTTAAGATTCCAGATATTCCCGGCATCTGCAAATATAGCTCCTTTAACTATGTTGCCGAAGGCGTACCGGAATTCCATATTCATTTCAAGTTTTATTTCACCTGCCTGGTATATATTGAAAGCGTTTAACAGTTCCTCAGGCGGAGCATACGAACCGGGCCCCAGTCTCCGCGGATGAAACGCACGTATGCTGGTAGTGCCTCCAATGGTAAATTGCCTTGTATAGGGCAGGGTTGTTGAATTGCCATACGGTATCCCGATTCCGGCAATGAATCTTGTAGCAAACCTGGTATCACTTCCTATATTAACATAATAACGAAGGTCCATATCCACTTTGCTGTATTGTGAAAAACTCTGATCCAAAAAACGGTGGTCTCCCTCTTCATCAATTTGGCCAATATTCAGGTAATTGCTTAACAACCACAAAGAGTTACCTGCAACATCAAAATTCAGGTTAAAATACCAATCCTCATTACTGACACCATCCAGTTGTGAGTTGTAAAGATAGGAGTATTGAGATCCCAGTATAAACTGTTCAAAAAGTCCCCTTCTGAGGAGTGCATCACGGTCAAAAAGATTTTCATATTCTTCGGCAACGGTTCCTAATCCAAAAACGTTGAATACAAAAGGGGTTAATCTTTGCCTTGTTCTTATAGAAGCATTCCAAAGGTAACCGAATTCAGATCTGAAAGAACCCAGGCTGAAGGCATTTGTGCGGTTGAGGTAATTAATTGACAGGGACATTCTTGTTGCAGGTACCAGCTCAGGAGATAACCATGCAAACCTGAAAGGCACAAGCCGGGGTATCCTTAATTCAGATGATATTCCGGCTTCTGTGGAGTTCACCCCTTTTTGACCCATCAGGGTCTCAAACGACCCGTCAATATTTATACTGAATTCTTCTGCACCTCCCAGAAAATTTCTGTTGGTGAAAGTTCCTGTCAATCCGGGACCTGCAAAATCGTTGGATTTGGAAACCCCTCTCAGTTCAGCGCTAAGGGACTTTTTATCCATTGGTATGAGGACTATTTTTGCATCAAGGTAATGGTTGCCATTATCATTACCGGCACGTTCAAAATTGATATTCACAAACCTGAACACTTCCATACCCATTAAATGATTAATAGTCCGTCTTCTGTCCCTGTTTCTGTATATCCGGTTCTTTTTAAGAAAAATCGCCTGGTCCAGAACATGGGGCTTCAGAAAACCCTGACCTGAGATTATAAAAACACCTTCCCGGATTTCCTTCGATTCTTTATAATCGGGACTTTCATCCTTTCCTGCTGCCCGGTCCTGTTCTTCAATAATTACAGCGTCCTGGTTACTGATATTAATGTATGTATTTCTTATTGAAAATTTGTTCAGTGCAAATGAGGGTGCCGATGTTTTTATTCTCATATAAAGATCCACCATTCTGCTTTCTGCCGTACTGTCCGCCATAAAGATCAGGTAATCTGGATGAAAGTAATAATATCCCCTTTCTTTAAGGTATCTGTCGATGCGATCCCGTTCATCTCTCAAATCCTCCAGGCTGTATATGCGGTTACTGTCCAGAATGCTCTCTTCCATAGATCGATTGATCTCCTCTGCGATTTGAATATCCTCCTCAAGCTCAAAGATGTTTCTTATTCTGTATGGGGATTTCAGACTAATATGGTAATCTACTGATATTGTAGGGGGCCGTTCTTTCAGGTGGTAATCAACCTCTGCATCAAATTGACCATTGTTAAATAGCCGACTTTGCATTATTCTTGCTGTATGTTCCGGATCGACATCTTCAAACAGCACCGGAGGTCTTCCGAAATTGTTTTGTATCCAGCTATCCAGTCCGCTCTCCCCGGTTTCTCCCATTAAATTGTAAATCCAAAGCCTGGGTCTTGGTATAAGGAGCTTCATGTTAGGTTTGGGACTTAAAACCTCTTCCAGTTCAGCTTCTATCCTGTTGATATTGGGTACAGACTCTTCTGTCTCGATACTGATACTACTTCCGGTATAAAGTCTCTGATCTTCATTCAGTTGCCTTAGTCCGGTACATGAAGCCGAAAGTATCAGGGTGATGAAAAGTGCAAGAAGCATTGCCAGCCCGGAGATCCGGCTCCGGCGGCAACAATTTATGATGCCTTTTAATCCGGGAATCAATAAACTGATGCTTTTTACAGTATATGGTTTAATATGTTTAGGGTATCTCTTCATCTTGTTCTTCATTATTATCTTCCGCAGGAAAAGTTTCCTCTTCCTCTCTTCTGAATAGTTCCCTGAATTTATTGTAGCTTCTGGAGAAAACCAGGGATACCCCGGTTTTTGTTAATTCTCCCTCAATAAGGTCTCCATAATCTTTATTCCGGAACCCCCTTAAAATCAGGTTGCCATCCGGGGTTAACAGATATTCAAGTGTAAAATCTCCTGCGATTTCACCAGGGTTGGTTTCCCTGTGTGTCTCGTCTTCAAGTTCTATGTTCCCACCAACAACTATGCGTAATCTTTCATTAAAAAAGTCACGCGAAACTTCGACCTGCAGATCGGTCCTGCCTGCAACCTCATCCTCCTGGTCCACCTCATATGATTCCAGCTCAAAACTTATGTCCATTCCCTTCACATAGCGATCTGAGAGGCGGTTTAACTGTTGGGAGAGAATCTGGCTGGCCGATGAACGGGCAGTAGAGCTTATCCCAGGGCCAGAAGCAGCTTCAAGGGGGTTTTCGTGAATAAAGTTTCCCAGGATGAGAAGAGCAAAAACCTGTTTGTTGAGTTCCGATTCATTTTCATTTATTGCATTTATTCTTGTCATTAATGATCCGTCAAGTGCCCCACGGTGCTCGGGTGGCATATCCAGGCTAAAGCTGATATTTGGGGACAAAAGCTCTCCTTCCATATTGAGAAAAACCAGAAAGGGGTACTGCCGTCTTGAGCTTCCGGTCTGCGTTTGATCACTTCTCGTGTCTGATCTGATAAGTTGTTCACCGCTTGTCCGGACTGTGTGAACGGCAGTTATATCAAGTTCGGCCTCCATGGGATCTCCAGTGAAAATAATACTGCTACCCTCTCTTATGCTAAAGGTCCTGCTTGCCACATCATGAAATGAAAGCCTGTATTCTCCTCCTGTTACATCATACCGTCCTGTAAGATTAACGGATCCTCCCGGATCAATGCCAAATGTTAATACACCTCCTCCCCTGATTTCAAGGTAGTCCCCGGCCATTTCATCTATAATCACGGTCAGCTCGGTTTGACTGTCCAGCTCAATATTAAGGTTCACGGTCATTATTTCAAATGAGGATCTTATCTCATCAGTATCCTCACTTTCCATCACTTTACTGAAAAATTCATCTTCCTCCGGTGAAATGAATTCGACAATTCCTTTATCACCTAAAGCTTCCGGAGTTGTCTGAGGTATAATGAAGGTAAAAGCTGATTCTTCATTTAACCTCAATCTACCGTCCACAGATGGATTATTGTGACTTCCCTTTATGCGTAAATCGCTATCCATCAGTATAGTGCCATAATACATTCCGCCACGCCTTTTTGGCAGATTCATAAGCATGAAGTTCCTGGTATTGAAACTGAGATCGAAAATGAGGGCCTCAAAATTTTCGAAATTAATCCCGCCCTCCAGATTTGCGGTTCTACCCTGTGAGTCTTCGAGTGTGAAACTCTGCAGTCTGATATTATGCCTGTCAAATGTGATGAGTTCATCTTTCAGGAAATAATCTGCATTCAGTTCAACTACTCTGAATCCGGCTTCAGTAAAGTTTATCTCGCCGGAGATTTCAGGACCCGATATATCTCCTGTAACATTGATCTTTCCCGTTACGGTACCGCTGACATTGGTTATCTGATCTCCGGCAAATGCTTCAATAATCCGAAGATTGAAATTGTCCATTGTTGCTTCCATATCAACAGCAGGGGATTCACCCGGAAAATAATCACCACTGGCATTCAGTGTTGTGCCGTCATACTCAAGGGAGGATATTATGTTTATCTGACCGGGACTGGCATCCCTGGCCTGCAGGGTGATCAGGTCTATTTCGTAACCGGACCATAAAAGCCCGTTTACAGTTAAATCTGCAGTAAACCCGGTTTCACCATAAATATTCCTTATACTCAGATCACCGTCAAGTATTCCACCTCTTAAGGGAATAATCTCATCAGCAAATCCTGTAATGCTTCGTATATTAAATTGTTCCAGAGAAATAACGGTTTCATTATCGTATTCCTCATCTCCGGCACTTCTGATTGATAATATGCTCCCGTCATGCTCAAGCGTAAAATTGTTAAAAAGGAGATGTTCATGTCCCGCCAATATCATATTGTCCTCTGGTATCTCCCATTTTTGCCTGTTCATGATAAAATTTGCAGGATCTATTCTGAAATTATATAACTCTTCCTTACTTTCGACCATTGCATTTATCAGGAAAACATCCTGTTCCTCCTCGTCCTTTAAGGAAAAAGAAAAATCGAGTGTTTCATCAAACAATTTTCCGCTGAGATCAAAATCATATAAGCTTGTTTCATTAAGAGTGATTGACTTCAGAAAGATATCAAAATCCATATTCTCAGGACCGGATGAAATTTTGGTCCTAAAGTCTTTTAACTCCATTCCGGAATACTGCATATCGTCCATGACCGCATCGAGTGAGAACTTCTGTGACTGACTGTCGTAATTGATTGAAACCGAAAGTGAATCATATTGTTCTAAGGCTGGCATCAATACCATACTTATAACCTCAGAAGGAAACAGATGTAATTTAATATCAAAATACCTGTGTTCTGTAGATTCATCTTTCTCATTCTCCTGATTTGTGGTTTCCGGATCACTGGCCGGGATTAATTCGGTATCATTCGTATCCGCATCTTCATTATCAGTAGATTGTGAATTTTCCGCCATATCCTGCCCGGAGGCGGAAGCGGGAACAGTGAAATACTCTGATATGTGTTCTGTCATGATTTGAGGTACTCCTGCAGGAGTGAAATTGCCATGAAATTCTGCATTAAGGAATCCTGAAATTAATTCAAAAGAATAATTTTCACCGGATGAATCTGAAATAATCTCTATTTCTGGAACTGTATAGATTTCGTCATTTGCTGCAATGTTGGTCCCCTTTACAATTATCCGGCCATTAAAAAAATCGACGGGAGAAAGAATAATATCTGCATTAATATCTGTTCCAAGGAAAAATTCTTCGTCTGCCAATCCAAGCTGATGCAGGGCTGCAAATTCTAAAAGTATATCGCTTTTTGCGGTAATTATTTCTTTGAAGATGCCTGCTTCTGCACTAAAATCTAAGGAAAGGAATTCGTCCTTATAACCGGTGTTTAACGTTGCTGTGGAATCTTTAAGCGTCAGCCCGAGTACGATGTCATCATAAGCATATTCCATCATCAGCAATTGCCCTATTGTAAGAGCGGCATCAAGCTCCATTGTTTCCGGTTCTCGTCCACGACCCTTTAAATCAAGATCAAAGGAAACGGGTTGCTGAAAAATATCAGTCTGCATGAGCCTTGCAACATCTAATGATCCTGAAGATAATCTTCCTTCGAAGCTGCGTTCCTGTCCTTCTTCTCCAATTATTTCCACCAGCAACTCAAGGTCCCCCAGATCACTGCTTATATCCATTCCGGTTTCAAATTCTTCTAAAGAACCCCGGAACCTTCCCTCAGCAAGAACAAATTCCGGCAGGCCGATGCCCTGAGGCTTCTGTATCCCGGGGAAATTAGCAAAGACCTCTCCTGGCGCGGACCAGAATTCAATTGTTTCAAGGTCAAGAAACATGCTATTTATATCCGGCAGACCTGAAACATTTCCCTGAAGAAAAACTGAAAATAAATCCGGGCCGTTTACCCTCAGGCTGTCTATCAGCATAACGGACAAAGATCCTTTCATTTGACTGCTTATTTCAAGGGGACTGGTATCCGGCCAGTTAAAATAATATGAATTCATCAGGGGAAAGAAAAAACCAAGATCTTCTCCTATATTGGTATCTTTCAATACTAACTCCATGGGCTGGTTTACAATATCATCAAAAGCGAAATCCAGAAGATTTGTTTCCATACCCAGGTCCAGATCGATGCTGCTTCCGGATGTGTGCATTTTCAGATCAATTTTGCCGGATCTTTCTCCAAGGTTCATATCCAGTTCCGTATCATCAAGCCTGAAAATTTCAGAAACGAGCATATTCAGGTTACCAAGGTCTATCCGGAGACTGTCGGGGCCGGCAAAGATGTTTTCTGCTGAAAGGTTCAGGTTCCCCAGAGAAAAGTTACCGGGATCAAAACCTTCTAAGGGGACAGGCTTATTTTTTTCTCCAAGGCTGAAAAAGGTATTTACCAATTCCAGGCTGCCCACGCTCACAGTCCACGGCATTATTTCAGTAAACCGGAATTCGGCGACTTTGCCGGCATTCTGCATGCCGGACCTTTCCTGGTGGGTATCCTCGTTATATTCACTCCCTTCTGCCATAATTACTGATGCATTAAGATCTTCTGAACGCAGAGATGATATTTCTGCCAGCTGTCCGGGCAAACTGAAATTTTGCGGGATAAGGGTGAGCAGGTGTGTTTCTATATTCAGAATGTTTCCGGCAAGGTCTGTATGTGAAAAGCGGACATCCTGAAGGTCAAGCGAAGCAAGTGAAATATCTATATCTGCCATACCCGGTCCTGCAGGTGGGGAGGAGATCGATGGTTCCTTCTCTGTTAAAATGACTTTACTGCCCCTTATAACGGTATTACCTGCGTGGTATTTACCATTGAGCAAATCTGACCTTCCCAGTTCTGTTTCCAGGTAATCAAGTTGTGCTCTAAGCCGTATACCCGGATGATGGTCCGCGAACAAGACATCGATGTTTTTCAGCATTACCCTGTCAACTTGTATCTGGAAAGGGCTGTCATTTTTTTTGTCAGGGGGGCTGCCCGATTCTGGTGACCTGCCCGTTCCGTTTTTCCTGCTCTTGTCTGTTCCGGTTTGATCCTTATTGTTTGTTTTGCTGTTTGCATTAAAGGCATCTGCCAGGAATTGAAAGTTGAATACCGTATCCGGTTTTTCCCGGATTACTTTTCCGGTAAGTTCTTCAATTTCCAGGGAACGGATGTTCAATCTGTTGCGCAGCAATGACGTCATTCTTATACGGGCATATATGCTCCCGGTGTGAAGCAGGGTATCACCTTCAGGTTCCTCAATATAAATTCCCTTCAATCCGACTGAGTAGGGAAACCGGATAGCCACTCTTTCAACCTCTACTACAGCACCGGTCTCCTTTTGGAGCCATGAGGTCAGCTTTCCCGTAAGGGTTGTTTGTACTGCAGCAAACTGCAATAATAACAGGATGAGCAGGAAAAGTAAAACTAATGAGGAAACAAGCCATGCAAATATCCGCGCTAATCTGATTAAATATTTTGTTGGTTTACCGGATGGCATATTTCATTTATATGTAATTTATAATATCATCTTGTTTTATGATCTGGGTTATATAATCTCTCTTATTATTGAACAAGAGCGGTGATGTATTGTTAAGTATTATTGTAAATATAATTAAAATGCAGGAAAATATCTATATTATATATTCACTCAAACAGAGAGTTATATTTAATTTGCAAAAATCATTTTCCATCTGATAATCCTTAACCTTTTAAATTATGCTTAAAATCGCAGCTTTTATTTTTTTTCTGGCTTTTGGTTTTGTTTCATGTAATAATAATGATGCACAACCGCCAGAGGAGCTGATTGAATCTGAAGAATTGTCAATGAGTATTGACACTCTCGCCAGTGGATTGGAAAATCCGTGGAGCATGGCATTTCTGCCAGATGGCAGGATACTTATTGCTGAAAGACCGGGCAGACTCAGGATTTATGCTCTTGGTGAGCTGAGAGATGAACCTGTAGACGGATTGCCTGATATATGGGATCATGGTCAGGGGGGACTTCTTGATGTGGTTTTGCATCCAGACTATGAAGATAACGGGTGGATATATATTGCCTATTCTGAACCGCGGAACGGGGAAGGAAATACAGCTGTTGCGAGGGGCAGGATGACCGGGAACAGTTTTACTGATGTTGAGGTGATATTCAGGGGCCAACCTTCAACGGGAGCGGGACAGCACTTTGGAACCAGGATAGTTTTTGATGATGGTTATTTGTTTACCACTATAGGGGACAGGGGGACGATGCGAAATGCCCAGACCCTGGAAAACCATAATGGAAAGGTTTTCAGGTTGTTTGATGATGGTAGAATTCCGCCGGACAATCCTTTTGTTGATGTTGAGGGTGCCATGCCTGAAATTTGGTCTTATGGCCACCGTAACATTCAGGGGATGGGTCTCCATCCTGAAACCGGCGATCTTTGGGCACATGAACACGGTCCCAAGGGAGGAGATGAGATCAATATAGTTCAAAAGGGTCTGAATTATGGCTGGCCTGAAGTCAGCTATGGAATAAATTATGACGGTAGCATCATAACCGAAGATACTACAATGGTGGGAATAGAAGATCCGGTACTTCAGTGGACTCCTTCAATAGCTCCATGCGGACTGGCGTTTGTTGACGGGGACAGGTACCCGCAATGGCAGAACAATATGCTTGTAGGTGCCCTGGCAGGGCAACATATTCACAGGGTTGTAATAGAAAACAATGAGGTTGTGCATACTGAATACCTGCTTCAGGATTTTGCGCGGTTCAGGGATATAAGAGTTGGACCTGATGGTTATATTTATGTGCTGACAGAAGCACCCGGACTTTTTTTCAGGATTGTTCCGTGGTAAAAAAGTTCTAAGAGAGTCAGGATTTCAGGCAGCGTTTGTATTCAGTGGATCCTGATCTTATCTTTTAACCTGATCTGGCGGGATGTGAATTTTTTGTGCACTGTATAAATTCACAATGGTTTCAATTTTATTTATATTAGTACCTTATAATTTAACTGGAACCTTAATGTTGAATTATCATGCATAAAGCACAAATAGGATTTCTGGGAGCTGGTGGCATAGCCCGTTCCCATGTATACGCACTTAATTCTCTGAAGTATTTTTACCCCGCACATCCGAAGTTTGAATTATCTGCTGTATCATCGTCAAGAGAAGAAAGCCGGAAATCCTTTGCTGGGGATTTCGGCTTTAAATCTGCTTTAAGTAACAGTCAGTTTTTTAGCAGCCCTTCTATCGATACCGTATTTATCATTGGACCCAACAAGGTACATTATCCCCATCTCAAAGCATCCGTTGAAATGCCTGCTGTAAAAAAGATATACCTTGAAAAGCCGGTATGTTCAAATAAGGATGAAGAACTGGCCATAAGAGATCTCCTTGACAGGGTAAAAGGGAAAAAAACCATTCAGGTCGGATTTCAGTTTCTTATGGCATCGGCAATAAGAGATGCACTGCTATTTTGGGAGGTGAATGATTTCGGCAGACCGTTACATTTTAGTTTTACACTCAAACATAGTGATTATCTTAGTTTTTCATACAGGGATAAGCGCCGCAGCCGTCTCACATCTGCTCCCGATGGCGGAGCCATGGCTGATCTGGGTTCACATGCTCTCAGCCTTATGGTTGCTTTTTTGGGGTATGACCTGCAGATAATGGCTGCCTTGCAATCGGGAGACTTTGAGGATGTTCCGGGGGACTCGGACCTTTATTCCGAAATTTCACTTTATGATCCTAAAACCGGTTCTGTCGGAAATGTTTCAGGAAGCAGGATAAGTGCGGGAATTGGCGATATGATGGCTTTCGAAATATATGCAGAGAAGGGGGCAATAAGTTACAATTCCATGCAACCCGACCGTTTTGATTATTTCTTCGAGACCGGAGGCGACTGGTCCACTCGCTTTACCGGCAGCAATTACAAGCCGGTAACCAGTTTCCCGTCCGGTCATGTTCCTTCTGGCTGGCTGAGGGCTCTTATACATGCTCATTATGTTTTTCTTAACGGCGATGATGAGTATGCGCATATTCCTGATCTTGCTCACGGACTTGAAGTGCAGCGCCTTGTGAGGGAGACTTCTGAGCATATGGAAAAATTCAGGAAAATGACCGGTAGATGACCTGGAGGCAGACGGGATTATCCGTATTAAGTCATATATTTGTCCGTCCTTTTAAGGTTTTTATACAATGGCTTTAATACCCCAATATTATTCCATTTTAGCTAATTATTTATGAAGATTATCTCAATCGTAGGAGCCAGACCCCAGTTTATTAAACTGGCCCCTTTATCCGAAAAGCTTTCTGATAACCATCAGGAGATCATTGTTCATACAGGTCAGCATTATGATTATGCCATGTCGGGAGCTATCTTTTCCGACCTTGGTATAAGAAACCCTGATTACCATCTTGGGATAGGTTCGGGTTCACATGCATCGCAGACAGGTGAGATGATGAAGTCGCTTGAAGAGGTAATGATCAGGGAGGAACCCGGACTGGTAATCATTTTTGGGGATACCAATTCTACTGTTGCCGGTGCTCTTGCCGCCTCTAAACTCAATATACCAATTGTTCATGTAGAGGCCGGCCTCAGGAGCTATAACAGATCGATGCCTGAAGAGATTAACAGGATTGTTGCCGATCATGTGTCGGAATATTTGTTTGCTCCAACTGAAAGTGCTGCTAAAATTCTACAGGGGGAGGGGCTGGCAGATAGAACCATAGTAACGGGCGACATCATGGTAGATACACTGGAGAAAAATCTTCCCAAAGCACTTGAGAAATATTCAAATCCTGCATGTCTTGATATAGCCAACCTGCAATATACCCTGCTTACCCTTCATCGTAATTACAATGTTGATAATCCCCGTGTTCTCATTGATATCTTAAAGCAACTGGATGATCTAGGCGAACCCGTTATTTTTCCGGTTCATCCCAGGACCTTAAAAATACTTGAAGGTGAAATTTTTAATGGAAAAAATATTGTCCTGACCGGACCTCTCGGATATATGGATTTTATTGCTGCCGAGCATTTCAGCAGGAGAATCATTACCGATTCTGGAGGAGTTCAGAAAGAGGCCTATATTCTTAAAAGACCATGTATAACCCTCCGGACGGAAACGGAGTGGACCGAAACTGTTACAGAGAAATGGAACCTGCTCGTTGATCCATCTGATAAGGATATTTGTGAAAAAATTATATCCTTTAATCCCCCTGCTGCTCAACAAGATGTTTTTGGTGAAAATGTTACAAGTAAAATGGTTGAATTTATTAACAGAATACTATGATATCAGGATATCCCGCATCAGATTATCATGAGATAATCATTTTATCCCATAAGGTAGGTTTGGATCTTATTATTAAATCTTCTCTTACACAATAAAAATCAATAATTATGAAAAGGTTTGTCTTTTTTTTGGTGTTCGGGGGACTGATACTGGGTTCCTGTAGTGATGAGCCAGGCTGGCAAATGGTATGGAATGATGAATTTGAAAATGAAGGATTGCCTGATTCCGGAAAGTGGTCGTACGATGTTGGCTATATTGCAAATAATGAAAAGCAGTATTACACAAAGGCAAGATCCGAAAATGCAAGGGTGGAAAATGGGCAGCTTATCATCGAAGCGCGAAAGGAACAATGGGAAGGGTTTGACTATACCTCAGCAAGACTGGTTACCCGGGGTATAGTGGACTGGACCTATGGCCGTTTTGAGGTGAGGGCAAAAGTTCCCACCGGCAAGGGTACCTGGCCCGCCATCTGGATGCTGGGATCCAATATCCGGGATGCTGGCTGGCCTGCCTGCGGGGAGATCGATATCATGGAAAATGTGGGATTTGATCCCGAAACCATTCACGGATATGTGCATACCGCAGCCTATAATCATACAAAAGGGACCCAGAAAGGTAATTCCATAGAGGTGGATAAGCCATGGGATAACTTTTATGTTTACGCCATTGAATGGTATGAGGACCGGATCGATTTCTATGTCGGTGATCAAAAATATTTTACTTTTGAAAGGGAATCCCCCGATGATGATGTATGGCCGTTTGACAAACCCCATTATCTATTGCTGAATCTTGCTATAGGTGGTAACTGGGGTGGACAGGAAGGAATTGATGATGATCTTTTTCCACATAAATACTATATTGACTACGTAAGAGTTTATCAGTGGGAATAGATGAAAATCTCAAAGTCAGTTATAATTAATTAAGCGGGGAAACCGGGCCCAATTAAATTACCGGTTAAACATAAGTAAATCCGCTTTGTAATTTATAAAACAATTACAGGGCGGATTTTTTATTAAAAATATAAAAACTATAAGAGTTTGTAAAGTTTTTATGTTAGATTTGCAGCTCAAATTTTACCGATAATGAGTGTTAACGAAAAAATAGTCACCCGGGCCGTAGAACTTTTCATTGATTCCGGGATACGGACCATAACCATGGATGATATTGCCCGGGACGCAGGTGTTTCAAAAAGAACCATATATGAAAATTTTAGGGATAAGGATGATTTACTTAAATTCTGTCTTGAATATATGGATGATGTACATAGCCGGGAGAATGAAAGGATATTCAGTGAGGCAGAAAATACCGTGGACCTGGTATTCAGGTTTGTGAAGCAAGGGATTAAAGCCCTAAATACTGTAAATCCCCTATTTTTCAGCGATCTTAAAAAATATCATTACAGAATCTGGAAAGAGACGTATACTTCAAATTATGAGAAACATCTTTCCAAAACTTTTCTGATCATTGAAAAGGGTATTGACGAAGGATTATTTCGAAAAAACATTGATGTGGAAGTGGTTGCGATTTTGATTAATACTCAATTGCAGATCCTTTCTGATGAAAAGATTTTTCCGTCGGACCGGTTTTCAAAAACTGTTGTTTTCGAAAACATAATGATCAATTTCGTAAGGGGGATAGCTACCCGGAAAGGACTTGACTTAATTGAAAACTACCTGGATGGATAACCGGACCTTTATGATTCACAAAATATAAAATGTAATCAGTAACAATTATTAAAGATGCTAAAAAAGTCAAGTTTAAAGATTTCATGCCTGGCTGTTCTTGTTCTTCTTTTGTTTTCAGGCTCTGCGATGTCGCAGACTGAAATGAATCTGAGTCTCGACAGTGCAAGGCATTATGCCGTTTTGCATAATAAAAACCTTATCAATGCCGGACTTGCAGTTGATGAAGCCGGCATGCGTTTGCGGGAAACAATTACGCAGGGTCTTCCGCAGGTGGATGCAACGGTTGATTATAACAATTTTTTCGGATCCACGGCCGAACTTTCCTTTGGTCCTGTTCCTGCGGAAATTGAATTCAACCCCACCAGTAACTTAAATTTGTCGGTCGGACAGATGATCTTTAATGGAAGTTATATCGTCGGCATACAAACTGCCAGGCTGTTTAAACAGGTTACAGAGGCAAACAGGGAAAAAACGGAACTCGAAATTAGGGCGCAGGTTACCCAGGCATATTACCTGGTACTGGTTTCCCTGAAGTCGAGAGCGATTGTTCAAGCCAATCTTGAAAATATCCATGATGTGCTTGATAAAACCAAGGCTTTGGTTGATACCGGTATTGCAGAAGATCTTGATTACGATCAGTTAAATGTCCAGGCTAATATGCTTGAAAATGCTGGTAAGGCGGCGGACCGGCAGGTAGAGATAGCATTAAATATGCTGCGTCTGCAAATGGGACTTGATGCGGGGGTTGATCTCACCCTGACCGACGACCTTGATTATCTGATCAACCGTTCAGATTTCATGGAAAGTTTATTAAGCCAGTTTACCATTAACGAAAATATCGATTACCAGTTGGTTCAGCTGCAGACAAATATTGCTGAAAAACAGATCAATATGGAAAGAGCTGCGTATCTTCCTACTATTATGGGATTTTACAATTTTACTGAAAAGCTTCTTAAGCCGGAATTTGATATACAGCCCAATCATGTTATCGGTTTTAATGTCAGCATTCCCATCTTTTCCAGCGGCATGAGGCAGTCCCGGGTACGTCAGGCCCGCATAAACCATGCAGTTGCCGAAAATCAAAAAGAGCTTTTATCAGAGCAACTAATAATTCAGGAAAAACAATTAAGGTTTAACCTTAACAATGCAATTGAACAATTTGAAAGCCAGAAATCAAATGTCGAGGTTGCTAAAAGGGTATTTGATAATGTAAGGCTTAAATATGAACAGGGAATAGTTTCCAGTCTCGATCTTACAACCGCAAACAACAATTACCTTCAGGCTGAGAACAGCTATATATCTGCTATAATGCAGTTATTAGAGGCACAGGTTGAAATGGACAAGCTTTTAAATTCTATATAGATAATTAAACTATTGCCGGTCTTTTTAAAGATAATGGATTTGAAATCATAAACAATTACAAAATAAAATCTGCATAAAATGAGCTCTAAAGTTTTAAATACAATATTTATTTATACAAGTGCAATTTTGATTGCATCTTACGGATGTTCTTCTGCTGATGATAATTCCGGAAATTCTGTAGTTTCAGAAGATGATGCAGCCGAAGCCGTACGGGTAATGGAACTGGATTACAGTACAATTTCCAGAAGTATAACTTATCCTGCCAGCCTAATGGCTTTTATGGAGGTTCATTTGGCTCCGGCTTCACCCGGCAGAATCGAAAATATTCATGTCGAGGCGGGGACAAGTGTTTCGAGGGGACAATTACTTGTGGATATGGACAGGACCCAGTTGCAGCAGGCACAGGTGCAGCTGGCTAATATTGAAAAAGATTACCGGCGACTTGATACACTGAGAAAAGCAGGGAGTATTCCACAGCAACAGTTTGATCAGATAAAGACACAATATGAAGTAACTCTTTCGAATGTTGAGTTTCTTAAAGATAACGTCAGACTAACCGCCCCTTTTAGCGGGGAGGTGTCTGGTAAATATTTTGAAGACGGGGAAATGTTTTCGGGTGCACCAAATACTCCCGCGGGCAAAGCCGCAATTCTTTCAATAGTCCAGACAACAAGACTGAAGGCCCTGATAAATATTTCGGAGAATTATTATCCCGGCATTACACCCGGCATGCCGGTGAGAATAAGCCTGGATGTCTGGCCGGGAGAATTGTTCGATGGTACTGTCACCCGCATTCATCCAACCATTAATCCTGCTACACGTACATTTTCCATTGAGGTTGCGGTTCCGAACCGGGACGATAAATTGAGACCCGGAATGTTTGCCAGGGCAACTCTTGAACTTGAGGAAGTTGAGGTTTTTGTTGTTCCCGCACTTGCAGTTTTGAAGCTTCAGGGATCAAATGAGCGATACGTTTTTTTGGAAGATAGAGGAAAGGCCAGGAGAGTGAGAGTCGAGCTGGGGGACCGTTTTGACGATATGGTCGAGATAATTTCTGATGAAATAGAAACGGGCGACAATCTGATCATTGCAGGACAGGCCAGGTTAACCGATGGGGTGGATGTTGCAGTAAATTAATTTGACTGCTGCACTCTTTATCAAAAAAAATCACAAATAATAAGTAATACAATGAGTATATATAAAAATGCAGTCAGCAAGCCCATCACCACACTGATGATATTCACAGCTGCAATAGTGATGGGTATTTATTCGCTGATTTATATTCCCATAGACCTTTACCCGGAAATGGACCCGCCCTTTATTTCGGTTATGACGACCTATCCGGGAGCAAATGCCAGTGATGTTGAAACTAATGTGACACGTCCCCTCGAAGATGCATTTAATACGGTAGACAATCTTAAAGAGATTACCTCTGTGTCCAGTGATAATCTTTCTGTTATAAACCTGGAATTTGACTGGGAAACGGATCTGAATGAAGCCTCTAATGATGTGAGGGATGCAATAGACTTTCTGTTCGAAAATCTGCCGGATGATGTAAACCGGCCCTCTATATTCAAGTTCAACACGAGCATGATACCTATTGTTTTTTATGCCGTAACTGCTGAAGAGAGTTATCCCGGACTGGCAAAGATACTTGAAGAAAGGATCATTAATCCGCTTAACCGTATAGACGGTATCGGATCAGTCAGCATGATAGGAACACCCCGGAGAAGAATATATATTGAAGCGGATCCGGTAAAACTTGATGCATATAATCTTACCATTGATCAGTTGGGTAATTTGATCCGTGCTGAAAACCTGAATATGCCCTCGGGAAATGTAAAAATGGGAATGATGGATTACCAGCTTAGGGTAGAAGGTGAAATATCCGAAAGCTATGAGTTTAACGATCTGGTAGTGGGCCATTTAAATGGCGCTTCTGTTTACCTTAAGGATGTTGCGCAGGTACGGGATACGCTTAGAGATGTCACGCTGGATGAACGGATCATGGGTAAGCAGGGTGTAAGATTATTTGTGATGAAGCAGTCAGGTGCCAATACCGTTGCAGTGGCAAGAGATGTGAAGGAAGCTATTGATGAACTTAAAACGGATCTTCCTTCTGATATCACCATAAATGAGATTCTTGATACCTCCGTTTTCATTAGCGATTCTGTAAATAATCTGTCGCAGACCATGCTCTGGGCCCTGTTTTTTGTTGTGCTGGTGGTCCTGTTTTTCCTGGGGAAATGGCGGGCTACCTTTATTGTTGTGCTTACCATCCCTATATCGCTGATTGTTTCTTTTATTTATCTTTACATAACCGGGGGTTCTCTGAATGTTATCTCTCTGGCTTCTTTATCTATCGCCCTGGGTATGGTGGTAGATGATGCCATTGTAGTGCTTGAGAATATTTCACGCCACATAGAGCGCGGAACCAGTCCCCGGGAAGCCGCCATATACGCCACTAACGAAGTCTGGCTGTCTGTTATAATAACTACTTTGGTTATTGTAGCGGTGTTTTTTCCTCTGACCCTGGTTGGAGGTATGACAGGTGTTTTGTTTAAACAACTTGGCTGGATTGTTACAATAACTGTTGTTGCATCTACCGTGGCGGCTATATCGCTGACCCCAATGTTATCTTCGAAACTGCTGGAAACTGGTAAAACGGTCAGGAAACCTGGCAGATTCAGCCATGCTAAAATTATTGAGCCTTTTTTGAACAAGCTCGAGAATTTATATGAGAATACTCTCCGGGTTTCGCTGAGAAACAAGAAAAAGATTCTGGCCGGTTCAGTGATCATCTTTATCGGTTCATTGTTACTGCTGAATTTCATAAGTACTGATTTTATGCCCGAAGCTGATGAAAGCAGGATTACCGCTGAAGTTGAACTTACTACAGGACTGAGAGTAGAGGAAACCTCAAAAGTGGCAAGGGAAATGGAGAGAATAATCAACGAAAGATACCCTGAGGTGGAAATAATGGCTGTTTCTTCAGGGTCTGATGATGCAGGGGGTATGATGGCGATGTTCAGCCAGGGAGGATCAAATATGATCAACCTGGTTACCAGGTTATCTCCAGTGTCGGAGCGCAGCAGGTCGGTATGGGAAATTGCCGACGATCTCAGAAGACAATTGGAGCAAATACCTGAAATAGTTGAGTATTCGGTTACCACCACCGGCGGTGGGTTTGGAAGTACCACCGTAGATGTGGAGATATTTGGTTATGATTTTGATGTAACCAGCAGTCTTGCAGAAGATATAAGAACCAGGATAGAGTCCATACCGGGTGCAGAAGATGTTCAGATCAGCCGTAAAGATGATCGTCCGGAACTCCAGATTGTGCTTGACAGGCAAAAATTAGCCGAAAACGGACTGAATACCGCCATGGTATCATCGGCTATTCGTAACCGGGTGGCAGGAATGAATGCTTCACTGTTAAGGGAAGAGGGAGATGAATATGATATTATAGTCAGGTATGAAGAAGAATTTAGAAATTCTATTTCTGATCTTGAGGCTTTTGTTATTCCAAATGCAATGGGTAATAAAATATCCCTCAGGGAAATAGGCGAAGTCAAAGAATACTGGAACCCGCCCAATATTGAAAGAAAGAGAAGGGAACGGGTAGTTACCGTATCATCGGTACCTTCCGGCATTGCTCTTGGAGATTTGGCAGAGGAGATAAATTCAATTATTGCTGATACAGAGGTGCCTCCGGGAGTAATGATAAATGTTGGCGGTGCCTATGAGGACATGACCGATTCATTTGTTGACCTGGGATTATTACTGGTTATCAGTGTCATCCTTGTTTTTCTCGTAATGGCTTCTCAATTTGAATCTTTTGTTATGCCATTCGTGATCATGTTTTCTATCCCATTCTCTTTTACCGGGGTTTTTCTGGCACTTTTCTTTACCGGCACCACACTTAGTGTAATTGCTGCTCTGGGGGCAGTACTGCTAATCGGTATCGTAGTTAAGAATGGTATAGTCCTGATTGATTATATAAATCTTATGAGGGACAGGGGCTATTATCTCAATGAGGCAATTGCAATTTCCGGTAAATTGCGCTTGAGGCCAGTGCTGATGACCGCAATGACCACCACCCTGGCCATGTTACCGCTTGCACTCAGCAGGGGAGAGGGATCGGAGATATGGAGTCCGATGGGTATTACATTAATCGGGGGACTGATATTTTCTACTGTGGTAACACTAGTGCTGGTACCCGTGGTATACGGTATTTTCTCCCGTAAGGGAGAGAGAGATAAATTACAGAAGATCAGGAATAAATTTACATTTATGAACAGCAATAATTAACAGTTGGATTTATGAAGGCAGTAATGATTATTTTTAACCAGGCCAATACCGAACGTGTCGAATATATGTTTGACAGGCTTCACATCAGGGGGTACACTTGGTGGAGTGAGGTAAAAGGCAGGGGGTCGGAAAAAGGTGAACCCCGGATGGGCACGCATACATGGCCGGAGCTTAATTCTTCTGCGATGACTGTCATTCCCGATGATAAAGTTGAGGAACTTCTTGAAAACGTTAAGAAGCTGGATGAAGTAAACAAGGAGATCGGTGTCAGGGCATTTGTCTGGAACATTGAACAATCCTATTGACCGTAATCAAGACTTTTCTGTCATTTCATTGCTTTTGCATAAGAAATTGACTGCAGGTCAGATTTTTGTATTTCTTGGACAAAATTTGTACTTCTTTTATTACAGGAGAAAAGTATAAGGAAATAGTTTATGTTGGGTCTTAAAACAACAGAACCCCTTAATAATCTGGGGTTCTGTTGTTTTAAGACGGCCGGGTACCGTCATCAGGGTAATAACTATAAAATTATTTTTTAACCCTGGAAAGGCGGTTTTATTGCCTGTGGTGTCAGACTGGTCAGGCCGGCAATATCGACGGCGCGGTTTTCCTCTGTGCTTTTCCTTGCTGCAATGCCTATGAGTATAGACATAACGCCGTCGCGAACTCCTGCCTGCTGTCCCAGCGGATCGGGCATGTCCGGATCCTTGAACAGCTTGTCCATCATTATCGGATCACCACCCCAATGTCCTCCTCTTGCAAATTCAACATTGATAACCTCCGCAGGTTTATCATTATAAATGCTAACGGGGGTAAAAACCATATCTACATTGTCTTCTCTTGGATATCCGAGGACCCTTGCCTCCAGCCTTCCTTTGGTGCCGTTAAAAGCAATCCAGTATCCGTCGTAATCGGTACTTGCCGACAATGAATAATTTAAATGTGTTCCGTTAGCATATTTTACTACTGCTGAATGTTTATCATATATATCAATCTGGTGGCGGAATACGCAGTTATCCCTTATGTATCCGTCATAATGCTCATTATCTGCATATATTCTTTTCAGATGCTGGTTATCATTAATATTCCAGTAGTACGGGCATTTATCTGTGTGAGCGCAGTTTCTGCAATTCTCTCCCCTGAAAGGGCCTTTACTGCCAAAACGGTCCAGGGATGAATATGCATTAACCTGAACCGGCTCTGAATTAAGGAACCAGTTGACCATATCGAAATGGTGAGTGGATTTATGTACCCATAATGTTCCACCCATATTTGATTCTCCATGCCAGCGCATCATATACTGTTGCAGGTGGGCATGGTTTATCTGCCAGTGAAATTCGGCTGATGATACATCACCTATCAGGCCATCCATTAATAACTCCTTCATTTTTGCCCTGTAGGGAGGATACCTGTAGTTAAAGGTTACAATGACTTTTTTGCCGTATTTTTTTTCGGCATCAATTATCGCCTGGGCTTTTTCGGTATCAATGGTAAGAGGCTTTTCTGTGATGATGTCGCAACCCATCTCCATCCCTTTAATAATTACCTCATGGTGTGCGCGATCGGTGGTCGTTACAATGAGAGTTTCGGGCTTTTGTTTCCTGATCATCTCCTCAAGGTCAGTAAAGACAGGTGCATCAACCCCTATCATTTCCCTGCCCACCTTTACCCTGCCTGGATTTATGTCGCAAAGGCCCACCATTTCAACATAATCCGAGTACCCGCCAAGCAGGTTACGTCCGTACATTCCTATACCTCTTACTCCGGTGCCTGCCAGGGCCAGTCTTTTTTTTGCTCTCCGGGAAGAACCGGACACCGGCATGCCGGATACTGGATTGATCAAAAAGGCTCCTGCCGCGGCAGCTCCTGTGCTGGTAATAAATTTTCTTCTATCCATTTGTTCTGATTTAATTAAAGGTTATTGGTTTTTAACTTCACTTTTCTCTTAGGGTTATGTATACAGACAAGAATTTTATTTCAGAACAATTTGTCCTGAAATGGTAATATGACCAAGATATGATAAAAGGGCTTATTTTCAAAATATTTTAATTATGATAACAGGATAAATTAATGTAAGGATAGGAGCGATATCCGCTGTTCAGTAACAAAGTTTATAAGCATAGACTGA
>CAZFOO010000026.1:0-40793 GCA_964520585.1 uncultured Bacteroidales bacterium
CCCATAAATTCTTAAGGAGAAGGTTTACTGGAATCATAATCTTCTTCAGGCAAAAAATAATAAATATTCCCTTGGGCTTTTATAGTTATTAATGAAAACAAAAGACGAAGGGTAATGTTTCTTTTAGTTATATTGGATGATTTTAATAAAAGTAAATAAAGGCCCAAAGAAAAAAAAACATTTTTATCAATCATTTATTTTTTTATTCAGGGATGTGAAAATGTATGATAACAAAAGCTGATTACTCCCGTGTAATTGATTAACGTTTTGTGTAACATTCTATTAGTCAGATTTATGAACAGGTTGGTAATATCTTTTTGTGGGTCGAAGTGGAGCTGAAAAAAAAATGGAGTCAGAGAATATTGATTATTTATGATTGTTTTTATTTCTTTCCATAAAGTGCCTTGAGTCACCCCATTCGCCATAGCCTATTTCATCGCCGGTCATTTGGATCCTTGCTTCCAGGCAACTCGAGCAGTCTTCCGCATTCTCATCTGTACATGGTTTATTTTCATAAAGCTTGTAACTGTCCCTGTACTTACCAGGGGTAATATTTGGCATTATAACATTAGCACCGGCCATCAGGGCTTTCTCCCTGCCCATTGGATCAATTGCCTGCATTGCTGTGGCGGCGGCAATATTTATATCTTTCATCATTATTCTCAGGATAGCAATAACTTTGAGGGTCAACTGGAATCGTTCTTCCGGGGGCAACAGCATATTTTTGAACTTAAAAAGTGGTGTATCCCGGTGTTCAATATAAGGGCCAAGCCCCACCATATCTATATCGAATTCATTTATAAATAGTATGTCGTCTGCAATGTCTTCGACTGTCTGAAAGGGCAATCCCACCATTATTCCGGTTCCTGTCTGGTATCCTGCTGCCTTAAGTGCCTTCAGGCATTCCAGTCTGCGGTTAAAGTTATGTCTTTCGTCATCCGGATGGATTTTTTTATAAAGTTCAGGGTTGGATGTTTCAATCCTCAGCAGATACCGGTGTGCCCCGGCATTGAACCAGCGGCGGTATACTTCCTCTGTCTGTTCACCCAGGGATATGGTAATTCCAAGTTTATAATTACTGATTCTCTTTATCTCCTTAAGCAGTTTTTCAATCCTGTCAGTGAAACCTTTACTTTCAAGTTCACCCGACTGAAGCACAACTGATGCGTAGTTCTGGTCAAATGCATATTTAACGGCATCCAAGATCTCTTTATCACCCAGGTTGTAGCGTTTAATATTATGATTGTCACGCCGTATACCACAGTAGTAGCAATTCTTCGCACATATATTGGAAAATTCTATCAATCCCCTGTAATACACTTTCTTCCCTACGTATGATGCCTTTACTTCACCGGCTCTGGAATAAAGGAAAGTTCTTCCCTCAGTATCCGTAGCCAGTAGCCGGATGATATCCTCTTTTGAGAATGCATCTTTTCGCAGGATGCTATTAATTGAGCGCAACATACATTTAAATTATCTTAGTGAAGGTAATAAACAATCAGATTAATATAAGCTATATAAACCGGGAAACGGATCCCGGTTTATATGGTGTTAATAATAAAAAATGACAGCAGGTCCTCTGTTATTCCTTCATTAAACCCTTTTGGATAAGAAAAGGTTCAATTGACGGTTCGTGTCCGCTGAATTTTACATAAGCATCCATGCCTTCCCACAATGAATTTTCTGCAAGTATGTATTTTCTGAACTTTTCTGCCAGGTCTTGGTTAAACAGATCTCCGGAGTTTTTGAATGCCATGAATGCATCGGCATCCAGAACACCTGCCCAGCGGTATACATAATAACCTGCAGCATATCCGGTGCCGAATATATGTCCGAAGTAGGTTGTACGATAACGAGGTATAATTTCGGAAGGTAGTCCTATTCTGTTCATGGACTCCTCTTCAAATCCATTTACATCTATTACATCACCATGTTGAGCTGTATGCCAGTCCATATCGAGTATAGCTGCGGCAAGGTATTCAACGTTCATAAAACCCTGGTTGAAATGTTCGGCATTTCTAAGTTTTGTTATCAATTCGTCTGGTATCGGCTCACCCGTTTGATAATGCTGGGCATATAACTTCAGCAATTCCGGCTCTCCGGCCCAGTTTTCCAGGATCTGTGAGGGAAGTTCAACAAAGTCTCTTGGCACACTGCGACTGGTCCGCCGATACTTTCCTTCAGCAAAGAAATTATGCAGGGCATGTCCGAATTCATGGAAATAGGTAGTTGTTTCGTCCCAGCTTAGCATAGCAGGATTTCCGCCAGTAGGTCTGCTGAAATTCATCACCATGGTAACTATCGGGGCTATTCTTTCACCGTTATCCCAGGAGCCTGAACGGTAAGTTCCACACCATGCACCGCCTCTTTTACTTGGGCGCGGATGCGGATCGATGTAAAGAATTCCCAGGTGTGAGCCATCCCTGTCGGTCACTTCATATGCTTCAACTTCCTCATGATAAACCGGTACTTCGGGACGCTCCTCAAAAGTAAGCCCGAACAGTTTATTTGCCAGCAGGAAATTTCCTCTTCTTACATTTTCTATTGTAAAATAAGGATTTACTTCTTCATCATCAAGGTCATAAAGTTCCTGACGCAATTTTTCGGCATAATACCACCAGTCCCATGACTCCAGCTCGAAATCACCACCTTCACGATCTATTATTGCCTGCATCTGGTCACGTTCCGTCGCTGCCCTTTCCAGGGCCGGATCCCATACCTGGTAAAGGAAATCATATACATTTCCGGGATCCTGAGCCATCTGGATATCCGTAAAGTATTCCGCGTAGTTGTCAAAGCCCATAAGCCTGGCCATTTCCAGTCTCAGTTGCATAAGTTCCGCGAACAACTCCTTATTATCATTTTCATTGTTATTGTCGCCCTGCATAAAATATGCGGTATAGATTTTTTCACGAAGGTCTCTTCTTTCAGAATATTGGAGAAACGGGATCCAGCTGGGCTTATGAAGAGTAATCATCCATTTACCTTCATGACCATCACGCTCTGCAGCTTCTGCAGCCGTTGAGATAACAGATTGCGGCAGCCCTGCAAGATCTTCTTCACTGTCCAGGATCAATTTGAAATCATTTGTTTCAGCAAGCTGGTTTTCACCCAGCTGAAGCGATATCATCGACATCTTTTCCTTAAGCCTTTTCAGCTCGTCCTGTTTGTCCTTTGGCAGTGCTGCACCGTTCCTCTCGAAATCCCGGTAATATTTTTCCACTAGGATCAACTGTTCCTTATCGAGTCCGATATCGTGCCTTTGATCATAAACACTTTTTATACGCTGAAACAAGTCGAGGTTCATGCTTATTTCATTGCTATGAGCTGAAAGCATGGGGGTGGTTTCCCTTGCTATCTCCTGCAATCGCTGATTTGTTTCGGCACTTCTTAGTCCCCCGAAAACAGCATTAACACGGCTTAGAAGTTCTCCTGCATTATCATATGCAACAATAGTATTTTCAAATGATGGCGACTCGGAATTATTGATTATTTCATCTATTTCCAGCTTATGTTGCCTTATGGCTTCCTCCACAGCAGGCAAGAAGTGCTCATCATCTATCTTGTCGAAAGGCGGAGCACCAAAAGGAGTATTGAAATCATTCAGCAAAGGATTCTCCGTTATCCCGGGATCGTCTTTACATGTTGTGCCAAGCAGGGCAATTGATAATACCAGCATTAATATGTTTTTCATGATTTGTGATTTGATTTTGATCGAAAATTTATTGAGTTGTATTAATTACGGTTTGTTCTGTTCTGTTCTGTTCTGTTCTGTTCTGTTTTATTTTATTCTGTTTTTCAATAACTATTATAACTAATAATTTCCTCTTTTTCTTTCCTTCTTTTTTTTCTTTTTTGTCCTGCAGGATAGCCTAGTGTGATAATTAACATGGGGCGCTTATTCTTGGGAATATTTAGCAATTCCTTTACTCTGGATTCGTTGAACCATCCTATCATGCATGTGCCCAAATCTTCAGCAGCAGCCTGTAGGCAAAAATGAGATGCAGCTATGCCCACGTCCATTAATGTATATTTCTTGTCCTTAACAATTTCTCCGAATTTTGAGGTGATATTGGGTTTTTCCATAACCAGAACTACATGTAGGGGGGCCTGCCTGGTAAAGTGATTTATCGGAATAAGCTTTCCCGAGGTTTGTTCTGCAATTTTATCCTTGAGTTTGGGATCATTCACAACAATAAATTTCCATGGCTGGGAATTGCATGCCGAGGGAGCAAGGCGGGCTGCCTCCAGGCAACGGGACAGCTTTTCTTCCTCCACCGGCCTGCCATGATATTTCCTGTCACTTTGCCTTATTTTAACTAATTTGAGAAAATCAATGTTTTCGTTCATATAAAAATATATTAAAACTAATCTTTACCGCTATAAACGCATATAACGGAAGATAATTATATATGAAAATTTCATAACAGGAACGCATCTGTTCAATACACACAAGAACAGACTTTTTTCAAACTGGATGACCCGTCCGCATTAGCCTACGATAATAGATTACTTTTTATTTAATTTCATGTGATTCGTAAATATTTTTATCCGTCTCAGTATTTGCAAATTCAATCATCGCCTCTGCTACTTTTTCAGCTTTAATGCCTCTGTATTTTCTTAATTTCCCAATAAACATGAAATTGAATAAATACATAAATGCTTTACCTATTTCTTCCATTAATCTGAAATCTTTTCTTTCGCCAAGCAACATGGACGGCCTAAGTATTACCGTTTTTTTTAGGTCGAATTCCTGAATGGCTTGTTCTGTTTGTCCCTTGGTGCGAAGATAAAAGTTGGAGCTGTCAGGATCAGCGCCAATGGAAGAAATGATGATGAAATTGGGAATCTTATTTTTCTCAGCTATACGTGCTATCATAACAGGGAATTCATAATCCACCCTCCTGAAATTCTCTTTGGAACCTGCTTTTCTAATAGTTGTTCCAAGACAGCAAAAAATATCGTCGCCCTTTATTTTCTCCTCATAATTATCAAGTTCTTCAAGAGGTGTTTTAATGACCTCCGTTTTATCATCTATTAGCTGGAGCTCTGATCTGGCAAATACTACAACTTTATCGTACCGGAAATCTTTTATGAGTTTTTTTAGAACATGATTGCCCGTTAAACCTGTTGCTCCAAATAATAAGGCGGTCTTTTTATGCATAATATTCTGAATTTTATAATGGATTTTTATTTTTGCCAGATGTTTTAAATAAGTAAATATTTCACTTAAGGTAATTTAACCAATTCCAGTTCTGCAATTGGTTAAATATAGAAAAAATGAGACACTTTGCACATATTATATAACATATTCATTTTTTAATCGTAAGCATTAAAAAAATAACTAATCGCTGATGAAAAAATTTATTATCCCGGGCTTGTTCCTTATGCTTATCCTGGTTCTTATTTTTGCCAGGGTTCCAATTGCCAGGTATTATTTCAATAAAGGACATGAATACCGGCAGGATGGATTATATGAAGAATCTCTAAAATGCTTTACCCGCGCCGTCTTCATAAGAGGTGGCTTTACAGATGCCCGTTTTGAAAAGGCAAGGTCTTATGCATTTATGGAAGAAGATGGTGAAGCGATAAAAATCTTTTCAAAAATTATAGATAATGATGAGAAATATGCTAAAGCATGGTTCTACCGTGGTGCTTCATTTTCTTTAATTGGCGACCAGGAGAGTGCAATTGATGATTTTACGCGCTCGATTGATCTCGGTTACGAACCTGCTTTATCATATACCAACAGGGGGAAAGCCCTGCAGGAACTAGGTCGTATTGACAGTGCTCTTAATGATTTCACGGCAGCAATTGAGACTGATAATGAGCTGGGCGAAGCATGGTTTCACCGGGGTGTGTTAAAGGCTAACCTTGGAGATTTTGCCGGTGCAGTTGAAGATTACAACATGGCGGTCAAATATGATGATCAGAATCCGGAAGTTCTCCGTTTGCGAGGTGCTTCCATGGCTAGTCTGGATAATTTTATTGCAGCTATTGAGGATTATGACAGGCTAATTGAAATGGATGCTGAATATAGGGGACTTTATAAGCAAAGGGGAATCTTTAAAAGACAGATAAATGATTACGAAGGCGCCATCGGTGATTTAAGCAGGGCTCTTGAAATTTATCCGGATGATGCTGAAATTTATTTTCACCGTGGCAGCTCATATGCTAATACCGGCCAGCTCGATAAGGCGTTGGATGATCTTAACAATGCTCTCGGGTTCGATGGTTCCCATGCACGTGCTCTAATGAACCGGGGACTGGTTTGGCTGAGGATGGGGGAGGTTGAAAGGGCCGGGGAAGATATGAACAGGTCTGTGGCTATCGATGATTCAAATCCGGAGATTTTTTATCTGCTTGGAACAGTCAAAGCTATGAGTGAGGATTATACCGGTTCCATTTCTGATTTCACCAAAACCATTGAACTTGATAATACTCATGCCATGGCATATTTCAACCGGGGTATATCCCGGGGTATTCTGGGAATGCACAAAGAAGCCCTGACTGATTATGACAGGTCGATTCAGCTTGAACCTGGTAACGCAGGTTCCTATTTACAGCGTGCAGTTTCCAGGATAAACACAAATGATATGGACGGTGGGTGTGAAGATTTGAGGACTGCCCTGGAAATGGGCATGCATGAGGCCGAATCAATGCTTAAGATGTATTGTTCCGGGCAGGATAATGTAATTGTGCGATAAATGTCTTGATCAATCCTCAAATATCGAGTAAAATCTTTACCGGATCATCACCACCTGAAAGAAGCTTAACCGGATCTTCAAGCATTTCCTTAGTTTTAACCAGAAAGCCTACCGAATCTTTTCCGTCTATTATTCGGTGGTCATAGGAAAGGGCGATATACATCATGGGCCGGATCTCTACCTTGCCGCTAATTGCAACAGGTCTTTCCACTATGTTATGCATCCCAAGAATACCGGACTGGGGGGGATTTAGTATAGGAGTTGAAAGCAGCGAACCAAAAATACCACCGTTTGTAATGGTAAAAGTGCCACCGCTCATATCATCGATTGATATCCGGTTTTTTCTGGCTTTACCGGCAAGTTCCAGAATTGTTTTTTCAATATCTGCAAGTCCCAGTGTTTCGGTATTACGAAGGACCGGTACCATTAATCCCTTTTCTGTCTGCACCGCGATCCCTATATCGAAATATTCAGGTGTAACGATTTCTTCACCATCAATATAAGAATTGACGTTTGGGTAGAGTTTAAGTGATTGTGTTACAGCTTTTACAAAGAAGGACATGAATCCAAGCTTAACTCCGTGTTTATCAGTGAATCTATCCTGGTTGGTTTTCCGCATGGCGATAATGCTGCTCATATCAACTTCATTGAATGTGGTCAGCATTGCTGTTTGATTTTTCACTTCTATTAGTCGCTGACTGAGTTTACGCCTTAGCATTGACATTTTTTTCCTGCCGGTTGTCCGGTTGACCCTTGTTTCCTTTTCTGGAATAAGTTTCTTGTTTCCATTCATTTCAGCTACTAAAGCTACATCCTCTTTAGATATTCGCTTGAGTCCGCTGATCACATCTTCTATTGTCAACCCTTTCTCCTCCATAAGTCTTTTTGCCAGGGGAGAAATTTTTGCATTATCATAATGTGAAACATCGTCAGCAGCCTGTTTTTTTTCAACATCGGATTTATCAGAAAGTTCCTTTTTGGGAAGGGAATTTTCGATCTTGTCACCTGCACTATGCAGTTTTTCTTCTGATATACCATCTTTTCCTGCCACTGCACCGGGTTGAGTTTTGACGCTGGTATCAATGGTTGCCGCAACCGAGTTTACCGTAATAGTTTTACCTGTTTCTGCAAGTATGTTGATTTTTCCACTTTCTTCCGCTATAAGGGGAAGTGTTGCTTTGTCTGATTCAACCTCTGCAATTTCCTGATCTTCTTCAACATAATCGCCGTCGGAGACAAGCCAGCTGGATATCTCCACTTCGGTAACAGACTCTCCGGGTGAGGGTATTTTAACTTCGATGATCATTTTAATAGAGTGATTTTTCGCAATATCTGGTTAATAACTTAATAATTTATAAACAAGGGAAAATTTTTATCGATCATTTAAAATCGGGTTTATGTCATGTTTCTTATTAATACTTTCATTAAGGTGTAAAGAGACTTTAAGATGTATAAAGTTAACATCCGGATTACATCATGCTCCCATTTACTCTGCTATTTCCCTGTTAAGCTCTTTAATTGAAAACTTTCCGCACTTCTGACCGCAGTACTTTCGTTTTAATTCACAGTCACACTGCCTAAAAACTTTATCCAGTATCTTTGTCAATCTTTTTTTATGTAATTCAAGGAGACCACTTGCCGGCGAACCACTTGCCGGGCGTGAAACCAGCAAAAAAGGCACATGAGTGAATTCTCTTGTCAGATAAGACCATGCTCCCATATTTACCGGCTCATCCTGGGCCCAAACATGCCGTTCTGCATATTTGTATTTTTTAATTACCGTCTTCATTTGGTCCGTCGGCAAAGGGTAAAGTTGTTCCAGTCTCACAATGGCGGTATCAAAGGCAGAGATCTCTTCACGTTTTTTTACAAGGTCATAATACAATCTACCGCTGGTAAATACAACCTGTCTTACCTTTTCTGGTATCACTGCTTCATCATCAATAAGTTCCCGGAAGCTGCCGGAAGTAAACTCTTCTAAACCTGATACGCATTCAGGATGGCGGAGCAGGCTTTTAGGAGTCATTATTATTAAAGGTACCCTGAAAGGCCAGTGCAATTGGCGACGAAGAACATGAAAAAAGTTTGCAGGAGTAGTGCAATTGACAATCTGCATATTATTATTGGCAGCAAGAGCAAGAAAACGTTCAATCCTTGCACTTGAATGCTCAGGGCCCTGCCCTTCATATCCATGAGGAAGAAAAAGCACCAGCCCGTTCATAATACCCCATTTCTCTTCGGCAGAACTGATAAACTGATCAATTATCACCTGCGCTACATTATTAAAGTCCCCGAACTGAGCTTCCCAGATGGTAAGTCCTTCGGGTACTGCAAGGGCATACCCGTAGTCAAATCCCATAACCCCGTATTCTGATAGGGGAGAATTGAATATATCAAATTTTGCCTGATCATCTGAAAGGTGCTTCAGCGGATAATATTTTTCATCAGAGTTTTCAACAACATATGCAGCATGACGGTGCGAGAATGTCCCTCTCTCCGAATCCTGACCACTGATTCGGACCGGATAACCTTCAAGTAAAATGCTTCCGTAGGCCAGATGTTCTCCCATGGCCCAGTCAAGTCGGTTGTTTTTTACTGAACTGCTGCGCTCATCCAGTAGCTTTTTGATCTTACTGAAAAAATTTTTGTCGGGTGGAAGAGTATTTATCCTGCCGGCAATTTTAAGCAGAATTTCTTTGCTGACACCTGTATCGGGTGATTTATTAAAATCTTCATTCTTTGAATACCTGAATTTATTCCATTCTTCTTTCAGAAACTGATCAATTTTTACCAGGTTTTCCTCCCTGGATTTTTTAAGTTGTTCATCCAGTAGTTTAGAAAAATCCCTTTCTTCTTTAAGGATATCTTCTTTTGATATAATACCCTCTTCGATCAGCTTCTTACTGTATATATCACGAGCATTTGGATGTTTGCTTATCTGCCGGTAGAGAAGTGGCTGTGTGAACCTTGGTTCATCTCCTTCATTATGTCCATATCTTCTGTAGCCAAGGATGTCGATAAAAACATCCGAGTGGAATTCCTGCCGGTATTCCATTGCAAGTTTAATGGTATATATGAGTGCCTCTACATCATCACCATTAACATGAAAAACAGGTGATTTGGTAACTTTTGCAACGTCTGTGCAATAAGTGCTTGAACGTGCATCAAGGTAATTGGTTGTGAATCCGACCTGGTTATTCAGCACAAGATGTATCGTGCCACCTGTTTTATAACCCTTAAGCTGTGACATCTGAATAATCTCATATACCACTCCCTGCCCGGCAATTGCAGAGTCTCCGTGAATCAGGATGGGTGCAACTTTATTGTAATCGCCGTCATATTTATGATCTGTCCTGGCCCTGGAAATACCAAGGACTACCGGATCGGCAGCTTCAAGATGGGAAGGATTGGGCACAAGGCTGAGCCTTACATTCTTGCCATTATCTGTGTTAATAACATTATTATGACCCAGGTGGTATTTTACATCACCCAGTGCGATCCCTTCATTATAATGCTTGCCATTAAACTCATTGAAAATATCCAGGTATGATTTCTGCATAATGTTTGCAAGCACATTAAGTCTTCCCCGGTGGGCCATGCCAATTACAAACTCTTCGATTCCAAGGTCAGAACCTTTTTCTATAACTGCATCGAGTGCGGGAATAACTGTTTCCGTACCTTCAAGGGAAAACCTTTTCTGGCCCACGAATTTGCGGTGTATGAACTGTTCAAAACCAACTGCAAGCTTAAGGTGGTGATAAATATGTTTTTTTTCTTCAACCGTGAAGGTGGGCGTATTTTTAACCGGTTCCATTTTATTCTTCATCCATTGAATTATTTCCGGAACGCGGATAAACATAAATTCAACGCCGACCGACCTGCAATATGTTTGCTGCAGGTGTGATATTATGTCCTTTAGTTTTGCCGGGCCTATCCCGATATTTTTGCCCGCCTGGAATACTGTTTCCATATCACCGGCAGAAAGGCCGAAATTTTCAATATCCAGGGTAGGGGAGTACTGTCTTCTTGTGCGGACCGGGTTAGTCTGGGTAAACAGATGTCCCCGCAGCCTGTATCCATCAATTAAAGCAATAACTTTAAATTCTTTGTCGAAAGTATCATCGCATGGTTTATCATTAAATTTTGACGCAAATTCAAATCCTTCGAAAAATTTTCTCCAGCTTTCCTCAACATGGGAAGGGTCTTTCCGGTAACTGCTGTAAAGAGATTCTATATATTCTGAATCTGCATTTCCAAGGTAGGAATGATTGCTCATAACATTAATGTTTTGCCTGATCAGTATTAAAATGTTTCTATTATTGTTTTCCGGTATAACCGAAAATCTTATTCTTCTTAATATAAGATGCAACGTATTCTGGTACCATCTCTTCCCACCCTTCTTTATCTTTTTGAATCATTTCCAGGGTCTTTTTAGAATCTATATGGAGCCATTTCAATTCTGCCGACCTGACGTCTATGATCTTTTTGTTTTCACAAAGATATTTATAAAGATGTTTCAGATCCGGTGCCAGTTCTATGTCTTTAGACGTAAACAGATTTCCATTGTTTTTGTTGAGGGAGGGATAAACATACAACTTCATATTATCAGTAAACAATTTCCCGAAAGCCTCAAGAGTGCCACCTCTGAGATGGCGGTAATATTTCTTGTCCCACACGTTAATGAAAGTTGGAATCCCAATTACTACCCTAAGCTTACCAAGCTTAAATTTTGAAAAATATCCAACTAGTTTGTAATATTCCCTGAAGTTGGATATCATGACATTCTGACCCAGTCCGTTAAGCAGGTTCACCCTTTCAAGAAAATCACTCTCATCGATCTCTCCCTCATGCATCAGGTTATTGAGGGTAATTTCACAAAGGGCCAGAGTATTTTCCTTCCTGTAATTTTCGTCTTTCCGGAAGATTGCATAGCATTTTTGAAGCATATCATAACCGACATTGGTGATGGGCCTGAAACTTCCCCTGAAAGCAAGTAGATTTTTTTTGTAGAGCATATCTGAGGGTTGCTGAACATTCCCATTACTATCAAATATAGTTGCGCTTGTCATTTTGTTCTTTACCAGCTGCACCCCAAGCAATCGGTTATCAACATAATCAAGGTCCTTACCGCTCATTTTGACCATATTTATCTCCAGCCTGTCTGTATCAAGGTTATCCATCAGCGATTGCAAAAAGACATTTGGCCTGTCTGGAAAGTGATAACAGGCATAGATAAGGTTAACCCCGATTATGCCCAGTGTATATTGCTGAAGGAGTGTATCATTTTCAAGCAGGCTCACATGCAAAACCACCTCATTAGGTTCGGAGTGTGGATGAAGCTGAAAACGCATTCCCAGCCATCCGTGGGCAACATTATCTTTTGCATAATTCAGGGTAACAACTGTATTCGCAAATACGAAAAACCTGGTATCCTTCTTTGATCCGGATTGCAAAATGCTTATCAGATCGTTATATTCGATGCTAAGCATTTTTTCAAGCCTGTTTTCAGAGACATAACGTCCGCTTCTCTTGTTATTATAGAGATGGTCACTAAAAGTTTTATCGTATGCTGAAATGGACTTTGCTACAGTCCCCGATGCACCTCCAGCCTGAAAAAAGGCGCGGGCAACCTCCTGTCCGCCACCTATTTCGGCAAGTGTCCCATAAATATTTGGATTGAGATTAAGTGTAAGAGCTTTATTCTTTGTACTTATGATCTGACGTTCCATAAACAATTATAATTATATTTAAATGGATTCATTCGTCCGGTGTTCAAAGTTAATGAAAGAAAAAATAGTCTTTATATAATTAAACGATATAAAGATTGTTTTTAATGCCAGATGTAGAATTCATCTTATTTTGTGTTAAGAATTAACATGAGGGTTTCATTACTGGTTTTATGATTCAGTTTATTACTTTTGTATCTTCGCCGGCCCTAGGTCATTATATTGTTCAAAAATCCAAGAAAAGGTCATTTATCATTCACGGATGAATTAGGTGGCTTTCTGTTAAACGGTTCTTATGGGCCACAATTCCTATGAGTAAAAGAAAAGGAGAGTTATTTTCTGACAGGTTTAAAAATATTCCGTTCTCACCGGTTAAATGGCCTTTTTTTTATGGATGGGTCATAATATTTGCGGGCATTGCCGGCATTCTTATGAGTATTCCCGGACAAACAATAGGAGTTTCCGTTTTTACTGATCATTTGATTGACGCACTGGATATAGGAAGAGTCAATCTGAGCATGGCATATATGTTTGGCACCATAATAAGTGGTCTGTGCATACCTTTTGCCGGCAGAATGTATGATAATTATGGTGTACGTCCTGTAATAATCACTGCCGGCCTGATGATGGGTATAACACTGATCTATCTATCACAGATAGTAATTATTTCATCATGGGCTTCAGGTATTATGCACATAATTAATCCTTCCTGGATAATTTTTATTCTTATTACGGCAGGTTTTTTTTCTTTGAGGTTTTTCGGTCAGGGTGTTTTAACAATGGCTTCCCGTAATATGGTAATGAAATGGTTTGATAAAAGAAGGGGATTTGCAAATGCCATACTCGGCATAACGTTATCATTCGGGTTTTCATTATCGCCCCAGGTACTCGATATTATGATAGGTGATTTCAGCTGGCAGGGTACATGGCAGATACTTGGAATGGTAGCAGGAGTCGGATTTGTGATTTTTGCATTCATATTCTTCCGGGATAATCCGGTTATGTACGGGTTGGTGCCGGATGGCAGAATTTTCCGGAAGAAGAATGAGAGCGGACAAGAAGAGGTTAATCTAAAAGAATTCACACTCAAAGAAGCCAAAGCAACATATTCTTTCTGGATATTTAATCTTTCACTTGCATTGCAGGCACTCTACATAACCGCCCTTACTTTTCACGTCATTTCGATCTTTATTGTTAACGGATATGATCACAGGGCTGCAATTACGATTTTCCTTCCCACCTCAGTGGTAGCAGTTTCATTTCATTTTTTTGGCAGCTGGTTAAGTGATTATATTAAGTTAAAATTCTTTTTGTTATTACAGCTATTTGGTATACTGATCAGTATGTTTGCACTGGTTTTCCTTGACCGGTCCGATACCATGAGGTGGATGCTAATTGCAGGAAATGGCATTATGCAAGGTATGTTTGGGGTTTTATCTGCCGTTGTTTGGCCACGGTTTTTTGGATTGAAGCACTTAGGCGCCATTTCCGGATATGCCATGGGATGGATGGTAATTGGCAGTGCTCTCGGACCCTTTTTATTCGGGTTGTCATACGATTACACGGGGCATTACAGTATTGCTGTGTGGTTCTGTATTTTAATTGCTATAACCCTTTTCATCCTTGGCTTTAAAGCAGACAATGTTGACCGGCCTGAGATTAGTTAACTGGCCAGAAACTAATAAAATATTCGCTAAAATCGGACTGTCCGCCATTGGAATAGTGGGCTTTAACCCCTGGTTTAGCTTCGCAGCACGATTTTTTTAATCACGCAAGCCTTCCGGAAAAAGCCCTGCAAAGATATTATCTCGTCATAAGGAGACCCGTGTTTTATTGATCAACTAACCCAGCCTGGGTCACCTAAACCGGCAACCTCTTTTTAAAATAATTTTTAATAAATTTATTTATGTTGATTTACTGAATTGCAAGTAATTTTCAGTAACTTGTATGTCAATTTATTATTTTGGTTTTGTGATAATTTATTATTTACGGTTATTTATATAAAACTTAAACTGATCTCCGGATATGCAAAAAATTCCTTTCTTTTTATTGGTACTACTGGCGGCTCTTTTTACAAAGGTTGATTGCCAGCCGACCCCCACAGTCTATCCCGGTGCGGTCCCCATGACCACGGGAGATGAACACAGAAATATGAACAGGGAAGAGTATGCATCGTTTCGTTATCTTTCCCGGGATGATTTTTCAAAGGTTTGTGCCTATTATGCAAATGAAAACAAGGAGCCCTTCTCTGAACAAAATGACGGGGTGAGGGGCAGAAGTGCTTTTTTTTCTTATATCCGGCGTATGCCTGATGATTCGGGAGTAGCTGTTCACGAAATGCAGGGACGTTCCGGAATTCCCTCCCGTATCTTTTCCAATCTTCAAGGATTAACTGTTCAGGGTGCATTGGACAAAGAGACGGTCGTTGAGATCGAGAAAAAATATAATTATCTTAAATCCTGCTATTTTGTACTACATGAAGAAAATCCGGGGAGTTTTGCAGGAATGGATGAGATCATTTTCAGGAAATATGAAGAGAAACTGGGCCTGGGGGGGAGTGAATCGTTGAGCCAGCAGGATTTGATGAAAAAGGCACAGGAACTAATAAGTTCAGGCAGAGTACAGGAGGGGGTAGAGCTCCTTGAAAACTTCCAGAAGCAACAAATATCCAGTCTGGAAACGTCAATCAGTTCCGAAGCTGCCGATATATGGATTGAATGTCTTGAGGAAATTGCCTCCCATGCTTATACGGTAATTATTAACATTAACTTATAAACACCGAAAAGCTAAAAAACTAAATATAGTTTACCATTATCTTTTTAGTGCGGTCCTTGTTACGATTATTTAATTAAATATTTAATATTTTTGAACCTCCCGGTCATTACCTGATAATATGTTACAGCCTCCGGGGCTTGTGGGCAGGGCTTGGTACTGGATCAGAATACTGAGCCGGGATATAATTAAACATATTCAATTATTATGGCAGCTTATGTGATAGTAGAGGTATCGGTTATCGATCCTGAACTTTATGAAGAATATAAAAAGCTTACCCCTGAAGCAGTTGCTGCTTATGAGGGCAAATTCCTGGTAAGGGGTGGCAGTATAATTGGCCTGGAAGGTGCCTGGGATCCGGAAAGAGTGGTCATACTGGAATTCCCTAATTCTGATCGTGCCCGGGAATGGTGGAATTCCGCTCTTTATACCAGGGCCCGGAGCATACGGCAGAGAGCCGCTAAAACTAAAATGATCATAGTAGATGGTGTTTAAATCATCACAAATTAAATAAAATTAATTATGGCAGGAGAAGTTAACAGTCCCGGACCGGCAAATGCAATTTATGGACTCGGGTTTATCGGTGCCGCAGTATATTTTATTGGGCAGGCATCAACTTTCTGGATGGGAGTTCTTGGCTTCCTAAAAGCGCTGGTATGGCCAGCCTTTATGGTCTATGAACTGTTCAAATATCTTTACGGGGTTTAAAGGTATTAATTTGATTAACCTGATTTGTACACATGAAACAATTCACTGAAACGCCGGAAATATCAAAGCTGCTTGATCATATCAGTGAGAAAGGGCTTGATAGTAAGATATATTCAGATTTAGCGGACAGTGAAGGAAACCAGTATGTTGATCTGGTGCAGGAAGGAGGCGGAGTTCTTGGTATTGCTCTTGCTGGTTATACCTGGATCCTTGAAAAGTGTGGTATAAGGTTTTTCAGTCTGGCCGGCACCTCTGCAGGGGCTATAAATACAATGATGATTGCCGGACTTGGTGAAATTGGTAAACCTGTCTCCGGGAAAATACTGGATATTCTCAGTAAACAGGATCTTTCCGAATTCATTGACGGGGATCGAAGAATTCAGAAATTAATAAGGATATATGTTGAGGATAAGCCTTGCTTCAAGTTTTTTGTGTTCCTTAATGCGTTCAGAATATGGAGAATATTGAAAAAAAACCTTGGCATAAACCCTGGAGAGGAATTTGAGAAATGGCTGTCCGGTTGTCTCAAAGAATCAGGGATCATGACTCTTAAGGATCTGAGACAGTTGAGAAGCAGAATTCCGGTTTTATATGATAGAAGTGATAATAATGCTGAGATAACCAGGATGCCCGGACTGCAGATAATTGCCTCTGATCTGACAACCAAAAGCAAGATAGTTTTTCCTGAAATGGCTGAATTATACTGGGAAGATCCTGACAGCATCAATCCCGCCAGGTTTGTGAGGGCCTCCATGTCTATTCCTTATTTCTTTTACCCCTTTAAGGTTGACAATATCCCAAATGCAGGAGAAACCGAAAGCCCTTCTCTTCCAAAATCTCAAACCAAATGGTCCAGACATGTGGGATACTATGGCAAGATACCTGACAGAGTTTATTTTGTTGACGGGGGACTATTGTCTAATTTTCCTATCAATGCTTTCCACTTAGGGTCAGGAGTACCTAAAAAGCCTACATTCGGGGTCAAGCTGAGTGCATGGCGGGAGAGTTACACTATTACTGAAACACCCGGTAATATGAGTTCTGCAATGGTTTCGACAATGAGGCAACTGCATGATTATGATTTTCTGCTAAGAAATCCCGATTATAATTCACTAATCTGCTATATAGATGCAGATACTGAATTTAACTGGCTTAATTTTGATATGACACCTGAAAAACAGGTTGCCCTTTTTCTTCGTGGAGCAGAAAAGGCTGTCAGTTTTCTTGAAAAGTTCAACTGGGAAGAATACAAAAAATTAAGGCAGAAAAATTAGATCTGCAGACTGCCGCCAAATTAATTTATCCATAAAGTAGTTTCATTACCCGAGCTTTTGGGCAGGAAATAACAAATACCATAAGGATGCTTCGCACCTTTGCCAGTGATAGTTTATTTACACCGGCTGGTATTTCAGCCGGTGATTTTATGCCGGTTTAATTAAACCGGTAGGCAGCTCTTTCCATCTCTCCGGGGTTTTTGAACTTGACGGGAGGATCCAGATATTGCTCAAGGAATTTATAAATATTGTAACGTATCTTTCTGCCTTGCGCATGATCCATCCTGTCAAAGGAGTGACCTCCCGGAATATCCTGGAAAACTTCATACTCAAAGTCCTTGCCCTCTGCTTTCAACGCATTTATCAGGTTTTGTACTTCCAGGGCATTGACGTCTTCGTCGTTGGTATTTGTGTGGATACGCAAGGGAGTATCAAGTTTGTCTGCATGGTAAGCGGGAGAACGTCTTTTATATTCTTCGATGTTTTCATGAACCTTTTGACCGATATGGTATTCAGCCGAGTAGTAGTCCTCATACGAAGGTCTCATATATCCCATCCTGGCAATAAGATCACTTACAGGAACACCTGCAAAGGCACATGCATATTCATCAGGGTTCTGAAAAATATTCATCAGTGCGATCATTCCTCCGTGACTCCATCCTACAATGCCTACCCTGTTTTCATCGATTATGCTGTAATTTTCCAGCATATATTGCCTGCTTATGCTAACATCTTCATTCTCCAGACCCCCATAATCAATAAGCTCGTATGTAGTTCTTCCGTATCCGGTACTTCCCCTGTACTCAGGAGCTACTACAACATATTTTTGGGCCATCATCTCCCTAACGATATGGGCGTAATAGGTGTTAAAATCGCCGTGAACCCCTCCGTGGGGCAAAACGATCAGCGGATATTTTTCGGAGGGATCAATGTCTTTGGGAATGAAAACATATGAATAAAATTTAACCGGGTTCCTGCCTGCAAAGGTTGTCGACTTTTCCGCACCGGCCGGCGGAGCACCGGCAAGAAAAACTTTATCAATATGGGCAACATCACCAACTCTCTCAAACCAGAGAACATCGTCAATTTTTTTTTCAAGCACGTCAAGCCGGTGGCGGAGATTATAAAAGTTATCATCAACTGTTTGTATCACTTTATTATTAGCAGGTTCCTGGGCGACTATATTAATTGCAGCAAGGAGCATAGTTATGCTAATAATTAACCGGCAGGTAAAAGATTTAATATCCATTTTCATTTAAATTAATTAGTTATTTATGATCCTGTTATGACATTATGTCGTTGGTGAGGTCAAGCATTTATTAAATAGAGAATTATATATATTACATTAACAGTTAGAAATCGCGGATCCTGCAAAAGCGACTGGTCTGAAAACATCATTATGCCACTCAATATATTCTCCCACCCAATCAACGGGTCTGTCTTTCATCATATGGAAAAGCATTGGCGATAGGACATCTGTAATACCTGCCAGATCAGCAACATCTATTCCCAATGTTCGGTAAAGCGCAGAATCATGATCAGCCGGATACCAGGAGGCATAAAAGACACCCAATAATGCATCCGGAGTGTGTTCATCCAGAATTTTGTCCATATCGACAACCCATCCGTTCAGAATGCTGTTTCTAAGGGTGGGGAATTCCACATAAACCCCGCATCCCTGTTCCCGTGCAGCATCCAAAAATTTCTGGTTCAGAGAATGGCTCCTGACAAAAACCGCATTCATTTCCAGTGAATCAAAAGAGTATCCGGCATCAAGCAGAGTACCCGGATTTCCGTACACTCCTTTAATAAAAGGTAGTGTATCGTTCTTTTCCCCGGCAGGGAAGTATGAAACAAGAAACGATAAACACAGAAAAAAAAAGTAGGGCGTCATTCTTATAATATTATGGTTTAAGATAATTTGCCTGCAGAAAGATTTATCCAGTTTCTGTAAAAAAATGATTTGTGTGCAATTTACAGCTTAAGGCAGGTAAAAGCAAAATTACAGATATATTTTAGTTTATCTTTAAATCCATTCTCCTGGGCATGGTAATCTCCTTGCGTGGCTTTCTCCTCAACGAATTTGTGACTAAAAATCTGCAGTGCGGAGTTTATATTTTACCAATGGAGAATTGGTGAACAATATCGGTTGACTTCTGTTTATATGCTTGGTCATCAGTTTATTGATCATGGAGCCTGTAAATCGGCTATATTAATCTTTATCAGCCATGCATTTTGAATCAAATTCCAATTGTTTAGCTGTAAGTCATTACAGGTTTATTTTTATAACCCGGGCCGGAAATACTCTGACTGTATTTATTTGTTTTCTAGTTATTTCCGTTGAAGTTGAAGCTTCACAAATGCAAGAAATTGCTTCAGAAAATACCACGATTTATACCTTCAGGCAATTCAATGATGATAAGGGACTCTCCCAGAATCTTATTTCTTCAATCCATCAGGACCATCTTGGTTTTATCTGGATTGGAACCAAGGATGGATTAAATTTATTTGATGGTTACAGTTTCAAAATATTTAAATATGAGCCGTCAAACGAACATTCGCTTTCCGATAATTATATTACCACTATTTATGAAGATCATTTACAGAGATTATGGATCGGAACATATAGTGGTGGATTGCATTACTTTGACAGGGAAAAGGGGCAGTTTACACGCTTTTCGCATAATCCTGAAGATGAAAACAGTATTTCCAATAATCATGTTCAGGCTATTGCTGTGGACAAAAACGGTCACTTATGGGCAGGGACTAATGGAGGGGGGTTAAACAAATTTATTTTCCCGGGTAATGATGATTCAGGGTCTATAAACAGAGATAGCACAAGGATCATACGCTATAATTCTTCCGATAGCGGTTTTCCGGAGACCGGTGCCAGGATAAGTACATTAATTCATGACAGCCAGGACAGGATGTGGATTGGCACCCAAAATAACATATTTACCTTTGATCCATTAACAAAGGAGCCCCTCTTTACCCAAATTCCAGTTTATCAGGGCAAACCAGTCACATCAGCATCTCAAATTAAGGAAGATGTCTCGTATTTAGGAGGACGTGTAATTTTTGAGGACAGCAAGGGTGGACTCTGGATGGGAAATTCCGGTGGACTTTTTTATCTTGACAGACAGAACCAGCATTTTTTGGAATTCCTGCCGGCAGGAGATCAGAAGCCTCTTAAAAATATTTTTACTGCAACCAATTTTGTAAATAAGCAAACTGAAGAGATATGGATCAGCAGTGGAGAAAAAATTCACATTATTGATCTTATTACTGGTACATATGCTGATATTTCGCATGACAGATACCCTGTAAGCGGCTTGTCAAGAGGAAATTATATCAGCTTATTCGCAGATAATGGTGGCCAAATGTGGATTGGCAGCAACGGATACGGCATTTCTTTATTTAGTCCGGAAGCGATCAAGTTTAACTATCCCCGGGATATAATTTATGGCAATCAGGAACCATATAAATCATCCCGGGATATGAGTATCCGGAGTTTTTATCAGGATCCGGATAATGACAGTGTTTTATGGACAGGTACAAATGAGGGTCTCTATAAGATTAACCGGAAAAGATCGGTTATGCGGCAGGTCAGGTTTTTTGATATAGCTGAAGATGAAAATATGCTGATTTATAGCATTACAGGTGATAAACAAGGTTTTATCTGGCTGGGAATTGCGTGGGGACTAATTAGGTTTGATCCTGTAGAAAACAGTTATAAATTTTTTGATACCGCCTTGTCATTTTCAGGGGAGGGAAATGATTCCCGGGTAAACTATGTACATGTCAGCAATGAAAATATCTGGGTTCTTACCCCGTATACCATAGCCAGACTGGATATGGAAACTGAGCAGTTTGATCACATCCGGTACAACTTTGAATCAATTGATGAATACAGGGAAGCAGTTTTTCCAAGTCTTATTGAGAACAGTAAAGGAGATTTCTGGATAGCTGCACAAAATGGTCTTCATTATTTTGATGTTAACACCCGCAAGCTTACAACCTATCCGTTAAGTCTATATGGCAATCATCTATATAAATTGAATGATATCAGGACAGTCATCCCCGATCCTGCAGATCCGGAAAGGTTTCTTTGGCTGGGTACCGGTGGAGGAGGATTAATCCGGTTCGATATACAAACAGCTAGCTTCAGATATTTTACTGAGAAACACGGCCTTTCCAATAATATGATTTACGGAATACTTAGTGACGATAGCGGAAATCTTTGGATGAGTACCAACAGGGGATTGTCAAAGTTTAATATCGCCGGCGAATCGTTCACTAATTATACAAAGACCGATGGGTTGCAGAGCAACGAATTTAACAGCGGGGCATATTACGAGAATCCGTGGGGTGAAATGTTTTTCGGAGGAATTTACGGCTATAACAGTTTTTTCCCCTCAGAAATAAGACAACGAGAATTCATGGCACCATTGGTGTTTACAGATTTTAAAATACTAGGCATGAATGATGGTGAAGCAGGCTCTGAATTCTTTACATATATCAACGATGGTGGTACCATAAATTTGTCCAGCAGGCAGAATAGTTTTATGGCTGACTTTGCTGCTCTTGATTTTTACAATCCGGGAAATAACAGATATGCCTTCAGTATGACAACTACAGGGGAAAATTGGGTGCCGGCAGGGCAAAACAGAAGTGTCACATTTACTGAATTGAAAGCCGGAGAATATACCCTGAAAATACGTGGCACCAACAGTGATGGTATATGGAGTAACAGGGAGGCCAAAATGATCATTGAAATAGCCGCTCCCTGGTGGCAACAGAATTGGGTATATTTTCTTTATTTAATTATTCTGGCTGGTATAATTTCAGGTTTTCGCAAGTATGAACTTTCACGGATAAGTCTCAAGAACCGCATGCGGATTTCTGAAATTGAAACCATAAAACTAAAAGAATTGAATAGTTTAAAATCACGATTCTTTTCGAATATTTCACATGAATTCCGTACACCCTTAACACTGATAAAGGGACCTTTGGAACAACTCAGTGAGGAGGAGAAGGATCAGAAAAAAAGAAATTCATTCAAGATGATGCTGGCTAATGCATCACTTTTATTGCAGCTTATAAATCAATTACTTGATCTTTCCAAACTTGAAAGTGACCATTATCATATCAAGCCCGGAAGAGGCGATGTTATTGGTCTTCTTAAGGGTATTGCATTATCATTCTCTTCACTTGCGGAACAGAAATCAATTAAATTTGAATTTGTTGAAAGCCCGGAAGTTGAAGTGGACAGATTGGCTGGTGATTTTTACTATGATCCTGATATTCTTGAAAAAATAATTAATAATCTTCTTTCTAATGCAATTAAGTTTACACCACCAAATGGCAGTGTGATAACAAAAATTTGTCAGGGCAGTGAGAATGGAAACAACCATTATCTTGAGATTGTAATTGCCGATACAGGAATTGGAATCGCGGCGGATAAACTTCCCTATATTTATGACCGTTTTTATCAGATTGAAACTGGTCCTGACACAGAATCTGAAGGATCAGGGATAGGACTGGCTTTTGTTAAGGAACTGGTAAGAATTCACAAAGCCACTATAAGAGTAAGAAGTACCCCCGGAAAGGGAACCATTTTTAGTCTGCGGTTTCCTTTTGGTAAAGACCACTTTCCCGCGAATATGGTCATAACTTCCGTATTTCACAATATGGGATATAAGGAAACCAGATCCTATTCCTATAAAGAAAGTATACCTGAAATAGAGGATCTGGTTTCAGATGACGCCGGCACCGAAATGGTTTTAGTTGTTGAAGATAATTTTGAGGTAAGGCGATATATATCTGACAGTATAAAAAAAGATTATAAGATCAGGGAGGCATCAAATGTGACAGACGGAATAAGGATTGCAGAACAGTTTATTCCCGATCTTATTATCAGTGACATAATGATGCCGGAAAGGGATGGATATGAATTTTGTGAATTGTTGAAAACCTGCGACAAAACGAGCCATATTCCTGTAATTCTTTTAACTGCAAGGACCGACGAAAGCGATCGTATAATGGGATTGGAAAGGGGAGCGGATGATTATCTGGCCAAACCATTCAACGTCCGCGAATTAAGGGCAAGAGTGAGAAACCTGATTGATAACAGGCGTAATCTGAGGGAAAAGTTTAGTACAAACAGCCTGATTAAACCAGAGGAAATATCCGTTTCCGGCAGGGATGCCACTTTAGTAAAAAAAATGCTTGAAATAGTTGAAGAAAATATTGATAATTTAGCCTTTTCAGTAGAGGATCTTGGCAGAATGGCAGGAATGAGCCAGTCCCAGATCCACCGTAAACTCAAAGCTATTGTGAATATGCCTGCCAGCCAATTCATCCGGTCAGTCCGCATGCACAGGGCAATGAAACTGTTGCAAAAAGATGCAGGTAACATTTCTGAAATTGCCTACATGGTTGGTTATGATGATCCTGGATATTTTTCAAAATCCTTCCGGACTTTTTTTGGCAAGCTGCCATCTGAAATTGGCAGGAATCAGTAAAATTTTCTTGTTGTTATAGTTAAACTAGTAAACCAGCATCGTGGGTTGCCGTGATGTCTCGGCGAAGCTCTGCCCGAAAGTGCTGTGTGTTGATCTAGGTAAACCTGACAGGATAATTTGCATGCCGCTTTTGTAAAATTATTCCTGTTTTTTGACAGATTATTCCTAACCCCTGGCAGACCTTCCTGCATATCTTTGCAACTAAATTAAATTATATTATATTAAAACTAAATTAAAATTATTATGAAAAAAATACATTTATTTTTAGCACTGTTTTTATTATCAGTTGTTCAAATTGGGGCACAGTCCAACAGGAATAATTCGATTCCCCTTATCGGGGTTACGGCTCCATCATTCACTGCAGAGTCCACAAACGGGACAATTAATTTTCCCGGGGACTTTGGAAAAAGCTGGAAAATTTTGTTTTCACATCCTAAGGACTTTACCCCTGTTTGCTCATCCGAATTACTGGAGCTCGCTTACGAGCAGGATGATTTTAATAAATTGGGTGCTAGTTTGATAGTAATTTCTACTGATGACCTCGAACAGCATAATTCATGGAAAGATCAATTGGAGGAAATTAATTATAAAGACAGGTCCCCCGTAAAAATAAAGTTTCCTCTTGTCGATGATATCAGTTACAAAGTTTCAGATCTTTATGGCATGATACATTCTGCCGTAAGTATTGGAGAAAATATCAGAGGAGTATTTTTTATTGATCCTGATAACAAGGTCAGGGCGATCTATTACTATCCAAATGAGGTTGGGAGGAATATTGATGAATTAAAAAGAACATTAGTTGCCCTCCAGACAACCTATAATGACAGAAAAGTACATACCCCCGCAAACTGGATTCCAGGAGAAGATGTTATGGTACCTGTTATTACATCTGAGCAAAGAAAAAATGTCGGACAGGAAGGATCTCCTTTTTACCAGTATTCATGGTTCATGACATATCTGAAGAGTCAGTAGTAGCTGGTAAGTTTAAATATAATTGTATTCACGGGGGCACTCATTTTTTGATGCCCCTTTTTTTATTGGAAAATTAGTAATCTTGCTGGAGAGTTATATATTCTTGAAGTGCAAAAGTTCAATATGAACAAATGCTGGCCTGAAATTGTTTGTTAAATCGATAACAAAACAAATAAAAAGATGGAAACTAAAAGCAGAATTAAAGAATTATTTAAAGCCATTGACAGTAAAGATACCGGTTCGTTCACAGAATTTTTATCAGATGATATCTATTTCAGGTTCGGCAATATGCCGGGAATTCAGGGCAAAAAGCAGGTAGGAGAGACTATACAGGGATTCTATGACAGTATAAAAGCATTGTCTCACGACATTGAAAATATCCGTGAAGTTGAGGATGTTGTGGTGTGCAACGGAACGGTTAACTATACCCGACACGATTCAACCACATTAAGTGTGCCTTTTGCCAATATCTTTAAGATGGATGGAAAATTTATAAGAGAATATCAGATTTATGTGGATATTTCTGATCTTTATAGATAAGATGATGTTTTATGGTCGTATATATGAATAGCGTTGAGATTATATGGACCATAGGCGGTAATGATGAGAGTTTTCTTTTGGTTCAATGAGCTCTTTTTTGTAAATTAGAGGTTAAAGTCATTTCGAAGAAAAGCATTAACCTTTAAATAATTGTATATGAAAGATATTAAAAAGATAGCTGTTTTAACCTCCGGAGGCGATTCGCCGGGAATGAATGCCGCCATAAGGGCAGTAGTGAAAACCGGGCTTTATCACAATATTGAAGTCGCCGGCATATATAAGGGGTATAGCGGATTAATAAATGATTTAATCAAACCCCTTGACAGGCATAGTGTAGAAAATATAATATCCCTCGGCGGGACCATTTTGAAAAGCGCAAGATGTGAGGAATTCAGGACATCGGAAGGACGGAAAAAGGCTTATGAGAATATTAAAAAGCACAATATTGATGCACTGGCAGTGATTGGTGGTGACGGTACTTTTGCCGGCGGTAAAGTATTCATGAATGAATTTGATTTTCCCGTTATAGGTCTGCCGGGAACCATTGATAATGACCTGTTCGGCACCGATTATACTATCGGGTACGATACTGCTGTTAATACGGCGGTATCTGCCATTGATAAATTAAGAGACACCGCTCATTCCCACGACAGGCTTTTTATTGTAGAGGTAATGGGCCGTGATGCAGGTTTTATCGCTTTACGCAGCGGCATAGCCAGTGGCGCTAAAAAGATATTGATACCGGAGACAAAAACTCATATTGAAGAACTTCTCGAAAGACTGCAACACAGGAAATCCGAAGAGGAAGCTTCTGCAATAATTATAGTTTCCGAGGGTGATGATTTTGGCGGCGCCATGGAAGTAAAAAAAATAGTCAATGAGCGTTTTCCCGATTACAGTACCAGGGTTACCATTCTGGGTCATATACAAAGAGGCGGGTCTCCTTCGGCTTACGACCGCATACTGGCTAGCGGACTGGGCTACCAGGCTGTTTTAAGGCTTATGGACGGAAAGAGGGGAGAAATGGTGGGATCGGTAAACAGGCAGATTGTTTTCACAAGTTTTGAGAAAACAATTAAACACCATGACAAGATAAATATAGAGCTTAAAAATATCGCAGAAATACTTTCTGCATAATAGCTTATTGTCCGGATCAAAAACCCCTGATTTCACGGATATTTCACTAGTGTATATTTCTGTTTTGGCACAGTCGGATGCATAAAGGATTGTCGAATTGCAAAAGCAATCAACTTGACCGGATATAGTTAATTGAAAATTGGTTAGCCCAGTAGCAGGAGTTTAAGCTGAAGACCGCAATAAAAAATATTAATCAATCAGCGTCGAAAGAAGCTGCTTTGCATTTTCAACCGGGATCTGCTTGCGACCGGCGTAAGCTTCAACCTGATCTTCAAGAACCTTGCCTATATTGAAATACCTGCTTTCGGGATGTGCAATGTAGTAACCGCTGACTGATGCGCCCGGCGACATCATATAGCTTTCGGTAAGTGATATTCCTGTTTTTTCGGTGGCTCCAAGCAAATCGAACAGCTTTGCTTTCTCCGAATGTTCGGGACAGGCAGGGTATCCGGGTGCAGGCCTTATACCCCGGTATTTTTCCTTAATCATATCCTGTGGACTCAGGGTTTCTTCTTTTGCATATCCCCAGTATTCTTTCCTTACCCATTCATGAAGATATTCCGCAAAAGCTTCTGCCAGCCTGTCGGCAAGGACTTTTAGCATTATGCTGCTGTAATCATCGTTTTCGGCTTCAAACTTATTAACCCACTTTTCAATGCCTTTGCCGGCAGTAACGGCAAATAATCCCATATAATCCGTTATCCCGCTCTCTGCCGGAGCAATAAAATCGGACAGGCAGAGATTAGGTACTCCCGGCTCTTTATGTTCCTGATTCCTCAGGAAACTGAACCGTTTGATCTCCTTCTCCTTTTCCGGGTTGTTATAAACAATAACATCTTCATTTACTGAAACAGCAGGATAAAAACCGGCAACACCGCTGATTCCAAGCATTTTTTCAGAAACAATCAACTCGAGCATGGCCTGGGCATCATTATATAGCTTGAGGGCTTCCTTGCCTTTAAGCGGATCATCAAAAATTGCAGGGTATTTACCTCTTATTTCCCAGGCATGAAAAAAGAAGGTCCAGTCAATATATGGAATTATAATACTCGCCGGGATATTATCAAGAATAACTTCGCTTCTTTCCGGCCTTGTTATGTCTGCCTGTTCAATATCGAAAGGAAACCTGTTTTGGCGTGCCTTTTCAAGGCTTATATACTGTTTGCCCTGCCTGATATTTTTCTGTTTTTCCCGCAGCTCACTGTACCTTTCATCCATTTTCTGCACATAAGCCGGTTTATTTTCGGCCGACAGCAATGAAGAAAGTACACCCGTGCACCTGGAAGCATCTCTTACGTGAATTACCGGATTTTCATAGGCAGGAGATATTTTAACCGCTGTATGCATTTCGCTGGTTGTTGCACCACCTATAAGCAGGGGTATATCCATATTGCGCAGTTGCATCTGTTGTGCCACATTCACCATCTCTTCCAGTGAAGGTGTGATCAGTCCGCTCAATCCTATCACATCAGCCTCTTCTTTAACTGCCCTGTCCAGAATAGTGTCTGAAGGAACCATTACTCCAAGGTCTATCACCTCATAATTGTTGCATCCCAGTACAACGCCAACTATATTTTTACCGATATCATGAACATCTCCCTTTACAGTTGCCAGCACCACTTTTCCGGCATTTTTGCGGACATCTCCTTCCAGTTTTTCTTCTTCTATATAGGGTTGCAGGTAGGCTACCGCTTTTTTCATTACCCTGGCGCTTTTCACCACCTGTGGAAGGAACATCTTTCCTTCTCCAAAAAGATCCCCCACCACGTTCATTCCCTTCATCAGCGGCCCTTCTATAATTTCCAGGGCCCGGTTATAGTCCGGCCGGGCTTCTTCGACATCGGTTTCAATAAACTCGTCCAGCCCGTTTACCAGGGCATGGACTATCCTGTCGGTCACCGGTTTGTTTCTCCATTCCGCACTTTTTTTAATGGTCTTTTCGTCCTGGTTACCGGACTGTTCCGTATATTTCAGAAGCCTTGTTGTAGCATCCTTTCTGCGGTTGAATATTGCATCCTCAGCCAGTTCAAGCAGGTCGGCCGGAACTTCATTATAAACCATCAGTGCACCGGCATTCACTATTCCCATGTTAAGTCCTGCTTTAATGGCGTGATAAAGAAATGCCGAATGCATGGCCTCCCTGACAAGGTTGTTCCCCCGGAAGGAGAAAGAGAGATTTGATATACCTCCGCTTACACTGGCATAAGGCAGGTTGTTTTTTATCCATTCAACGGTTTTTAAAAAATCAACCGCATAATTATCATGCTCCTCCATTCCTGTGCATATGGTGAGAATGTTTGGATCAAAAATAATGTCCTGTGGCGGGAAGCCGGCCTTATCAACAAGCAGGTCATAGGCACGCCTGCAAATTTCAATCCTCCGTTCATAAGTATCGGCCTGACCATGTTCATCAAAGGCCATAACCACCAGTGCCGCCCCCATATCCATTATAATTTCAGCTTGTTCCAGGAATTTCTTTTCTCCTTCCTTGAGACTTATGGAGTTAACGATGCCTTTTCCCTGGAGACATTTGAGTCCGGCCTGAATTACGCTCCACTTCGATGAATCGACCATAACAGGTACTCTTGCGATGTCCGGTTCGGCTGCCAGAAGATTAAGGAACCTCACCATCTCTTTTTCACTGTCGAGCATGGCATCATCCATGTTAACATCAATGATCTGTGCACCATTATCGACCTGGTCCCTTGCTACGGCAAGAGCCTCACTGTATTTTTCCTCCCTGATAAGCCTGGCAAATTTCCTTGAACCCGACACATTGGTCCGCTCGCCTATATTGATAAAATTACTTCCTTCAAAAACCGGCAACGGTTCCAGTCCACTAAGCCTTAGTGCAGGCTGAATTTCCGGGGGTATGCGAACTTCGGCTATTTTGGCCAATTCGGAAAAGATGGATATATGCTCTGCAGTTGTACCACAACAGCCTCCGATAATATTGACCAGCTTTTTACCGAGAAAATTTTCAATATACACCGCCATCTCCTCAGGACGCTCATCGTATTCGCCTAACTGGTTTGGCAATCCTGCGTTTGGATAAATACTGGTATAGAATCCTGTACGGCTGCTTAGCTCTTCAATATGGGTACTAAGTTCTTTTGCCCCCATTGCACAATTGAGGCCGATACTCAGGAGGGGAAAATGAGAAACCGAATATAAAAAAGCCTCTAGTGTTTGTCCCGAAAGTGTCCTTCCGCTGGCATCTGTAATGGTAAATGAGAGCATTACCGGGAGGGATTCCTGCTTATCGAAAAAAAGTTTATTTATAGCACTGAGTGCGGCTTTTGCATTCAGAGTATCGAAAACGGTTTCAACAAGAAGCAGGTCCGCGCCCGCCTCCATCAAGGCTTCGGCCTGCTCATAATAAACATTTTTAAGGTCATCAAAACTGACTGCCCTGAATCCCGGGTCATTCACATCAGGCGACATGCTTGCAGTTTTGTTTGTTGGTCCGATTGCTCCTGCTACAAACCTTGGTTTTGAAGGGTTCTTGCCAGTAAATGCCTCGGCTGATTCCTTTGCCAGTTTAACAGCGGCAGCATTAATATCCTTTACCATATGCGCCATGTCATAATCCTCCATCGAAATTGCATTGGCATTAAAGGTGTTGGTCTCGATAATATCGGCACCTGCTTCCAAAAACTTTTCGTGGATCTCTTTAATTATTTCCGGCCTGCTTATGTTGAGCAGATCGTTGTTTCCCTTCAGTGAGGCAGGATGAGATGCAAAAATTGCCGAGCGGTACCCCTGCTCATCCAGATTGTATTGCTGTATCATTGTACCCATTGCACCATCGAGCACGAGTACACGGTTTTTCAGGAGCTGATATATAGAATTTGATTTATTCATTGTATTCAGTTATCATGTTTTTATAACATATTTCAATTCTTGCAGAAAACAACGTAACATATTTGCAGCCAAACTGTAGTGATTATTAATCGGTCACATTTTATATAGTCGCCATTTATTTGTTGTTGAAACCTGGTTAAGTATATAAATTATTTCATGTATTTGTCTTTTTAAGACTAAGGAGAATGGGAAATGCTTTATCTACATCTTTTTCAGAAACCACTATACTCACCTCATTAGTAGTTGAGATTATTTCGCAAATATTAATCCCTCCCCAGGCCAGATTTTTCAATATGTAATAGTAGACCCCGGATATTTCAGTATTGTCTTCAGGAAGCCTGATAGTTACAGAACCAAGTCCTTTTTTTTGTGAAAGTCTTTTTTCCCTGCTGAATATCCGGGTAATAATTTTATCTAGAGAATTACTGGCAACTATAGTTGTTTCATATATGCCCTGGGAAAAGGTGCAAAAAATATTTTTTTCAGATTCTATCTCTTCCATAAGGTTGCGCTGGCATACTATAAGCGTTGGGGAATTTTCAAAACTGTAGTCACTGAGATCGGAACGTACTATAATGTCTCCGAGTTTGCTCATAAATGTTTTTATGCCTTTGCTGATTTTAAAATAATATCCCGGAGCACGACGATTGATTGCCATAACAATTGCCCCTTCCTGTACAGGTTTTTTAAGTAATCTTTCAACTTCGGGTTTAAGTTTACGTGCCAGAGAAGATACATTGATGAGGTCATCGGTTAAAGCTTCTTCAAGAAAAGGCGATTGCAAAATCAATTTGTCCACGGCCTGTGCTATACTCATTTTAGCTTTTTGTGTTAGTATATATACACAAAGTTATATAATTTAAAATCATGTTTGTAATTATACACTTATTAAATCCAATTTTTCTTTTTGAGTAAATATAGCATGCCAATGGTAATCCACTTATCTTTCCTGAAGAGATATGCTCGGGTAATTACTCCGGAATACGTTTAAATCATTATAATCCTAATGCTGACCATGGATAGTCATAATCAAATACTGCTTGCCTGCATGCGGGAACGTAAGTTATTATAATCCAGATAATAGAGTATTTTCAGTGAAAAGCTGTTGACCTGTGGCTGGCCAATTATGTGCCGGAGATTATCCATATAGTTTTGCCTCAGTTCCCCGTCCCTGTTATCAATTACATTCTTCCAGAGTGCCGTCATCTGGCTTCCCGGAGCAAAATGCCAGGTAAAGAAAAAGTCAATGGTAAAAGCATTATAGTTGATGTCAGCTATATCCAGATCACCTGAATAGGATTCAAGCCTACCCTCGTCTGACAACATGAAATAGTCGCCTGTATAATCGACACGCGACCAGTAATGCCTGAGATCGAAGTTCAGGGAGAGGTCATTTGTTACAATACAGGTCGAATTCAATGTGTTTGTAAGCGTGCGTGAGGGCCGCAGTCCGAAATATACCGAATCGGGACCGGTATGCATCACATATCCTGCGTCGTTAAATTCTTCACCGTAATTTAATTCGTGACTTATTTTGAGTTTATCGCTTATCCTGAAAGACGGTTCAATTCCAAATTCATATCCATTCTGGTTATGTATTGTAAATATGCTGTGGTATATCAGACTTCCGTCCACATAAAGCCTTTTTCTGTAATCTGTTGAGTACCTCAGGTAGAAGTTCCATTCCTTACCGCTTTCATAGAAACGGCCTGGCACCCGGGGTTCGAAGAAGTCTCTTTCCCCGAAAGGCTGGTAATTTGCCCTCACCATCAAAAAGAACCTGGTGTCAAATAGTGCCCTCAAATTATAACCTAGTTTCAGTCCGCCGAATTCCCCTGGGTTATAAAGCTTTGAATGTTCAATGGTAAGCCCGTTCGTCAACGTGAGGAGGCGCCAGAAAGGATCAAAGGTATTGTAGCTGAGGGAGACCTCGTTCTCAACCTGGTTGTTATTGCGGATAAATCCCATATCATTCTGGTCATATTTATCGGTAATGACTGATCTTGCATAACTATACTGCCATATCCCCCCGGATTTGCCTGCACTGATATTATATTTGTATCCAAAATTATTGTTGACCCCCGCATGATATTGCTGGCTTAATGCGCCTGACCCCCTGATGCTGAAAAGGTTTGAATTGTCAAAGAACCTGAACTCGGTGCCGGTAACATTAGCGGTGTATCCTTCTGCCGATCCTGTCACATTGGTGTTTATCAAACTTATGAACGAGTTGTTACTCAGGGTCTGATCTGCTACTACCAAATTGTAGTTTGTAAATGGTTGTGTAGTTATTTTCCTGGTTTCATCTGTTTGCACATCAATTACAAGTGCGTTGCTGGGAGCTGTCATGGCATTGAAAACTCCCAGTCCGAAACCGGAGCCTGTTCTTCCTGAAATTTTAGAAGCATTTATGAGCCTTGTCTCTCGCGGATTTTCATTAACTATTTCATTATCATGAATTTTATTATAAACATTACTATAGCTATGCGGGGTGGATCCGATTCGCCTCGAATAAAAGAGACTGGCTCTTTCGAACAACTCAATTCCCTCTTTGAAAAATTGACGTTGCTCGTCGTATTCTATTTCATGGGGACTAAGGTTAAGGACCTTGGCATCGGACTGAACCTGGCTGAAATCCGGTATGAGAGCCATATCAAGTGTGAAATTCCTGCTTACGCCCAGCTTCACATCCATCCCCATGCTTTGATTATTGCCCCATCCCTGCTGAATGCTGTTATGCTCGACATAGCCGGTTGCGTAAGGGAAGAATCCAAGTCTCATTGGAGGTGTTATCCCGTCAATATCTGTAAGCACTCCCATGTACCTGAGCGGATCACCAACTCTCCGGTCTACAAAATTCCAGCTTGATGTTTCCCTGGTCCGGCGGACTTCCCTCCAGAAGTTTATCCCCCATTGCTGAATGTTGCCTTTTGGAAACCTGAGTGCAGAGTATGGGATCTCAATTTCAGCAATCCAGCCGCTTTCAGTTATCCGGACCTCACTTTTCCATACTGCATCCCATCCTGAATCACCTCTTCTGCCACCTGAGCCGGAGAGATTAATATCTGTCTGTACACCCGAAGCTGAAACTTCGAAAGTAAATCCATTAATCCCGTCATTAAAGGGATTGATATTGATCCAGAACCTGTCCGCATTCAAACTGTTCCCGGTATTGCGCAATCCCAGTTCTGTAAGTATGTTTCCCGGATCAGGATCGGTCATTCTTGCCCCTATATACACCGACTTGTCGTCATAAAGAACTTTTACATAAGTTTCATAAGAAGCTGGTCTGTCGTTATGTGGTTCATATTGGATGAAACCCGATGCAGGTTCAGCTTTTCGCCATACCCTGTCATCGATAATTCCGTCGATAACCGGGGGAACTGATATCCTTATGGCACTTATTGTTTTTCTTTCATTATTCGGATATGATCTTGTTACGGGATCTGCAGCAAACAAACCTGTTTGTATTATTCCGCAAACAACAAATACATAAACTAGCTTAACGGCAGATATTTTTACATTTAACATTCTTTTCAGATCCCTTTAATTTGCCGCCAAAATTAATTAAAGTCATCTTCAACATCCGTGATAAATGTCAATCCTGATAAAAATTATGATCTGTAAAATCAGGTTATTTTATCTTGTATGAAAAACATAAAACTGTCCTACTTTTACATTGCCAGGCCTATGCCAGGCCTTTAAACTTTACAAATGAAAAAATATTTAAGATTGCTATACAGACCTAAATATTACTTTTGCTAAGGTTTCAGGACTGATTTGCAATATGTCCGGAGATTTTGCTGAAATTAATTCTTCTGCAATATGTAATTAAGATACAAAAGGATTTACATAATAAACATAGCACTTTTTGAAAATATTTAATTACCTTTGCACCTGATTAAAAAAGAATGTAATTGCACGATCTCTCCGGTTTTAGAATATCTCACACTATTTTACTATCGAATCTGAGTTACTCAGTATTCCTGGCCATATGGAATGGAAGGATATTTTGATCAGCGTTCTGTTGAAATAATTATTAACAGGTTGACCTGCCATCATCGGTGAAGGAAGATTCGGGAAAGCCTAAAACAATTTATTATGTTATTTAGAGAAATGGGGCTTTCGCCGGAAATACTTAAGGGCATTGAAGCTTTGGGATTTGAAAATGCAACACCTATACAGGAAAAAGTAATACCTGTACTGATGGAAGACGACCGTGATATTATAGGACTGGCGCAGACAGGAACGGGAAAAACCGCGGCCTTTGGTCTTCCGTCCATCGAAAAAATTGATATTTCTGCAAATTTTCCACAACTGCTGGTACTGAGCCCCACAAGGGAGCTTTGCATGCAGATCACACGTGATCTTGAGAATTTCAGTAAGTTTATAGGTCACCTTAAAATTACCGCCGTTTACGGTGGTGCTTCGATGGACCAGCAGATCAGGTCCCTTAAAAGGGGGGCACATGTTGTAGTGGCAACTCCCGGACGGATCCACGACCTTGTACGGCGTAACCGTATCGATCTTAAAGGGGTTTCAACCCTGGTACTTGATGAAGCGGACGAAATGCTTAAAATGGGTTTTCGTGATGATCTTGATGCCATACTTGCCCAGACCCCTGCTGAGAAAAATACCATGCTTTTTTCGGCAACAATGGCTCCCGGTATTGTTGCAATTGCCAAAAAGTATATGCATAATGCTCTTGAAATTACAGTGGGAACCAAAAATGCGGGTGCCGAAAATGTATCGCACATTTTTCATATGGTTCAGGCCAGGGATCGATACAATGCCCTGAAAAGGGTAGTGGATTTTCATCCTGATATCTATGGTATAGTTTTTTGCCGTACAAGGCAGGAGACCAAGGATGTTGCCAGCTGGCTGATGAGGGACGGCTATAATGCAGAGGCTCTTCATGGCGATCTCACCCAGGCACAAAGGGATTATGTAATGAAGAAATTCAGGGAGAACAACCTTAGCTTGCTGGTAGCCACTGATGTTGCCGCACGGGGACTGGATGTAAATGACCTTACCCATGTAATTAACTACAATCTGCCCGATGATAATGAAGCATATACCCATCGCTCCGGCCGCACAGGCCGTGCAGGGAAGGAGGGACTTGCCGTCTCTATTATCAACATGAAGGAGAGGGGCAGGATATCACAGATTGAAAAAGTTATAAAGAAAAAGGTGGAGAACCGTCCCGTACCGGGAGGAAAGGAAATTTGTGAACGTCAGTTATACAAACTGGTTGACAGAATGCAAAACTCTACAGTTGAGCATAATCAGATCGATCCTTATATGGATAAGGTTTATGATATGCTGAATGATATGCCTAAGGAAGAGATTATAAAACGAGTGATTTCCCTCGAATTTAACCGGTTTCTTGAATATTACAAGAATGCGCCTGATCTGAACGTTGATAAAAGGGCCGGAGATAAAAAGGGAGGTCGTAATAAATTTGACACTATAGATACCGGCCGTAAACCCCGGCGCAACCGTAACCAGGTCATGGCAAGGGTTCTGTTTAATGTAGGTAAAGGAAAAAATATTACCAAACGGGAAATAATAGATCTTTTTGCCGGGGCACCAGGAGCTTCTAACGTTGAGATCGGCAATATCGAAATTTACAAACGCACCTCATCTGTTGAAGTAGACAGTAAATTGGCCCAAAAGATCATAACCGATCTTAACCGTACGGTCTACAAAGGCATACGTATAGAGGCGGAAGAGAACTATGAATATGCGGGAAACGATTTTCGCGACCGCAACAAAGGACCCCGTGGCAGGAAGAAAGTAAGGATTAACTAGAACAAAACAAATCAGGAATCCGGATTTATTCCGGTTCCCGACTTGTTTTATTATATCAGTTTCTTAATTTCGCTAAGGGTTATTATCTTGATGCGCTCAGGTTAATCACAAGGGCAATATCATCAAGTATGAACCTGTCCACCAGATCAGCATAAACAGTCTGCGACTGGAAATTAACCCCCCATTCGGTCCGGTCTATCAGAAACTGAACTGAGCGGGCTGTGATCTGGTCATCATCAGATTCAATCAAAGCATCAAAAGTAACGGACCTGTTTTCACCGCGCATCAGCAGATTACCGGTTATACTGTGTGTGAATTCATTACCGGGATTTTCGGTTTTCTGCACATCGGTAATTTCAAAAACTGCTTCGGGATGATTAGGAACATCAAAAAAGTCGTCCGATTCCAGGTGTTCTCTTAGCCTGGCATTTCTGCCCGGGTCAGTTATATCAAGCACAACAATGTTTTCCATGTCAATCACGAACTTTCCGCCAACAATTTCTTCATTGCTGATTTGAAGATACCCTTCTTTTATACCTACCGTCCCGTTATGCTGTGATGCTGGTCTTGCACCTACCCACTCAATATTACTGTTTTCAGTATCAGCATTATAGGTTATAAAGTCCTCTGCGCTGGTGCCAGCTGCTCCGGCCTCACCTGTAGCTGCCCTCTCTCCGGAAGGACCCTGGCAGGACCAGGCCGCAGCAGCTAAAAAAACCAGAATTACTATTCTCATATTCATAATTTTAAAATTTTAATTTCATATTAAAAAACATGTTAAAAAACATGCATATTAACATGAGGATAATATTATTGTTTATTCTGTTATGATTTTTTAGCAAAAAATTTACCGGCCAGTGTAGTGACAGGGCCTGAACAATTCCGGGTAACACAAAGCTGAGTGGAAAAGTAATTTGGATTTCCGGTGCAGATAATTGAATCTTAATCTGAAGGTTTTACTGTTTGGGGGCCTTATATCAAAATTTCACCCTATAAGCTATTGCAATCTCTGATATGGCCGATCTTAATCCAGTTGCCGCCTTTATCTTTTAAGATTTTTGCCTATCTGGTAGGCATCTCCGGCCTTTTCTCCTATTTTGCGGTATTCCCTGGCAGCGCCTATATAAATCAGCGGGTTGACATCTTCTATGTTAAATGAGGTGTAATCATCAATATCCTTCAGCTTAGCGGTATCGATATGAGTTTCCACTATTTTGCCCGCAAAATGGTTGGTGGAACCAAAGATCCGCGCATCCACCAGAGTACACTCCAGGTTAAGAGGACATTCTTTAATAATAGGTGATTTAATGACTTTCGAGGGCATCTTAGTCAGCCCGGTTTCCTTGAACTTGTCAATATCCTTTCCGGATGTTATTCCACAAAAATCGGCCTCAATCATAATATCGGCCGATGTAATGTTGACCGTGAATTCGCCGTTTTTTTTGATCTCGTTACCTGAAAATCCTTTCGTTCCAACAGATATGCCGATTGTTGGCGGTGAGCTAGTCAGAAGGCTAACCCAGGCGATGGTAACAATATTTGCCTGTTCCATATCACCGGTAACAACAAGTGCTGTAGGGCAGGGGAACATGATCTTTCTGGGGCCAAAAGTAGTTTTCATAACCGGTTGATTTTTTCAGCATTAAGTTGAAATATTAATCCGTTTTTCTATCAAAGAGGCAATGCTCTTTATGGCTTAAATACTAATTATAATTTCAATAATACTGAATATTCTGATATTTAGTCTGGTTTTGGCTGCAATGTTATTTAATATTTTAATATGCCACCTGATATTGAATGTTTTGTCCGCTATGGGTAATTATTTCAGCCAAATTTGTTAATATGCATTACTATGTAAAAATAATAAATGATGCTAACGATAACAACCAGCGAAAGTGATGTCTCATAATAATTCCGGCCATTAGTCTCAGAGCTGCAAAGCTGGCCCGAACCCAACAGCCCCGTCCAAAACGAAGGAGGGGGCTGTTGGGCTATTGATCTAAATATATAAATATTCCTGGTTGCCGATCATGGTACTTAAATAATTCACCAGGATGATATATTGATTGATCGACGACTTTATTCTATTTTTTTAAGGGCGGGGACTGGTATCTGGCCAGGGCGGACTGGAAATCTTCGGCCAGTTCACTGAATATCTCTTTTACTGTTGTGATCTTATCCGCCAGGTAGGCATTGCTGCCTGCAAATGCATATCCGCTTTTCATATTTCCTTTGTATGCATTATATAATGCAGTAATGATGCAGTAGGGACTGCTGGAAACATCACATGTCCTTATACAATGGAAGGGACATTTTAACGGTTTTTTTAACCCGTCTTTCACCTTGTCAATAAAATTATTCCTGATGGCCCTGCCAGGCATTCCTACAGGACTCTGGATTATCTCCATATCGCTTTCAGTAGCATTTACATAAGCCATTTTAAATCCCATTGAAGCATCACACTCTTCGGTAGTGACAAACCTGGTTCCAATCTGGACCCCACTTGCCCCTTTCTGCATGATTTTGAATATATCTTCGCCGTTGTATATACCCCCTGCTGCAATAACCGGGATTTCCTTATTATATTTTTCTTCAAAAACCTTTACTTCTTTTACCACCTGAGGGACTAGTTCCTCCAGTGTATAATGCTGATCATCTATCTGGTTATTTTTGAAACCCAGATGTCCGCCGGCTTTAGGTCCTTCGACAACAAATGCATCGGGCAGATAGTTGTATATTGACTTCCACTTTTCACATATCAATTTTGCGGCTCTTCCGGATGAAACAATAGGAACGAGCTTTGTAGTACTTCCGGGTTTCAGAAAATCCGGTAATTGCAGGGGAAGTCCCGCGCCGGAAAAAATCACATCAACCTTTTCAGAAATGGCGGTATTGACAAGATCTGCAAAGTTTGTCATGGCAACCATAATATTCACGCCAATGACCCCTTTTGTTGTTTCTTTAGCCTTCCTTATCTCTGTTTTTAAACCTTCTATATTGGCTTCTATATAGTCCAGCGCAGGGTTACGATGCACCATGCCCAGGCCTGCAGCCGAAATAACTCCAACGCCGCCTTGATTAGCAACGGCAGCAGCCAGCCGGGACATTGAAATGCCCACACCCATACCACCCTGGATAATAGGGACCGGTATAGTCAAACCACCTATCTTTAATTCTCTCATCTTATTTCCTTTTTGCTTTTAGTACAATATTTTACAAAGGTAGTGAAACTAATTTGCAAACATCGATCATCAACTGATTATTTATCAATGTTAAAGCAGGTATTTAACAATGTGTCATACCTGATTTTGAGGTTATGTCAGCTTAATATTAAGTTAATTTAACATAATTGATTCATAATTAAACGGCTAACAGCACTACTTTTGTAAACATCTGTTAGTAATACTTGTTTAAGCATTATATCGTTTTATATGTGCAAAAATTTATTTGTACATGAGTTTGCGGGCTTGTCTAAAAAAGCTTGCATTAAATAAAGGCTATTCATATGAATTTATCGACAAAAGGTATCATCGCGATTTCAGCAGTAATTGCAATTGTTGCTATTCTGTTTTTTGTTTTAAAAGGTGGTGATACCCCTGATTACAATTATTATGAGGTTCAAAAAGGGGAGTTTGAAATGCTTGTTACCGTTACCGGTGAACTGGAGGCAGAGAACAATACCCTTATCAGTGGACCCTCGGCATTACAAAGTCGGAATATCCGTCTGAGAAGCGTACCCATAAAAGATCTAATACCTGAAGGAACCGTGGTTGAGGAAGGAGACTGGGTGGCTACTCTTGACAGAACAGAGGCAGAGTTATCTTTAAGGGATCTTGAGGAGGAGATGCTTAGTGAAGAGGCCCAGTATAATGCAGTAATTCTCGACACAACCATAAGAATGAGGAGCCTCAGAGACGAGCTTATCAATCTCGAACACGAGGTAGAGGAAAGAAGGATTGTGCTTGAGCAATCCGCTTACGAGCCTCCGGCCACCATCAGGCAGTCCGAAATAGACCTTGAAAGGGCCATAAGGAATCTTAAACAGGCCAGAGAAAACTATTTACTTTATCAACAGGAGGCAGCAGTAAGTGTAAGAGAAGCCGGGATTAATCTTGAGAGAAGGGTCCGTCGATTTGAGGCCCTGAATGACATCATGGATGAATTCGTAATTACCGCACCACAGTATGGAATGATTATTTACCACCGTGAATGGGACGGGGAAAAGAGAACGGTCGGATCGACCATCCATTCCCGCGACCTGACTGTCGCTGTAATGCCGGAATTGAACACTCTGGTATCTAGGACTTATGTAAATGAGATTGACATTGACCAGGTCAAAACCGGACAGCCGGTACGTATCGGCATTGATGCATTTGCTGATAGGGAATATCAGGGAAGGGTCATAGAGGTTTCCAACGTTGGTCAGGCACTGCCAAATACCGATGCAAAGGTTTTTGAAGTCATGATAATTCTTGAAGAAAACGACCAGATACTCCGCCCTGCCATGACCACGAGCAATGCTATAATTACCGGAAAATACGATGATGTATATTATGTCCCTTATTCCGCTATTCATGAACCCGAGGGAGTGCCTTATGTTTACAAAAATGATGGAACCCGCCAGATAGTCGTCAGGGGTCCTTCAAATGATAATTTTGTAATCATTGAAGAAGGTTTGGAGGAAGGAGATATGGTTCTTATGGAAATCCCCGAAAATAGTGAAGCTTTTGAATTTGTTGGCAATGAGCTGATTGCCGG
>CAZFOO010000027.1:0-31778 GCA_964520585.1 uncultured Bacteroidales bacterium
CATAATCCTGCGAATAACGGACTCCTGTGTCTTGAAAATTCCGGTAATGGGATTTAAGAAACTGATAAAAAAGTATTAAACTCTAATTATTACATCAGGGGTTATTGTCATAATCCTGCGAATAACGGACTCCTGTGTCTTGAAAATTCCGGTAATGGGATTTTCGGTATCAAAATGGTTGTAACCTGCATGAAGCAAAACAATGCCGGCAGCAAAAAAGGACTTCATGTTACTTCCTGACCTTGCAAAGGACATTCCACAGATAAAAACAAGAGTAGAAAAAACAATAATTACCCAAATATCAATATGTCCCATCTTCTATTTCAATTTTAAATCCTGTCGCAAAAAATTGAACATTCGAAGTTCCTCCGTGATACTGATCAAATAAAAGCACATTCCAGGCTCTATCGAAAGATTAGGGCTATGTGACTTTATAGAAAGAATGTATGATTTATCTATACCAAACTGCCTTTTCAAACTCATCTCTTATTTCAAAAAGGTTCTCCTTTAACCGGGCTGCTTGTTCAGGAAACTCCTCTATGAGATTATTTGTTTCAAGGGGATCTGAGTCAAGATCAAACAGGTATTCTATGCTATCCAGTGTTTCTATGTGCATAGGATTCTGTTCGCCAAGGTTATGCCTGTTATATGCCCATTCAGACCTTCCTGATGCAGCAATGTACTTCCATTTACCCTTACGAAATCCCAGTCCGTCACTTGACTGTTGAATGATTACATCCCTGCCGGCCTCCGAATTGCCCAACCATGCATCTATGTAATTTCTGCTATCCACTTGTATATCATCTGGCAATGTGCCCCCTGTAAGTGCATTAAACGAAGCAAGAAGATCAACCTGACTAAGTAAAGCGTCAGATTCTGCGCCTCTTTCTACCTGGGCAGGCCATTGCAGCAAAGTAGGCATACGTGTACCTCCTTCGTAGGCTATATATTTTCCTCCCCTGAATCCAGCGTTGGGATCATGATCCTTGCTGCCCTCAAGAGCACCGTCATCATATCCGTCATAAAGTACCGGTCCGTTGTCGCTGGAGAAAAGTATGATGGTGTTTTCATATTGTCCGGTTTGTTTTAGCACTCTGATCATCTCACCAACAATCCAATCCAGTTCAACTACATGATCACCCCTCAGTCCCACCCCGCTTTTGCCAACAAATCGAGGATTTGGGATGCGGGGAACATGGTTTTGATGCATAGAAAGAAAAAGGAAAAACGGTTTATCATTATTTTTATTGATAAATTGGGTGGCCTTTTCGGCAAATTCATCTGTCATGGTTTCATCATCCCACCAGGCAGATTTACCTCCGGCCATGTGACCAATGCGGCTAACTCCGTTTACAATGGTACCGGAGTGTTGTACATCTGCCCCATATCTGAGTAATTCCGGGTGACTAAGTCCTGTGGGCAGATCTCCTACCAGGGCATCACTTTGCCCTTCACCGTACATCCCAAATTCACGTTCCTGATATTCATGATGTGCTTCATCGGGATATTTCACTAAAAGTGGGTCATCATCAGCATTCAGTTTATATACATAATGTCCATCCAGATACACTGTTGGCACCCTGTCGTTGGTAACAGGCAGTAAAAAAGATTCATCAAAACCAACTTCAAGGGGGCCTGGTTTTATATCTCTATTCCAGTCTAAACCACCGAAAGAATCTCCCAATCCCAGGTGCCACTTACCAACAATGCCAGTGCGATAGCCATTTTGCCTGAGCATTCCGGGCAGGGTATAACTGCCGGGTTCAATGATCATAGGATCTTCTGCCGATAAAATTCCACTTCCATCTAAGCGGAAGGCGTAAATGCCGGTAAGTAAGGAATATCTGCTTGGGGTGCACATGGCAGAAGTTGCATAGGCATTGTTGAATTTAATTCCGTTTTCTGCAATGGCATCGATATTGGGGGTTTGAATCAATTTAGATCCGTAAGCACTAATGTCTCCCATACCAACATCATCGGCATAAACAATTAAAATATTCGGTTTGGGATTTTCTTTATGCTGTTCTGCAAAATTACAACCTGCTAAAGTAGCCAGGCATAATCCGGGAATAATTGATTTAATCATTGTAGGTTAAATTTTCTCGAAGATAATTATTTTTTCCGGGTGCCGGGGAGTGGCTCAGTCCGCATTACTGATTTTGTAAACGCGTAACATGGTGGGTTCCGGCCACGGTTCGGGGACAGGCCGGTCACGGTTTGACCCGCCGTGTTCCCAGCGCAGATACCAGGAAACGCCATCCTGGTCCGATCCGTCAGAGTCAGGGATAAGTTCAACTTGCATTGGTCCGCCAGGTCGGCGAAGATCGGAAATAGGTAAGACCTGAAAATCGGATTCCGGCCTGGTCAGTGTCTCCCGCCATTCTGCTGGTTGTGGACTTTCAAGCCTGAGAGGTTCCAGTGACTCCTCATTGAGAACCACAATCGCTTCCTCCACATCGTGGTTCCATACCGTTTGGGTCAGTTCGCCATTTCCGGCCGGAGTGATTCCGCTCAGCCGCACAGTTCCTGAAATATTTAGTGCTCCGGTTCCATAGTAGGATTCTCCCCAGACAAAATCCCAGCGGGTTGCCGGAACGACCATCCATTTGTCGCTATCATACCGGGCGTTGTAAATCTGGCTGGCTCCGGTTTCATCAAACCTGTGATAGCTGATCACTACCCTTTGCCGGGAATCCCAACCTATCCTGTTGAGGGGGTTACTGAGTCCGCCACCCGGAGGTGCACCGTCCACCAGTAATTCGGTATTGTCAATGGTAAATGGCGGCTTTACCGGTACTCCGCCTGCTGATTCCCATTGGGTAAGATCATTGCCGACAGTGCGGGCATAAGATAACGAGTGGTTAGTGGCATGGTCGGGAGTCTCGCGCCAAACCCAGAGCAGATGAAAGCGTCCATCGGGTCCGGGAATCGGCATACCGCCTCCATATATATAGGCACTCCGTTCTCCTTGTCCGTCAGTCAGAGGGGTATCAAGCACCCGTTCCCATAGTCGCTGGTCATCGTCATAGCGGTAGAAGTGCTGGTCCCCCTGACCACTGCTGCCATCCCGAAACGAAAAATAGATCGTACCGTCAACAGTGATAAAGGTCGGATAGTCGGTACGTTCATCTTCCGAGACCATATGCAGCCGCTCAAATTCATCTATTGAGTGAGGAGCAACAGACCGGTAATAAATTGGCCTGGGTGGTGTTGGCGGTTCTTCTAATAGTCCCCGCCGGTAGCAGGTTATGTGAATGTAGCCCTGCCTGTCCAGGGCGAGGGACAGTTTTGCATGACTGCCTGTTTGCCAGCCCATCTGTACTGGAAAGCGTTGATACTTCCACTGGCTGGAATCCAATTTTCGCTGAGCCATGGTCAAAAAGCGATCATGATCAAAATACGCAACATACTGAATACCGTCCCGGGTAAGGAGTTCCGGTGGCCCGGCCCGGTGTACCGACCAGACCTGTGCGATATCAATCTGCTCAAGAACAGGGGTGGATTTTTCATCCGATCCATGCACCGGTAAAAAGCAAAATAATAGTAGTGATGTCAGTAACGCAGGACTCCATCTCGTTCCTGGTTCTTGTTTTTGGATAATTCTGATCATTTCTCAGGGGGATTATGTTATCGTGATTGCAAAAATATTTATTTATAAGAATTAGGGTATATATTTATCCTGTAAAAAACAAGTAGTCAAAGTTTCGTCAAGAAGTTACAAAATTTTAATTTACAGGATGAACCGCTGCGCTTTAACATAAAATTACACATCTGGCTAATATTTCAAAAAGAGCAGAATATAGCATGTGTAATCGACGAAGTCAATTTTTCTCATGCGTCTGTGTGTAATTTTACGCAGAAAAAATTTAACCTAAAGGTCGATTTTGCATGCTTTGACCATTGTGCTTTACAATTTTATTTAGATGCAAAATTCATGTTCAGTGAACTCTATATAATATCATTGAAGAGTTTCCCTGTAATTGGTAATCATTTCCTCTAATTGGGGCAGATAATCCTCCACTGACGAATCGTTGATTATATTGGCCTCTTCGCGGTTGTTTTGACGATGGTCGTAGAGCTCTCTGTCTAGCAATGAATCAGTTGCCAGGTGAATCCATTCCGTATATCGAAACTCATCTGTTCTGACGGAGTAACCCAGTATTGCCTTTTCTTCATCGGTACGATCTCCCCGGTAGGAAGGCCAGACACTATATGCAGCTTCTTTCAAAGATTCTTCGGGGTTTTGCAGAACAGGCAGCAGGCTGGTGCCCTGCAGGTGGGAAGGAGGTTGGAACTCTGCAAATTCGGCCAGTGTAGGATAAATATCCAAAACTTCTGCAAAGGAGCTCGTTCTCTGATTGCTTTTAATACCAGGCCCTGAAATGATCATTGGTACTCGCGTGTCGAGTTCAAAATTGGTGTGCTTGCACCACATGGAATGATCGCCAAGTTTCCATCCATGGTCGCCAATAAGGACTACGATGGTTTTATCTTTCAGGCCATTTTTCTCAAGGGCATCCATAACTAAACCCACCTGTGCATCGATATATGATACACAGGCGTAATACCCATGAATAAGCATGCGTGCCATGTCATCAGGAATAGGCTCATTGCCTTTGGGGATGTTAGTATAATTCCGTAATTCACCAAAATTATGCAGTCCATAGTTAGAGCCATTCTCAGGATAGTCGGGTTGTGTGGTCAGGCTGATGGCATCAGGATCGTACATATCCCAGTATTTACGGGGTGCATTAAAAGGCAGGTGCGGCTTATAGAATCCCACACCCAGAAAAAAAGGTGTATCGGAATCTTTGAAATTTTCTATTTGTTCAACCGCCCACCTGGCATAAAACCCATCTCGGTATTCATGGTCTTCCACATCGGCAATTTCCCAGGCCGGCCCCCTACCGCTCCCGTCAAGCTGTTCTATGGCTTCGGCGGTTATGTAACCTCTTCCGGGCAGTTTTTCACTATCATCAGAAGGTACCCAGCTTTCACCAAACTGTTCCACATGGTCTTCCCTATGGTGATATATCTTTCCTTTTGCCAATACATTGTATCCGTTATTTTTAAAAAAACGGTTCATTGTTTCTACTCCGGGTATTAGCTCCTGCACAGACCGGCAACTATATATTCTATGTTCATTGGTGCGATACCCGGTAAGCAGACTTGCCCGTGAAGCCATACAAATGGCCTGCTGCACATAGGCTCTTTCAAAAAGAACACCTGATCTGGCCAGGTCATCAATATTTGGAGAGATGATCTGCTGGTTCCCATAGCAATTAAGATCAGGACGCAAATCATCAACCATAATAAACAGTATGTTGGGTTTGCTCTCTTCTTCTGCGGCGCTGTTACCGCAAGAAGTAAAAGTAGCCGAAAATGTAACAGGGAGGATACCTGTTATAAGGATCATTTTTGAATTCGGTATTTTCATAATGGCGATTATCTTATGGTATTAATAAGCATAAAAGTACAGATTTTAATATGTTTTTTCTCCTGTAAAAACGAGAGTCAAAATTTAGTCCGGAAGTTACAAACTTTGGGATGACAAAAGAAACCGCTGCGCTTTTCAACGATTTTTTTTTCATCCGTCAATGTGCAATTTTAATGAAAAAAAATCATCTACATTTATATCCGATGATTTATACGACCAATACCCTTCCCGGAATATATAAATTTATAATTTTGTAATCCTAAAATAATTTACAAGTAAAAAATTCGCTAAAATCGGACTATCCACCCCTGAAAGAGGTGGCTTTAAGCCCGATTTTTGCTGCGCACCGCGAATTTTTTTAGCGCACAAGCCTTTCGGGCAAAGCCCCGCCAGGACATTACCGCGCCTAAAAGACGCGGGTTTTTAAATTAATCTAAACGATTCGGACAGGTTATCGGTGAGAAACCGGAGCATTTTAAATAGTATAATCGGATATATTATTTATATTTAAGAAAAAGTATTATGAAATAACATTTATCAATTATGATCAATAAATATTTTGGGGTTATCGGTGGACTGGTAATATTTGTTTTTATTAGCACAGGATGTAATGACAGAAGCACTGAACAGTTTGATACTTCAGCATGGGAAAATAATTTGTTTGACCGGATTGGCGAAGCTCCCGTGGATGGTGGTTTTGCGATGGACGATTATTGGGTATGGGGAAGTTCTGTTATAAAAGGTGAAGACGGCAAGTACCATATGTTTGTCTCACGCTGGCCTGATTTTCTGCCATTTCATCCTGGATGGATGGTTGACAGCGAAATTGCACATGCGGTTTCAGATACACCTGAAGGTCCTTATGAATTCAGCGATGTTGCACTTCCCGGCCGGGGACCAGAATACTGGGATGGCCGTGCAACTCACAATCCGCGGATACTGAAACATGGGGACCTTTATGTACTGATTTACATGGGCTCAACCCATCCCTATGCCGACGTCACAAATCCGGACACCCTTACAATGTCTTCACCCTATACAACATTAGCACGTTCAAATAAGCGGATAGGTATTGCAACTTCAAAGAGTCCCTATGGACCCTGGGAAAGAAGAGACGAACCAATTCTCGACACAAAGCCCGGTACTTTTTACAGTTTCCTGACTTCTAATCCATCCCCCTGGATCAATGAAGACGGAAGCGTAATAATGTTGTTTAAATCGCGAAAGTACCAGGATAATTTCCCCTTTCAGTCCTCAATGATGATAGGTGTAGCCACGGCTCCATCTATTGATGGTCCTTTTGAAGTAGTTGGCGATGAGCCTATTTTCGGGGTTGACAAAATGGGAGAGATCGAAGATCCATTTCTTTGGAAGGATGAACACGGTTACCATTTGTTGGCCAAAGACCAGCGTGGGTCACTTACCGGGAATCGCCATGACGGGATACTGGCACATTCTGAAGATGGTATTCACTGGACTCTTGACCAGGAGCCTCTTGCCTATACCCGGAATGTAAAATGGTCTGATGGGAAAACCGTAAGAATGGGACAACTCGAACGGGTGTTTGGTCTTATTGAAGATGGAAAAATTACACACTTGTTCTTTGCAACCATGGACGGGCCGGGAGGCTTTCATCGTGGTACAAGTTCATGGAACATGGTAATACCTTTAACTGATTAAACCGATATGACCTGAGCATATCAGTTAAAAGAATTACAAATAGACTGAAATGACTTAATAAACAAAAGATTCAGGACTGACACTATACATACTGAAGAAGGCAAACCCGACCAGTTGAAACGGGAAATCGAAACGGAAACGGCTGTAAGACCGAGAAAGTGACGGTACATTAATTCACAACAAATACCAGAATATTTTTGTCCCTTCCAGGTGGTTCACTTCCAGAGTAAAAAACTTGAAAACACGGATATAAAATGGATCGAATCTCTTTTTTATTACCAATAATCAATTACAAAGATTTCTTAGCCCATATTTTTTCCATATCCTCCAATGTTCTGTGTTTTGTTTCGGGAACAAATTTCCAAATAAACAATGCGGCTAATATGCCCATGAATCCATAAATCCAGTAGGAAAATCCCTGGTTGAACATGCTTGTCAGGAAAGTACTTTTATCCATCATTGGGAATGTCCAACTAACCAGATAATTGGCTATCCACTGAGATGCTACAGCAATAGCCATGGCACGCCCACGGATCCGGTTGGGATAAATTTCCGATAAAAGAACCCATGTTACAGGCCCCCAACTCATGGCAAAACAAGCTACATATCCCAGCATAAAAAGAAGTGCTCCAATTCCTATTGTCTGAAAATAGAATGATAAGCCTAAAGCAAACATAAATATCGCCATACCAAATGCACCAATTATCATCAGGGGCTTCCTTCCGAATTTATCGACTGTAAAAATAGCCAGAATGGTAAATGACAAATTGATTATACCAACAACTACTGTTTGCAAAAGTGCTACATCCGTTGCCGCACCCATATTCCTGAAGATCTCAGGTGCATAATAAAGCACAACATTAATACCTACAAATTGCTGAAAAACCGATAAGAGAATTCCGACAATAATTATAGTAATTCCATACGAAAAAAGCTTCCCTTTTTTTTGACCAATTGTTTCATTAATTTCATCCAGCACTCTTCGGGCTATTTGGGATCCGTTTATTTTTGTCAACACATCAAGCGCTCCCTCCTGGTTGTTGCGCATAACAAGGTATCGGGGAGTTTCGGGAACAAAAAACAGGAAAAGTAAAAACAGGCTTGCAGGAATTATTTCCGATGCAAACATCCACCTCCATCCAATTTCATTCAGCCACATGTCATCTCCCCTCAGAGAAATGGAATAATTCACAAAATAGACCACCAGCATTCCGAAAATTATAGCAAACTGGTTCCAGGACACCAGTTTGCCTCTCATATTTGCCGGAGCGATTTCAGCAATATACATAGGTGACATCATGGATGCCATTCCTACCCCAATCCCTCCAATGATACGGTAAAAAACAAAAAGGTTAATATATGTATGATCTGCCTCTCCGATGGGTGCAAACAACATTTCGGGCATAGAAGAGCCAAGTGCTGAAATCAAAAAAAGAATCGCAGCCAACATAAGCCCTCTCTTACGCCCCAGTTTCAGACTTACAATTCCACCAAGTAATCCGCCAATAACACACCCTACAAGTGCACTTGAAACTACACGGCCCAGCAGGGAGTTGGCAGCTGTTTCAGTCAAACCATGGGGCTCAATGAAAAAACTCTCTAAAGATCCTACAGTTCCGGAAATTACGGCAGTATCATAACCAAATAAAAGACCCCCAAGGGTGGCAACAAATGTAATTCCAATTATATAGGGCAGTCTGCTTTTTTGCTTTTCGCTATTCATTTTCTCTGAATTAAAATTAAATATTATCTGATAAATATAACCAAAACATTAAACCGGCAACTACTTGTACACCCGGCATTGTAAAAAACCCGTTTATAAAAAAATTGCCTGTCTTCCTAGTCCGATGAATCCAAGCCTGATAGTGTCATTTGGAGATACCTCTTTACAACTTTTGATAAGAGGGAATATAGACAATCCCATAGCACCGATCACCGAGGTCTGAATAAACCCTCTACTTGATATTCTTTTCATTGTAATTTTGTTTTTGACGATTTTACTCTTTTATTGAATTTAACACTATTTTTGAAAGCAATCATAAACATAAGGACATGCTAAAAAACAAGGCGTAATTATCGGGTGAAAAAATCACCTAAATCGGTCTATCCCCTGCCGGAGGCTGCTTTAAATCCAATATTTTCTTCGTACACCTAAATTATTAATCACATATTCATTCCGGGCAAAGCCCAGCCAGGACATTACCACGCCCTAAAGAAGTTCCAGCGCATGAAATTAAAAAATAATTCTATAAAATACCCCCTCTGCGCATTTATGTTATATTATTTTATTATTATCTCATTTGAAATACAACATTTATGAAGAATTTAATTTTACTTACAATCGTGCTATGTACATTGACTTCCTGGCATCAAAAAGGAGTTGATCCACGGACAGGGTTTTTCCCGGAAACAGAGTCAGGACCGGAAAAGATGCCGGATAAAAATAACCTCTGGGTTTTCATACTTGCAGGCCAGTCAAATATGGCCGGTCGCGGTCTGGTGCAACCTCAGGATACGGTTCCTGACGAAAGGATCCTGACCATAAATAAAGCCGGTGAAATTATTATTGCCAAAGAGCCACTTCATTTTTATGAACCTTCAATGGCCGGTTTGGATTGCGGACTTTCATTTGGCAGGAGAATGATCCGTCATATTCCTGATAGTATACATGTATTGCTCTTACCGGCAGCAGTTGGCGGAAGTTCAATTTCACAATGGTTAGGTGATTCATTACACAGGGAGGTTAAATTGCTGTCTAATTTCAGGGAAAAAGTTGAGACTGGCAGGAAATACGGGCAAATTAAAGGGGTTTTATGGCACCAGGGAGAAAGTGACGCTAATCAGACTGACCTTCCCCTATATAAAGACAGGTTGAATGAATTGTTGTCAACATTCAGGGAAATTGCCGGAAAAGTAGATTTGCCGGTCATAATAGGTGAGCTTGGTTCATTTTCAAAAAATAATGATAACTGGATGAAAATAAACCATCAAATATCCCTTTATGCCAGGCAAGATAAAAACACATCAATAGTTAATACTTCAGATCTGAATCATAAGGGAGACAGGGTGCACTTTGATTCGGAAAGTCAACGAATCCTGGGGGAAAGATTTGCCCATGAATACCTTTTAACAATTTCCAGTCGTGGAAATTACTAACCCTTTTTCAGGGCAATGCCTGCTTTGCTTTTATCCGTCATAATTTAAAGTCGCGGGAAAAGGGAACAGAAATTAATCTCCCACTACTCTTTACCGGGGATCGCCTTCATCAATCTTATCATCTGCCCTTTGCTTCTCTTCATGATCGGCTTCGGGTTCATCGTGTAATTTCTGCGCCGATGAATCCAGATAGAGATTCACATAGACAGGAAAATGATCAGATCCTATTTGTTTCAACCGTTGTATCCTGATTAACATAAAATGTGTGGAATGAAAGATATGATCGAGAGGCCAGCGCAACAGAGGGTATTTTGCGTGAAAGGTGTTGAGAAATTCTCTTTAACCGGTAAGCAAGGCTGGCCACCAATAATCCGACAATAATATAATGCCAGGTTTTAGTAAAACTATAAAACACGAGGCTGGCGATTATCATGATTATCAATGCTGTACTGAATTGGAGCCGGGGAAAATCAGTAACCCTGATCCACCAGACATTCCATCTGGTAAATGATGTAATAGTTACCAGTACCAACAGTGATGAAAGGGATAATATTATTACTTCGGAAGTAGTCATTCAAAATATTAACATTGAGTCAATTCATGGTTAGTTCCTGTCAGAAACAAATTTAATGATTTTTCAAAAATAATCTACCTTGAAGTCATATATCTCCATGTAACATTGCCAATATTGTCAGGCTTGCTTTTTCCTGCTGGGGAAATGCTTGTATTGAATTTGCCATTTCCGGCATCTTCAATTTTCAGTTCACGCCAGTCGAAGGTACAGGGATAGGATTTGCTCTGCCATCCTGGTTCAAGTCCGATGAAATCAAGTGGAAAACCCCGTTCATTAAAGTCCCTGACTTCCTGTTCAACATCCGAAGCAGTGTACAGGCGGGGCACCCTGTGAGTAAATCCCATCCCCCAGCGAGAAGGCAAGACACCTCCCCCGTTAAAAAGATTGAACCGCCGTACAACATCCAGTGGAGTCGGTCCGGCAAACAGATAAATTTCAACCCTTTCGGCAGGGATAACCATTTCAACTGCATCGGAATGCAATGAATATAAGTTCTGTGGAGAGCTTCGAAAGTATTCCGGGTGTAAGAGAAAATGACAGGAGAAGAGAAATATCTGGAACGTGCAAATTATTTCGGTCAGATTGGAGTGGATTTATTTCTTAATGACGGGCTTCCTCTTCCGCGGGCAACTAACCAGCATTCGCATTATGAGGCAATCACCGGGGGTCCAGATTTTATGTATACTTTGTTGCATTTGTACCAGCAATATTAATCATAAAAACCAATGAGGTTCTTATGATTAACTACCAGCCTCTTCATGGAGAATATTGTTTTTAACGGATAATTAATATTCACCGGTTTTGTGATTCGTAAAGAGATAATATTAGATCAGGTTGATTTGTCACATTTAAACAATCAAGGCTCTATCCTGTTTAATAGAAAACATTTTTGATGGATTCATTAACACAGGCAGTTCTTGGCGCTGGAGTGGCAGAAGTTACACTTGGTCGTAAAGTTGGAAATAAGGCACTTTTAATTGGAGCAGTTATCGGAACTATTCCCGACCTGGATGTACTGATTACGGGATTTTATTCAGTGGCAGATGGTCTTCTAGTGCACAGGGGCTTCTCACATTCACTCGTTTTTTCATTAATGATATCTCCCTTGCTGGCATTGCTGCTTGGACGAATATTCAGGAAAGCACAGGTTTCTTTCATAAAGTGGTGGCTGATGGCATTTCTGGTTTTGGTTACACACCCTATGCTTGATATGCTGACAGGTTATGGCACCGGATTTCTTGAACCATTGTCCGGCGTAAGGTTAGAGATAAATTCTGTTTCCATAATTGATGTTTTTTACACCCTGCCATTTCTGATAATTCTTGTTGTGCTGATGTTTTTTGGCCGCGACACATTAATCCGCCGCAAACTTGGGATATGGGCAATTTCAGTCAGTTCAGCCTACCTTTTGCTTACGCTTATGCATAAGCCACTAATCCACCAGCAATTCCGGCAATCACTGGAATCACAGCAACTGGATTACCAGCGTTTGCGAACATCACCAATGCCACTTACAAACTTCCTCTGGATGGGTATTGCCGAATCGGAGTCAGGTTATTATATGGGACTATTTTCAATATTTGACCGGAAAAACAATATTCCTTTTCAATACATACCACGTAACGAATATTTGCTTTCATCTTACAAAGAAAGCCAGTCTCTCCAGCAATTAAAAAGGTTTTCCAAAGGTTATTATTCCGTCAGCCGATCAGTATCAGATTCCCTCATTTTTAATGATTTGAGATTTGGCAAAATGGGTTTTAACCGGAATGACCCTTTTGTTTTTTCCTTTTATCTTGAATGTGGTTCTTCAAACTGTGTAGTCCACCGATCCGGAATGACCGGAAGGTCATTTACCGTCAGCGCCTATTTAAACAGAATCTTTGGGACCCTAACCCCTGAAAATACTGCAGCTACAACCGACTTTTCTCCTGAAGCGGGGTTTTCATGTTCGTTACAGGATAAAAATACCCGGTAACGAATCAGCAGATCGCATTTATCTATCTGCCCCTAAAAGGCGGGCAAGCAGCTGCTTTCTGGCGAAACACCGCAAGGACTTTGCGGCTAACAGAAGACGCGAATTTCAAAGATTAACAAAAATCCCAGCCTGAAAAGTCACTTTTCAAGCTGGTTTCCTGCCGGCCACAAGGCTTTATTAACAGACAAGCCAATCCTGGCAAGTCACTTTTCAAGCTGGTTCTCTACCGGGACCAGGGTTGCAGTATGTTCCTCCAGTATTCTCCTGAACTCGGCAATTACTTCGGGGTGCTCTTCTGCAACATTAAATTTCTCTGCCGGGTCAACACTCACGTTAAATAGCATTGGGGTATCGTGTACGGTCCTTCCGGATTCTATCTCAGCTGATGGTTCGGTAATGAAGTGGGCTCTTCTGTTGCCATACTCGGGCTGAGTGATAAAGTGGGCTTTAAAATCTCCTTTACGGATGGCATAAACCTGCTCGCCACGATAGTAATAAACCACCTCCCTAGGAGAATGACCCGTTCCGAGTATCACCGGTGAAATGTCGTAACCATCATATACCCTGTCTTCCGGGATGTCAATACCGGCAAGGCTGCAAAAGGTTGGAAACAGGTCCATTGTAGTCCCCATCTCCATTATCACCCCCGGCTCAATGGTCCCGGGCCACCAGAAAACAGTGGGTACCCTCATACCCCCTTCAAAAGTACCTCCTTTGGCTCCGCGGAGCAACCCGGATGATCCCCCGTGTGTTTTGAAAGTGTGCCATGGTCCGTTGTCAGAGGTAAAAATAACCAGGGTATTTTCCGCAACACCTTCTTCTTTAAGAGTTTCCAGGATCTGACCGACCGACCAGTCAATCTCCTCTATAACGTCTCCGTATATGCCGGCAACAGAAGAGCCTATAAACTCTTCCGAACGAAACAAGGGTATATGCGGCAATGAGTGCGCCAGGTAAACAAAGAAGGGCTCATCCTTGAATTCTTTAATCTGGTTGACTGCTTCTTCGGTGTACCGCCGGGTTATGGTTCTTTGATCCGCCGGTCTTTCAATTATCTCTTTATCGCGCAACAACGGCACATCATAGGCCTCATACTCCTCCCGTTCGGCAAGGGTGAAATGGTCGGCGGTACCTCTGACCTTGTCCATGTCATTGGAATAGGGAATGCCGAAATAAGTCTCAAACCCGTGATCGGTAGGAAGAAAAGGTGATTTATGGCCCAGATGCCATTTACCAACGGCTGCTGTCCGGTAACCTTTTTCCTTTAAAGCCCGGGCTATTGTGATCTCACTTTGGGGTAATCCACCGTTTGAATTGGGAAAAAGCACACGGCGCTTGTCGCTGGCCATGCCCGAGCGGACCGGCAACCTTCCTGTAAGCAGGCCTGCGCGGGAAGGAGTGCAAACAGGTGCAGCCACATAAAAATTTGTCCATTTTTGTCCCTGATATGCCATTTTATCAAGGTGGGGTGTTCTTATGTTAGGATGGCCAAAAACACCAATATCCCCGTATCCCAAGTCGTCAGTGAAAATAACTATCAGGTTGGGAGCTGATTCGTTCGATCTTTCTGTAGCGGGACTCTCAGTCGCAGCAACAAAATGGTGGCCGGATAATCCTGCGGTAAGTAGTCCCGCGATTGTAATTGAGGTAGTTTTAAAAGTTGTCATTTTGATTTGATTTGATTTGTTTTATATTTTGTATTTTCCGAAACAAAATTTCGACTCTTTTTTACAGAAGAAATGTACTAAATCCTGTTTCCACATAATCCTTATTACCATACAGATACAATTAGCAGGGGAGATTGATTTTACCTGTTACTGCCTTTTTATGCCGGATTCACTAATTATATAGAACCATTTCCTGGTAAATTATCCCCTGACAATATCATGCAATTTAATAAAATCCGGGTCAATTTCCACTCCCAGTCCGGGACCCGTTGGAACAACCACTACTCCATCTTCACTTGTGAGGCTCGAGGTAGAACATTCCAAAGGGATCTCATTGTTGAATCCTTTAAATTCATGATAAGGGCCGGCATTTGGTATTGCCGAGACAAAGTGCATCATATAAAGATAGCCCAATCCTGAACCTGAAATGTGGGGAACACATGGCTTATTTAAGGCTGCTGCCATCCTTGCCACTTTCATTGAGCGGATCATGCCGCCAAAATAGAACATATCAGGCTGAACAATATCGAGGGCATGGTTCCCTATCAGCCAGCGAAAGTTTCGCATACTGGGTTCCTGCTCGCCTCCGGCAACAGGAATATTAAGGGCTTCCGTAACCTCCTTTGTCTCATCATACCAATCAAAAGGAACGGGTTCTTCATAAAAATCAAACCGGTACTCTTCCATCATCCTGCCAATTCTGATTGCCTCATCGGGGGTATAAGATCCGTTGGAATCAGCATATATTGTCATTTCGTCGCCAAAGGTTTGTCTTATGAGCGGGATAAGCTTTTCACTCCTGCCCGCTGGGTAATCGGCATTATTGCTCATCCTGCCGCCGACCTTAAATTTAAGGGCCCTGGCCTGAGTCCGCTCTACATGTTCCCTTATCAGGGTTACAGATTCTTCGGCCGTCCTGCCCCTGAAATTATTAGCCTGATATACAGCAATTGAGGCATTATGGATTTCTCCTATCAGCTCACCGAAAGATCTGCCGGAGATTCGTCCAAGCATATCCAGAATTGCAAACTCGGCGGTAGCTACAGGTATCCATAATGCAAGATTCTGAAGCTTGTAATTACTTCTGTAAACATAAAGCTCATCAAGCAATTTCTCAAGTTCACGGGCATCTTTTCCTATAAAATAGGGTTGAACACGGTGACTGAAAACCGGGTAAAGTGACACCATCTGAAAATTGTTGCTCACCGAGATACCTTCTGCGCCATCTGTTGAACGCACAATGCAGATAAAGTTATCATTGTGTCGCAGTAATTCGAGAGATTCAATAATAACGGGGTCCGCGAAAAACTCTGTTTTCAATACAGGCCGGTCAATAACTTTATCAAGTTCTGTGAAGTCAGCTTGCTGTCTCTCCTTTTCCTCTTTACATGAGCCAAGGAATACCGAGCCTGCTGTTGCTAAAGATGCATTCTTTATAAAACGGCGTCTGGAGTTTTTGTTTGTCATTCTGCAGATTTAAAAATATTGTCCAAGTTAAAAAATGTTTGTAAATATTAAAAAATGTTTGTAAATATTAAAAAATGTGTTGATTAAAAAACCCGCATCCTCAGGAGCGGGTTTATAATCAACTATTATAAAGCTTCATCCGGCCAGGGAACGGGTTCTCCGGTGGAACTGAACAGCGGACGGTCAGCATCCATACTTCTAAGGTAACCGCCCAGTGCCGATGCAAGCTCTCCTACTTTTTCTGTTTCTGTATCTGCCAGGTTATTTTGTTCGCCGATATCCTCTGTAATATTATAAAGCTCAAAACTTTGATCTTTATACCAGTATATTAGCTTCCAGTCCCCGCTCCTGATAGTGCTGGTAGTTCCAATACCGGGCCCTGTACCACCCCATTTATTGGGATAATGAAATATCAGATCCCGGTTTTCATCCGCAGCTTCCTCCTGTCGCAACTGCGGTAAAAATGAAACACCGTCAATCTGCTGAATGGTCTTATAATCATCAATTCCGGCCATCTCCAGTATGGAAGGGAAATAATCTTCAATAATCAGGTATTCATCGTTTACGGTTCCGGAAGCTACCTCACCTGGCCATTTTACAATCATGGGAACTCTTATCCCTCCTTCATATGCCGATCCTTTGCCGCTGTTGAGAGGATAATTGTGGGTATGGGGTTCGCCTCCGCGCGCATGGGCACTTAATCCACCGTTATCAGACATAAAAAGAATGACCGTGTTATCATCAAGTCCATTCTCCTCCAGATAATTCATCAGATCACCCAGACTCCTGTCCATGCCCTCGAGCATCGATGCATACCTGGCTTCCTCTTCCTCCAGTCCCATTTCCCGGTATTTGTCAATGAAGCGGTGGTCAGGCTCCAGCGGGGTATGAACAGTATAATGTGACATATAGAGGTAAAAGGGTTTACCGGTATCCATGGCTTTATCCAGTGCTTTAATTGCCTCAATTGTAAGCACGTTCGTCAGATTGATGGTATCTCCATGATACTGTTCCAGTCCGGGGACATCCCATACAGGGTCTCCGTTTCGCCATACCGCACTAAAGTTGTTTTCCCCAAGGAAACTTCCCAATCCCCCGGCAGCATGACCTGCAATATTTATGTCAAAGCCAAAATTTAGCGGGTTTGATCCGGGCGTGTCTATTGCTCCCCAGTGGGCTTTTCCTGAATGTATGGCATAATAACCGTTTTCCTTAAGCAATTGCACCAGGTTGGTGGCATATAAAGAATTTTCGACTGTATCAACAGGTTGGAGTCCGTTAACATTCCAGACAGGCATTTCAAGTATATCATCAGGCCTGTCGGTCGGGATATTCCGTCTCAATGTCCAGTTGGTAACCCTGTGCCTGGCAGCATTCATTCCCGTCATAAGACTGGTCCGGGACGGGGAGCAAACAGCACATGCATATGCCTGAGTGAATTTCATCCCTTCGGCAGCAAGCTTTTCCATATTGGGTGTATGGTAAAGGTCATTAAAGGGCGTTCTTTCTGTCCAGAAAGGAACCGAGGTATCCTGCCATCCCATATCATCTACAATAAATACCAAAATATTCGGCTTTGATGTTGATTCGCCTTCACCACTGCTGCAACCCTGCAAAACAGATCCGCCTGCCAGTAAACCGGTAGTCGCGAATGTACCTATGGAGACCTGTCTAAAAAACCGGCTTTTAAAAATCTTGTTAATTTCCATCATATTTAATGATTTATTATCATTAGTGGGCACTAAAAGTTAATATATGTTCTTTGAGAGTCTTTGTACATCGCAATTACAGAGGTGAAAAATATCGTAACGATTTGAATTAAAAAGTGGATTTTTGTGATTCCAAAACTTAAATCCATGAATCAAGCCAAATTCATCTGGAAGGACCACCATAAGGCCACCAGGGATTTCTATAATAAGGGGATTCGATTATCACCTCTTCTCCTGATGAAGAATAAATAACCCTGATCTTTATCCAGTGTTCCTTTTCAGGTATTTCACTTAAGCTGAACTCAAAGGGTTCTTCTTCCAGCACAGCAACAATATCATCATTGACTACAAGCAATACCTGCTCAATGACCGTATCACTGCTAACACCTTCGATACTTGCAGTCACATTGCCAAACTCTTCTGAAAAGCCGGCGTCTACTATTGGAGTACCCGGACTCCCGGTTATTTCAGCAAGCATCCTGAAAAAGTCCCTCTTGCGCTCCGAGCTGATCTGCCAGTTAACCGGGATGCTTTGGTAACCCTGGTTATAATCGTAATGTTCACTTTCAAAACGGAAGTCAAAAAATCCCCATGATGCATAATTCCTGACGCACACTACAAAATTATTTCCTTCTTCACCCCACCCCTGATCTTCGACTCTCCATGGCTGATCATCTTCATTATTAACGACCGGCATAGGAGAGTATTCATCCATCTCCCTTACCTGATTTATCATGTTTTCCATCCGGGCGGGATCCCGCACCCCGTTGCCATGAAGAAGGATATAATCGGAAGCTTCTACAATATTGGCCGGAGGTACTCCCCCGCCTCCCAGTGAAGTGCTGACATAAAGTGAGCGGCCATCTACCGAGATATTTTTTGCAATACTTATTAGCTCATGAACCCTTGCACACTGCAGTATCTCATGATCATACCTTATATTGCATTCATTGTTTATTTCAACGATCACGTTGGTAAAACCCTTCTCCAGCACCCATTTTGTAACGTTTTCAACAGCGGCTATTACAGCCTGCTCATTTTCAAGGTTGTTATCCTGACCGAAATAAAAGTATCCCAGTATTACCACCATGCCCAGTTCATCAGCCCTCGACAGGATCTGATCCAGACGGAGCATATATTCATCCCTTAATGACCCGTCAGGCGCGAAAGCGGAGTTATCCCAGGGCTGATCCTGGCAATAGCCGTAGGGGCAGCCCCCCTGCAGATTAAGCGTAAAAGATAGCAATCCATGCTCACGCCAGGAGGCCATCGCATTTACAAATTCCCTGCTGTTACGGTCCGCATCCCACTTCTTTGTGTCGGGATATATCCATTGCCCACGGGTATTGGGATTAAGATCATCAAAGACACCCTGAACCAGACGGGCATTCATCAGGAGTCCCTCGACAGGATACACTCCGCCATCGGATGTTGTCCATTCCCGTCCCTCATAGGTGGGCATACCATTGATATGAAACTGGTCTCCAACGATTGAAACCGTTGTATTCCGTTCCGGCATAATTACAGGGCTTTCGCCACAGGCGCCAATTCCGAGAAAAAGCACCAGGATAAAACCTTTAATTAGTCTCATATTATAAATTGTCATTAAAAAAAATATTGAAGTAAGTCAAGAATCTTTCCGGCTTACAATTTATTAAATCCGCCAAATATTTCCTAATGAACCTCAATACTCTTTCGGCAGACAAAATAACATGAACAAACCCCCGGAGTTACCATTAGAGTGATGTATTGAATACCAATACATTGCTCTGATAAAATTAAGATAATAACTAGAATTTATTCTCACGGAATATTTTGGAAATATTATTCATCCAATACACTAAACCTGAAACGTTCAATTTCGGGCACGATTCGTTCCCTGGATACAATAGCTTCTACTCTTTCAATCACTTCAGGGTACTCTCCGGCAATATTAAATAATTCACGCGGATCGCTCTTCAGATCATATAATTCCCATTCAAGGTTACCCTCGTGCATATTTTTACGGATTGCCTTAAGATTTCCAATCCTCACAGCCATCTGTCCCCCATAACCCGGAAATTCCCAGTAAAGGAATTCAGGCGGGGACTGAGGCTCTCCTTTGAGTGAAGGAAAAAAACTTGTTCCACTGGTAAATTTAGGTGTATCAGTACCTGTTATTTCAGCAAATGTGGGCATTACATCATAAAAGACCGATGGATGGTCACTCACTGAACCGGGAGCAATAACGCCAGGCCAGGATGCAATCATGGGCACACGAATACCCCCTTCATGTAAAAAGCCCTTGCCGTATCCGTATTCACTGCGAAAAGGACCGCCGCTTCCAAACCATTGAGAATCTGTGCCTCCGGTAAAACTGGGACCGTTATCGCTGGTAAAAATTATAAGGGTATTTTCATATACACCCAGGTCTTTAAGTTGCTGTACAAGTTTTCCCACATTATGGTCAAGATAACTAACCATTGCTGCATATGCCGCGTGAGGGTAGCGGTGCGGAAAATATGAACTGGCTCCAAGGTATGGATCTTCATCTCCGAATTTTTCCACATAATAATCGACCCATTCATCCGGAGCCTGTAACGGCAAGTGAGGTATGGGTGTTGCCCAGTAAAGGAAGAACGGGTTGTCTTTATTATCCTCAACAAAACCGGTGATGGCATTAAACATAAGTTCAGGTGCATAATCATTCAGTTCAAAAGGAGCATAGCTTTCCGGGTCGTAAGGATCAGCCCCCTTATCAAGGACAGTATGGGGTGCAACCGTATCATTATCCAGGTAGACACGCCGGTCATTTTCCCATAAATGCACCGGATAAAGGGTGTGGGCCTGCCGCTGACAGTTATATCCGAAAAAATAATCAAATCCCTGTTTGTTGGGTACCCCTTCTGTATGTGGCGCACCCAGTCCCCATTTACCAACTACACCGGTCTTGTAGCCGGCAGATTGAAGAAGAGTGCCCAGAGTAACCGTACCTGTCTTGAGGGGGCGCTGACCCTCCAGGGTTGAATCGGCAATCATAGCCCGGTAGCTCCATACATCTCCCCTCTGTCCCCATTCATCGTTTCCGCGAATCTGAGATTTCCCGCTGTGCAACCCGGTAAGCAGCACTGCCCGGGCAGGAGCGCAGACAGCAGAACCGCTGTAATGATCAGTGAAGATCATTCCGGAAGCAGCCAGGCTGTCAATATTGGGAGTTTCTATTTTGGTTTGTCCATAACATCCCAATTCTCCATAACCAAGGTCGTCGGCAAGGATATAAATAATATTGGGCCTCAGATTTTGATGTTGTTCGGTAACTGAGCCGGTGCACGAACTGAGACCAATGCCCAGACCTAAAAGACTGATTCCTGAAAGTGATCTATTCATCTGTTTTAATTATTATCGGCAGGAAGCAGCTCAATATCAGCTGCGCCTACCCTGTTTACTGCGCCTGGTGCCTGCAAATTTGAAAGCCTGAAAAACCTGGCATCATATTCACCGTCAAAAGTCACTATCCTCCGGCTCGGATCATTTATGATATTACCAAATGCACCACGGTGAATAGTCTCCCATTTTTCTCCGTCGGGGCTAACCTCCACTTCATAGGATTCTATAAAACCGGCCGGTGCAGCGGGAACATATGAGAAGCCTGAAATTTTATAGATCATCCGCATATCTATGGTAAGGCTGTATGGACTTGATGCCTCTTCGCTGGCAATCCAGCGGGTGTGCGAATTGCCATCCAGAACCATGGATGCCTCTTCTTCCCGGCCTTCCGGGTCAGTAGCTGTCCATCCGGCTCTCAGAAGTCCAATATATCTTTCACTCACCGGGCCTTCACTTTCTTCAACAATCGCTCTTGCCCTAACAAATCCGCCCCCGGGAAGGGGAAATGGTTCTTCATATCTTATTGACCCGGTGGTTGGTTCACTTCCATCCAGTGTATAATAGATGGGCTGGGACTGATCTGTCATGCCATGATTATTCCATGCAAAGCTTAACCCGACTCCCAAAGTAAGCATGCCTTCGCCATCACGCCTGATCACAACAGGTTTTGGCGGCTCATCATAATAATGTGCAGAAATGTGTGCAATCGCAGGTTCGAGACGTGATTTCATAATACTTAACCTGAAAGCATCGGTATTTACAGCAGGAAACCGGAGTATCCTCTTGTGCCCGATGGTCTTGCCATCGGCTATATGCACCCATTCGCCGTTAATCCGTGCCTCAAGATAATGTTCTTCGACTCTTTCACTTCTGTGAGCTATGGCCTCCTTTATCATCAGCCTGTTGATGAGTCTTTTTTCCGGAATGGATATTTCCAGGGTCGTTTCTTTGGCGGGGGATTGCCACCAGGTGCCGGTATCACCATCCAGAATATTATCTGCATCTGTGGTGGCATCATGCAGCAGGTTAACGCCATAAACAGCATCAATCCGCCGGCCCACCTCCAGCAGCACTTCGGCATCCCTGTCAGAAAACTGTCCAAGTTTGTTGGGTGGTATGTTAAGGTGAAATATGCTGTTACCGCCGACAGAACGTTCATATATATCAAAAACATCATCGGCGCTTCTTACCTGCTGCTCATCGTCATTCCGCCAGAACCAACCATGACGGATAGAGGTATTGGTCTCCGCCGGATAATAATGAAAGTACCGCGTGTCCTTAGTTATTCTTTCCCGTCCGGCAATATCCTGAGCAGTCATATCCGGCCAGTCAAATGAATCGGGTGATACGCTGAGAGGGATCACATTATATTCATCATCGCGTGTTCTTCCCCCTTCATTTCCGCACCAGCGCGCATCGGGCCCCTTACCAAAAATCGCAGCATCAGGGGCCAGCTCGTAAATCATTTCATACCAGGCATCATAAGTGTAGGTCTGTCCGGTACCCGGCTTCGGGTTTGCACCATCAAACCAGACCTCGAAAACCGGTCCGTATTCAGTAAGCAATTCAAACAGCTGATTCATGAAATATTCATTATAGTCATCAACCACATAGGTGAAACTACGGTCATCTTCGAAAGGACGACCCGCTACCTTACGGGGAATTACACGTTCGGTAAACTCACTGCCATTACCATAATAACCATTTTCAGATTCTATCTGGTACAGATCTGCAGGGGACAGGTATACACCAAGTCTCAATCCATATTTTTCAGCAGATTCTGCCAGCTCCCTCAACACATCACCCTGTCCGTCACGCCATGGTGATGAAGCTACGGAATGATCCGTGTAGCGGGTCTGCCACAGGCAATATCCTTCATGGTGTTTGACAACCATGATAACCCGCCTGATACCTGCAGCTTTCATCAACTCACACCACTGGTCGGTATCCAGATCGCCGGGATTGAAAAGGGCGGCATCCTCAAACCCTGTTCCCCACTCTCTTCCGGAATAGGTATTGGGCCCGTAATGGATAAATCCAAAAAACTCATCCTCAAACCATTTCATCTGCCTGGGATGGGGCAAAACGCGTGCAGACAACTCCACGGTTTGCTCATAAGTATAATCTTCAGGGATTTCCACTGTTTGTACAAAAAACTCCTCACGACCATTACCGCAGGATACTGTCAGCAATATGATGATGCTGAAAACCAAATAATTTGAAAACCTTTTGATGCGCATGGATATATAATTGTTAAATGAAACCCTCATGGTACCTCTGACTCAAAATAAGATTTACAAACATTATGTTTCATGAGGTTTCACTTGGTTTCAGGGGATTTGAAAAAACCGGATTTAATATTTGCAAAATACAACTATTTAATATAAAACTGCTAATTAATTTAATATACGAAAATAATAATTATCTGATTTAACTTCCACCAGTCACTTTTGTATCTTTAATTCCACCTCCAGAGTTTTTCCAGTACCTGTATGAAGGTTGATTATATTATATGGCAGGGAAACGCTGCCAGCAGTAAGGTCACAACTAACTATCACCGAACTGTGGGGGTGAATATTGATTTCTGAAGGAGATCCGTTCAGGGGTGAGTCGTTTTTCATTAAAAAAGTAAGATCAGTAGGATTCACTACCTCAAAGTACGCCTTCCCTCCCTCATCAACCCTGAAAGGCTTATTTATTTCTACTGATGCATCAAAAAGTTGTTTCAAAAGGTATTCCGGACCGGCGAGATTGTTAAGGAAAAAAGCAACGGTTCGCTGGTCAAACATGGCATCGCGGACTGACTCCAAGGTTTTATCCTTTGAAAAGATCAGCGTCATGGGTCTGTGATATTTTTCAAGGTTAAACCTGTAGGCAGAAACCAGGTGGGCATCTGTATTTGCAAGATAGGCAAGATCCATATTATTGCACCAGTCAAATGCTAAAGGATACCATTCATCCCAGTTATATACTTCAACTCCATGTAACCAACCCCTCTGAACAAGTTCCTCATGAACATCCCACCACATGGTTGTATCGGGCTGTTGTGCATCCCATCCCGGATGAGCCCAGAAAAGAAATGCTCCCTGCCGGTTAGCCTCTTCAATGGCATCCATATAATCATCGGTTTCGAGCAGATTGGCATCTTCCAGAAAAAGGGCATTTAAATGCCCCGGAGGCATTGACCTTGAGATTTCTCCCGATTTCACCAGTAAAAGATTAAACTTCTCCGCTTCGGGAAGAGCAATTTCATATGCTGAGTTATGATCGCCTTTCACAAAATCCCTTTTTGGTCTGTGCTCAATATGATCGGTAATTGCAATTACATCAAGGCCTTCGTAATATGCTTCCTGAACACGGACAGTTGGCCATACATCGCCGTCAGAAAAGACAGTATGCATATGAAAATCTCCTTTCAGCGTCTTGTATCCCTGAACATCTGGAATATGTATCTCCTTCCTGTTCATCTCCCTGAGCATCTCGGGCTCCTTGACCCTGTTAAGGTCCTGGGCCGGTGAAAATAGATAAAAAACAGAAAATGATAATAAAACAATTATTTTTTTCATAGCAATGCTTCTATTAAGATGGCTTATTAAATGTTTAAACAAAAACTAAATTCATATTAAAACCTCGCTAATTCATAAATATTAGAACGATTATGAAATTAAGCGATCAGATATTTTATTGGTGAAGAAATATTGTTCCCAAGGTTAAATGGCTCAAGTATAATTTTAAGTTTGTGAATTAATCAGGCTAATATTATTACATAAAGGATTGAACCGGTATTTATGGAATGTAAAACCGGCATTATATATAAACATGTTAAAAATAAAAAAAATTACCTTGCCACCCAGCCATAATCTATGTATTCCCAGGAAAAATCTGTACCGTCCCATTCAACATAAACAAAACCTTCATTCGTGCCATGATAAGGTCCGCCCCACCAGTTTGCCGATACGGCGCCACCAGTCAGGAATTGCGTATCAAGCACATTAAGCTCTTCGTAAAGGTGCATGTGCCCCTGAAGAACCAGTCCGAGATTATGATTATCAAACATATCCCATATCTCCTTGAAGTTCCTGAAGATATCGGTATCGGTGTAATATCCCCGGAGTGCGGGATAATAAAATGACAGGAAAGGAACATGCACGGTAAGAACTATGGGCTTGTCATTTTCAATGGTGGACAATAATCCTGAAAGCCAGTCCTTCTGGTCAGGAGACACACAATATTCGCCCTCACAAACCTCAGAAGTATTCAGGTGGATAAAATGGACACCGCCAAATTCATAATCGAAATAAGTATCCCCAAAATATTCCATGAACATACCTGCACCGTGGACTTCCTCACTTCCTTCATCATGCCAGAACCTGTCATGATTGCCAATGGTTACCTTTATATCGGTATCTGACTCATCAACAATATTTTTGAACTCTTCATACATTTTATGAGCTGTACCGGCATCGTCGCCAATGGCATCGGCATCAACATTATCTCCTCCAGAGATAATAAAATCCACCCCAAGTTCTTCCGCCTTGGCAATGGCCTGCTCAAATCCTTCATAGCTCCCATTTTCGCCGAAATTCAGATGAAGATCAGTCATAAATGCAAAGGAAAATGGCTCTGCGCTTTCCTGCAGAGGTCCTTTATCAGGTGAAACTGCATCACAGGAAGAGAGGATAATGCCGAAAAAAAATATAAATAAAATCAGGTTATAGATCTTTTTCATCTTATTTTGTTTTACGCAGTACCATGAATATTTCATTGGTTACAAGTTTAGTTAGCAATTTACATAAACACTTCATGTCAAACTTAAGCTCAAATATTTTGCACATATTTTATGTCTGTCTAAATCTGATATCTTTCATATAAGAAAGAATTTTGGATAAGATTTGTTTAAAATATCTTATTCCATGCTGACTATGTATTTCCGGCTTATTTATTGGATAAATATTTCAAATTACAATTACTATTAAAAATAAGTACCGGACCTGGTCCTTAAAAGACCGGACCCGGTACTATAAGCTTTCCGGCAAAACGGTTGCACCTTAATAATTTCACCAAAAGTCAGGATCATTGTTATTCCCACCCGAATATCTGTTCCAGGTTGGGGTTTATCTGGGTATCCCTTTGAGGAACCGGACGGTAGTAATGCTTTGGGTCTTCAAAAGTACCCATACTTTCTGTAACTTGAATATTACCCTGATCACCATTCTCAAGAAAGACAGTGGCATCTGTATCAATGGGACCGGTCCTGTAATACACAAGGGTTACACCAAGCTCATTGACCTCCCTGTCTGCGAATGGCGGAATAATATCAGTATGAGGAATAAGCTTTACATCATCGTAGCCGTCACCTGTAAGATCATAATTGCCGAGAGCCGGGAAATAAAGTCCCTCCGGCTCATTTTCCAGAAGATGTCCTGCACGGTAACGCATGAGATCATTAAACCTCCTGCTTTCGTGGGTAAGCTCAATGCGGCGTTCACGTCTGATCTCTAGCAGTTCAGCCCACTGGGCAGTCGACGATGCCAGTCCCGGATACCTGGCTTGCTGAACAGGATCAACCGGAGGGTCCATAGTCAAATGAGGCATACCCGCCCTGTCTCTTAACCTGTTTATAGTAATGTCCAGATCTGTCTGGGTGAGCTCACCTAATTCAGCCTTTGCCTCTGCGTAGGTAAGGAGGACTTCAGCATACCTGAGTACAGGAATATCAATGCTTGCATGAACCACAGGATCGGGATCATTAACAAAATATTTGATTACATGATAGCCTGTAAAATGTTTGTTAAATTGCTGAACATAAGGTTCACCGCCTGATCCTACCACGTGAGTGCTCGGATTATGTAATACCCATCCTGGATAAGCATAAGTCTGGTAAAGCCTGGGATCCCTGTTTTCAAATTCTTCAACGAACAATTTTGTTTCCCAGTCCGCCTGATCAGAATAAAAAGAACCATCAGCCATAAGATATGACTGAAGGAGATCTTTACTGGGTGATTGTTCGTAACCACCAAAAACGGTTGCCGGCCATCCGCTGTTCCTTTCTCCCTCAACAGACCTGTTAACAAGTATTACTTCGGGATTGCCCACCAGGTTTGTGTTGGAAAAAAGACTCCCGTAATCACTGTCAGGATCACCAGTCGAATAAAGGTCAAAGCCTCCATTATCAATAATATCCTTTGCCTGATTCCTGGCAGTCTCCAGAAATTCCTCATATGGTAAGCCTAGATAATCATGATATTTACGATAAGTACCTTCATACAGAGCGTGACGAGCCATAAAAGTCTTGACAACCCATAAGTCAACCGAACCAACAGCCTGGCTGCTCCTTACATGCTGAGCTGCGAATTCATAATCCTCGAAAATTTTCTGCACAACAAATTCTCTTGGATCTCTGGGCTTATAAAGGTCTTCGTCATCTGTATCGAGCACCTTACCATACCATGGCACATCACCAAACCTCTGTACCATGCCCATATAGAAACGGGCCCTGTGAAACCTGGCAACCCCTTCGAAATGATCAAGATCGGCCTGGGGGATATTAGCTTTTTCGAAATTTTCAAGGAAAAAATTGATATCACGAAGCCTGCCCCAGTTCCAACCGGCGGTTATGGTTGATGAAGAAACAGGCTGCGTCATGATAGTCCTGAACTCAGCCGATCCGGTAGTGTAGGCATCATCAGAAGATTCAATGAATATTCCTGAAGACCATCCGAAATTAGTCCAGTTGATAAGGCTGTTAACATACATCTGAAGGTCATCCCTGGTATTGAAAAAGTTTTCCCTTCCTATTTCAGTCTTTGGAAACCTGTCCATATAATCATCGTTACATGACTGTACCAATGAAGATACCAGGAGGATTAAAGACATGGTAAATATTTTTATTTTCTTCATAATCAACATATTTGCAATGAGAAATTGTTTTAGAAAGTTATTTTGTCTCATTATATCCATAATTAAAAACTAACATTGATTCCCACCGAATATCTTCGCTGGAAGGGATACCTGTAACCTACTCCGTCATCAGTAACCGTTTCGGGATCGAAATATTTAGACAGCTCCGACCATTCAGCAAGGTTCTCACCGCTAATATAAACTCTCAGTCTTTCGACATTTATCCTTCCGGTAAGATTACTGGGAAGGGTATACCCTACTGTCAGGTTCTTAAGTCTCAGATATGAAGCATTAAGCATATAGCCGGTATTGGGTATGCTTCCCAGGCCTACTACCCTGTTATCGGCAAGCCAGGCCTGAAGAACAGGATATTCAGCATCGGTATTTGCTTGTGCCAGTCCCGCATCAATATAGGACTGTGAATGCATGGCCATAAGTGCTTCGGGATCATCCTGTGCTCTGTAAAAATCATACAGATGCTCATAACCACCCTGGTAAGGCTGCTGGAAGAAGCCCCAGTAAAGATAATGCTGTGGATAGTAATCTCTCTTCCCCACGCCCTGGAAAAAAACTCTAATGTCAAAATTGTTCCAGTCCGCGTCAAAATTAAGGCCATACCTGTATCTTGGCTGCGAATTACCAATTATTTTCATATCGTTAGGTTCATCAACAGTATAGCCTTGTTCTATTACCCCGTTTCCGTCCTGGTCCGCGAACTTTGGCCAGCCGGGTACAATTGAAAGTGCTCCCCAGGGTATTATCTGGCTCTGGTCAAGATTTTCGATCTCTTCATCGGTCTGAAACAAGCCGTCAAATTCCATACCCCAGATCTCTCCAACCTCCATGCCTTCATAATACTGGTCAAAAAATTTCTCTGGATTATCAAAGCTAGTTATCCATGCCCTGCTATCGGCAAGTACTAATCTTGTACGCAGACTCATCCTCTTTCCTATAAGATCAAACCCTTCACGGTAATTAAGACTCAGCTCCCATCCCTTTGTTTCAAGATCGGCAGCGTTCTCCTGGGGTTCAGAAGCGCCAAGCACACTTGGCAACTCCCTTCCCAGAGTCAGCATACCTATTGTTTCCCGCATATACATATCAAATACGGCAGAGAACCTTCTCTGGAAAAGGTCAATATCAACACCAAAATTCCGGGTACTAACCTGCTCCCACGTATAAGCCGGAGATACCAGTCCCGGAGAAGATATTGCCAAAGGTCTTGCATCACCAACAATATAATTAGCCCTCCCTGCACTCATTGAGGGAATATATCCGTATGCTGAAACACTCTGATTACCAAGGGAACCATACGATCCTCTCAGCTTGAACATATCAAGCCAGTCTAGCTGGTCCATGAATGATTCCTGTTCAACTCTCCATGCAACCGAGGCAGAGGGAAAAAATCCAAAACGGTCCTCTTTAGGAAACCTTGATGATCCGTCATAACGTCCGTTAAATTCAAAGATATACCGGTCATCATACATATAGTTAAGCCTGAAAAAAGCTCCCCTTACTGCCCAGTCCCTATACCAGTCAGTGGTATTAGGATCGCCGGTGGCAAGTGAAAGAGAAGGAAGCTCTGATGAAATGACATTTGACACTCTTGAAATGACAGCATACTCCTCACTATATTCCTGATTAAATCCGAAAACAGAAGTTATGACATGGTCGCCAAGTGGAAGATTAAGATTACCATAAATATTAGCAACATGATAATCATAGGTGGTACGGTTACGGTAGACTTCTGTGGAACCATGTTCACGGATATCATCGGGCCCGTGTCCGATATTGTAACGCCTGTAATCCCAGTTATAATCCCTGAGCTCCTTTCTGATGGTATAATCAGCATTTACGGTAAGCAGGTTTTCGACAACCGGTGAAACCAGGTTGAAAGTAGTACGGAACGATTCCCGTCCGTCATTCAGGTCCCCGCCCTGGGTAAGTTGAGCAGCCTGTTGTCCCACCGATGTGTTTGCCCAGGTGCCATCGGGATTTTTATCCATAGCCATCGGCTCATGATTATAGAAATCCCACATGGCCCAGTAACCATGATCCCAGCGGGAAGGCATCACCCGGTCCGTCATGGTTATTAAAGTATTATTACCAATACTTAACCAGTCAAATACCTGATAGTCAACCCGGCTTCTGACGTTCCAGCGGTCAAACCTGTCATCTGCTATCTGCAGGGCACCATCCTGTCGGTCAAATGAACCGGAAAGGTAGTAATTGGTTTTTTCGGTACGACCCTCAACACTTAAAGCATGGTTCATAGACATTCCATAATCTGACAAAAAATATGAAACCCAGTCCTCGTTCCCCATATACTGCCATGTACCCGGATTATCCGGATCTTCTCTCACTGCAGGAGCGGAATCAGGATCGTCCGAGCGCTGCTTTGCCCAATCATACATATCATCACTGAAACTAATATAGTCCCATGGTGTGTTACTGGATGAAATATCCTGCAAACGCATGTAAATATAGGGATCAGTAGTTTTATTTGGAAGCACGGTAGGGGTGTCCCAGGACGACCTGGCAGAATAGTTGAAATTCACACCCTCTCTGGTTCCTCTTTTAGTTTCAATAAGTATCACCCCGAATGCTGCGCGTGCACCGTATATAGCAGCAGAGGCAGCATCCTTAAGCACAGAAATACTTGCAACATCCTGTGGATCAAGTCTGGTAAGTTCTCCGGTAGTTGACGGAATGCCGTCAATCAGTACCAGGGGTTCCCCCTCATTTATGGAAGTAAAGCCCCTGATATTAATCCGGGGATCGGTTCCCGGTGAACCTTCAAGATAATCTATATTAAGGTTGGGAATAACCCCCTGAAGTCCCTGAGAAACACTTGAAATGGGACGACTCTCCAGCTCGGTAACATCAATCTGGTCTACCGCACCCGAAAGGTTAACCCGTTGCTGTGTGCCGAAGCCCACCACAATAACTTCTTCAAGAGCTTCCAGATCCGCAACCATTTCAACATCAATGCCGGTACGGCCTTCAATGGCAATTTCTTCGGTTTTAAGTCCCACGAAACTAAATATCAAAACATTGGTCCCATCGGGAACATTCAGGGAATAATTCCCGTTAATATCAGTTACCGTACCAATGGTAGTCTCTTTAGCAACTACTGTTACTCCGGGCAAAGGCTCTCCGTTGGAAGCCTGTATAACCCTTCCTGAAATTTCAATCTCCTGTGCATTAATCAGATTAAAGCCCAACAACGCAAAAGCAATCAAAAATAGTGTGATTGTTTTTTTCATTTAATTTTCGGTTTTAGATTAATTAAAAAATAAAAAAAATATAATTCTTGCGGTGGCCGACTTAAACAACTAATCCTTACCACCTTGCAACTACAACAATGTCCGACAACCCTTCTTTATTTCTTTTAACTCTATAATTGAATATGACCTCCTTTGTATATTCAATTTGTGCTCAGAGAGTCAGGGAAATGCACCAGGTGCATTTATTTACAGGGTTATTGATCACCTAAAAACTATCGGTGTACTTAATACTGGCATATACCCCCCTATAAAGGACCAAGAATATGTTTTATAACATTTTTTAAGGTCGTAAAACTATACTAAATAGCTTTAACAAAAAAACTATACGGCAATAAAAAGAAATGTCATTACGTTGCAGGTGCAAATAAACTACGAAAACATTACCTGAGAATTAACCCATTATTATGATTACATTAACTATTCTGCAAAATCAAATAAAATTTTTCCATTAGCTTATGCAAAGCATAATGAGAAAGATCATGTTAAGGGTCTGGTAACTAGATCAGTGTGGAATTACAATGTGGAATTACAATGTGGAATTACAATGTGGAATTACA
>CAZFOO010000027.1:31878-40752 GCA_964520585.1 uncultured Bacteroidales bacterium
TGTGGAATTACAATGTGGAATTACAATGTGGAATTACAATGTGGAATTACAGTGAAGGATGGTAGTGAATGATTACATTGCAGCGGCAACCGGGAAGACTGTTACCTTAGTACAACATTGGTGATTATTTTTTCACCTGCCAGTTCATTAAGGACTTCCATGATGCGGGTTTTCATATAAGAAAGTTCATTCCTTAAAACCGGTGACCGGAGGTGAATATAATAAACACCATTACGAATATAAACCTTTTCAGTCTGTCTTGCAATGGTGGGCCCCACAATTGAAGGCCATGCATTTATGAGACGGGTTTCGATTACCTTTTTGTCTATTTTTAATTCCCTGAGATAATCGGAAATTACAGCACCTATTTTTTGTGTATTACTTTTTCTCATGATCCGCTCATATTATCTGCGAGTTCGAAAGCAGAATACTCAATTCCTGTACGGTCAAGAATAGAGTCAAGTCTCTTCCTGCTGGTATCAGTTATAAATATCTGCCCGAAATTATTTTCGGATACAAGCTTAATTATTTGCTCAACCCTGTTCTCATCAAGTTTATCAAAAATATCATCCAGTAAAAGGATGGGAGGAAAGCTGTTTAGATCTCTGATAAATTCGAACTGGGCAAATTTGAGAGCGATAAGGTATGTTTTCTGCTGACCCTGGGATCCGCTTTTTTTAATGGAGTGCCCGCCCAGTCCCAACACCAGCTCATCCTTATGTATACCACAGCTGCTGTATTGAAGTGCAAGATCTTTATCAACAGCACCATTGATAACAGTCCGGAAATCCTCACCATCTAACTGGGATTCATAGACCAGTTCAACATCTTCCCGGCCCAAAGAAACAAACTGCTGATAATGCTTGAAAACAGGGAGTATCTTTTCAATAAATGATTTACGTTCCTTATAAATCCGCTCCCCGGGCCCGATCAATTGTTCAGTCCATATATCAAGCGAATCACGGTCAAAATATCTCTTTTTAGCAAAATCCTTTAGCAGCACATTCCTTTGAACAAGAGCGTGGTTATAGGCAATCATATCTTCAAGATACTGCTTATCATACTGCGATATTACACCGTTCATGAACTTTCTTCTCTCTTCACTGCCACCGGTAATAAGAACACTATCCCCCGGAGAAACCATAACAACAGGTATCAGTCCGATATGATCACTCAGCCTCTGGTAATCCTTTTTATTCCGTCTGAATTGTTTTTTTGTATTACGCTTTACACCGCAATAAATTTTTTCTTCTTCGCCATGAAGTAAATAATTACCCTGGATGACAAAAAAATCCTCGTCATGACGAATATTCTGGGAATCCACTGAGTTAAAAAAACTTTTGCATAGTGATAAATAATGTATTGCATCGAGCAGATTGGTTTTGCCAACTCCGTTGTTTCCGACAAAGCAATTTATCCGGGGCTTAAATTCATATTCAAGCTGATCGAAATTCTTGAAATTAATCAGTGAGAGTGAGCTGAGATACATATTTTATAAATAATTATAATACCGTTCAATACAAACCGTAAAGTTAGTTAATGAAGGCTGATAATTAATCAGCCGGATGTGATAAATTTTATTTAAATGCTCATATTTCAAAAGTGATCTCCTAAAAGAAGTTTTGTATAGTTTTGAAAAATTGATTTAATCCAAATTTACTATTAATAAGTATCATTAGGTCTTATTATGTCTGTATGCATTTTTTTTTATCTTTGAGTGAAGATTATTGCAAGATTGAAGATATGTTTAAAATGACCAGAATCTATATACAATTTCTGTTGCTGGCTATTGCAATTGGCTGCAACAGCCAGGATGTTTTCGCAAAATCTGATGTAAAGGTAAAATACCGTAATGAGATAAGCCAGTACGGAATAACATGGACATTCGACAAACCTGCAAAAACGGGTCAGTTCATAACGGGGGACTGGTGGGTGGTTGGTCCGGTAAGGATAGTGACTATAACTCCCTCACCTGGGCCGGTAACCAATGACGATACTTTCATTACCCGGAATCACTGGGGCGACACCAGCCTGGAAATTGACACAACAATGCGTAACGGTTCCATGATCATTCTCAGGGCCGGAAAAACCCAGGGGTACGATTCAAGAAATGCTTCGTATAATAGCACCAACAGCATCAAACTCCCTTTGGATCTTATTCCGAACCGTTCACTCATCTCATCCATAAGCAATGATACACTGCCGGTGGATAATTTCTGCAAAAATATTATGTGGGATTCGGAGAAAATGTCGCGGGTGACTTTGAAAACAGCTTCAGTTCTTACCTGTCTGGAGGAAGTTCCACCAAAGGATGCATTCCGTCCACCATATGCCGGTACAGAGAAGCCAATTTTCCTTTCAGGTGATATAAACTGGGATATCCTGCCCAAACTTAAACCGGCCGGTGATGTGCCCTCCTGGGAGGAATTTGAACGTTATTTCCAGCGTCCCTGGATAGACCACCTGATGAGTTGGGAACAGCAGGAACTGGTCCCCTATAAAAACGGTCCGAATTACGGACGAGAGCATGGCAGGATAGTTTCAATGGCCAGCCTGATGCTTTTGCTGGATGAGCCGCAAGAGGTTAAAAAGAAATTAGCAACTGGACTCATACAGAGGGGAATTGATATTTATGGTCTGGCCATGGTTGGCGGATACTGGAATGAAGGCGGGGGTCATTCAAGCGGACGCAAATGGCCGGTACTTTTCGCAAGCATTATGCTCGGGGATCCAGCTTTGGCCAGGCTGCCGCCAACTGCTTTCTTTCAGGAAGACACACAAACATATTACGGGAATGGGTGGTTTGGGCAGACTGTACTCTGGCAGATGATCATTCACCATGGTCGCCGCGACACATATGAAGAAAAACCACCAGCACAATGGGAAAGGTGGGATCAGGTATCTGAAAGTTACAGGACCTGTTGCACTGCTGTTGCCTGGATAGGCACAGCTCTTGCTGCAAGATATTTAAAAGCCGTCAGTCTGTGGGGACATGATGCATTTTTTGATTATGCCGATCGCTGGATGCGAGAAGATGACCCTTATGAGAAAAACAGGGGTGATCATCCAAGACCAAAAGGTGAGACCCAGACTTTTGATCCCTTTGTTACGGAAATGTGGAAAGCATACAGACACCAGGCACCTGTCCAGAATATTTCAGGAAACAATATGAAATTTGTCTGGGAAGGGGATAAAGGAAAATGGATACCCAATCCAAAGTAAATTCATCACCCGGTTTTACTAATTAATAAAAACCTATGAAGCCGGTTCCGGTATATGTAAATCCGGCTTAACTGCTAAGTGAAGCGTAACCGGCATATTAATAAAAGTATTTGTAAAACGTGAAGAAATGAATAATAAATAATCCCGGCATGAGTATTATTATGACAGCAACGAACTTTTTGAGGATAAAAATTTTAAAATAATTTTTAAAAGGATTACATTTGCCCGAAATTAAAAACCCGGCAGTATTTTTTATTACTGCTGTTATTTTGTAATAGTAGATCATTATTAGCTTTAAAAATGGCGAAAAATAAAAAAACCAGTGCGGAAGAACCAATTGAAGGGGTAGAAAATCTTCTCAGTAAAACTGAACATTACATTGAGGAAAACCAAAAGAGCCTTACGATAATCGTTACCGCCATAGTTATAGTGGTGTTGGGATATCTCGGATACAGAAACCTTTACGTGGCTCCCCTTGAGGAAGAAGCCAGATCGCAGATCTATATGGCAGAAAGGTATTTTGAACAGGATTCTTTCTATCTGGCATTATATGGTGATGGTAATTATCCCGGTTTTGCTGATATAATTGATGATTACAGCGTTACAAAAACAGCAAACCTGGCACATTACTATGCAGGCATTTCATATTTAAGGATTGAAGAATATCAAAATGCCATCGATTATCTCACCCGTTTTGATTCAAGGGATTATATGATCTCACCTATAGCACTTGGTGCTATTGGTGATGCCTATAGCGAAATGGGGGAGTTTCCGGATGCCGCCTCATTTTATACCAAAGCAGCAAAAAGAAGAACAAATGAATTTACTTCACCTGTTTATTGGATGAAAGCCGGTCTGGTATACGAAGAACTCGGAGATTACACCAAGGCACTTGACGCATACGAGCAGATAAAAGAAAATTACCCTGAGAGCACCGAAGCAGATCAGATTGAGAAATATATCACCCGGGTTCAGTTAAAAATGGATAATTGACTTACAGCTACACTAAAAAGGCAGTATATGAGTCCAAAATATATTGCCGCCTTTGACAGAACAGGGAGTAATTTGATGATTAATACTCATTTTTTGCATATGTTTTTTTCAGATGATTTCCTTCATATCATTACCACTATGTATTTATTATAAGAATTTTTCAAAAAAAGACCATTATGGGAACCGGCTTAAGCATGATGACCGATTATAAACCTGGGGAAATTCCCCGGGCCGATGACATGATAATCGGCATTGTTGTTTCCGAATGGAACAGTGAGATAACCGGCGCATTGCTGGAGTCAGCCATTAACACTTTGACATCAAGAGGGGCCACCAAAGAAAATATTAAGATCAAACATGTGCCAGGTAGTTTTGAACTTACCCTTGGCGGACAGTTGATGGCTGAAAATAATGATCTGGATGCTATCATCTGCCTTGGTTGTGTGATCAGGGGCGAGACCAGTCATTTTGATTATATATGCCAGAGTGTGACCTACGGCATTACTGATCTGAACATGAATTACAATATGCCTTTTATATATGGGGTTCTGACAACCGAAAACATGGAGCAGGCAAAGGACCGGGCTGGAGGAAAACATGGAAACAAGGGTGAAGAAGCGGCAATAACGGCAATAAAAATGATAGCCCTGCAAAGAGACCTTGAAGAGACATCATAATTTAATCTAAGTGCAATCCGGACCGGCATCATCATCCGGGTCAGAAAAACAAGTCCCTTTATGGACACTCTTGCCATTAGCTAATGGTTGGCAATTATGAACCACCATAGTGGACTTTCACCACCAGGTTATTTGCCATGTACGGCGCAACACCATAAAAAAGCCCGCGTCCTATAGGTGCGGGCTTTTTATCTATCTGATTAAACCCTAGTTGGCAATATAATCCTGATACCATCCTTCAATATCCGCATCTTCATGATCGCCTGAAAAGACAACTACCCTGTATTTAAATGACAATTCCTGACCTGCTTTCATTTCTACAGGTTCGTCATTGAAAGTAAAAGGTGAAGGGGAAATGAACCCATAGTCCCTGGTAACCCATTGGTGGCTATCAGAATAATCATTATCAGGATGCTGAATAATTGCCAGACCTTCTGTCACCCCGTCATTGTCACCATAATATGCAGCCCACTCTGAAGTTGTCTCACGTGTTTCTTCTTCATCTATATTTCCCTGTGAATCTACAATAGTTCCTGTGCCAAGATGTGCAACCTCCGGACCATGATCCATACAACCTACAGCAAGTTCAGGTTTCATACGGGCACTGAAGAAAGAATGACCGGTAGGGCGAATCATAAGATCTTCCATAACTTCGAAATCCAATTCAAAATCCATTATCCTGATGGTAGGTGAAGGGGCCCATATCGTAACAGTCCGTGTTTCACTGAAATGCTGGGTACCCGTGGCCGGAACAATCCATTCGGTATCATCCTGAATCACAACTTTTTTACCATCATCTTCCAGTATCCTCGGATTGCGTGAAAACACCTGTCCGGTTTCCAGCTCATCCCTCGGCTGCCAGTAATTGCCACGTTCCACATCTTCACTCACTATCTGGTCCAAACTAATATATATGGAACTGTGATGAGGATAAGGCTCCTGATCCCAGGTGGTAACTGTAAGACCAGATTCAGGGCCAATAACAGGGTAAAAGAAAGGATATTTATGTTCTGAGCTGAACAAATAAGAGGTGAATTCCTCTCCGTTTACCTGTACCGTAATACGGTCAGCTTCCTCCACTGCATTAACATTTTGCGAAGAATCGGCGTTGCAGCCGGAAACCGACATTATTAAAAACACCATTAAAAAATGGGCTGGGCTAAGTTTAAGTAATTTCATGATTCAGGTTTTTTCAGTTAATTAAAATTCAAATAATTTTCAGAATATTTGTTCAATCGATAAACAAATATATGAATTCATTTGATCTATCAACAATATTCAATAAGGATTCTGATATAATTCTCAAAATATTTTTAATTCCATGTAAAGTACTCCCCATTTGCAGGACCACTAGTTGTCTTTTCTTAATTGAATTAATTCATAATGATGATGATGAAAACCAGAAATTGAATAAACAGCCCCTTATAAAGGACAAAGTATTTTATCCGGAATTTATTATTTCAGACCCGGAAAACGGGCTATTGTTTGTCCTGTTAAAATAAAGTATTTTTGAAATTTATTTAATGGAGGCATATTACTTCCGGTAAAAATATTTAAAACCCGGATTATATCCTTGTGATTAATAATCACAAGGATACATAATTAAATAACCTTAACTTGTACAAATGATGAAAGTAGGTATTGCATGTGACCATGGCGGATTTGAAATAAAAAATTTCCTTAAGGAAAAACTTGGCAAGGAAAATTTCACCTTAGTGGATTTTGGCAATCAGTCACTTGATCCCGAAGATGATTATCCCGATTATGTAATCCCCTTGGCAATGGCGGTAGCATCCGGAGAAGTTGAAAGAGGTATAGCAATATGTGGAAGTGGTGTAGGAGCATCGGTAGCGGCCAATAAAATTGCCGGCATCAGAGCCGCCCTGGTTCACGATCATTTTGCCGCACACCAGGGTGTGGAGGATGACAATATGAATATTTTGTGCATGGGTGGCCGAATAATTGGTGTTGAAACAGCAACTGAACTGGCTATCACCTTTTTAAAGTCAGAATTTTCCAATGCAGAGCGTCATATAAGAAGGCTAAAAAAGATTGAGACGCTGAGCCGCTAAAAAACAACCTGCCGGAAATTTATGTAAATCAATAATTAACGGGCATAATCATATTATGTTAATGCTTCAATTAAAAAATCCGGGTTAAAGAGCACCCTGGCTTTTTTATTTTTATAATTACTTTTGTTTACGGTGCCTTAGGGTTTAAATCCAGCACAATTTCAGATTCCCTAAGCCTGTAAAAAGCTTTTTACAGGCTGCTAAAAACAGGTTTATAACAAAGAGGGGGTCATCCTCTCCTGAAGCGTAGCTTAATAATTGGCTGATTTATGTCGATTCACACAGGCGCTGACCATATAAGATTTAAGGGAAATCAAAAACCAGGGGTATGTATATTTTACAGGAACATTTATTTGGGTCGGACCATGGTTCAGGATATATGAAAGTGATGACCCGGGAATATGTATCACTTGACTTGTAATGCATGAATATTATCACAAGTCAAGGATGATTTTTAACTGATTTTCAGGATCCTTTTCCAGCATCTCAAATGCTTCATGCGCTTTGGATGCATGCATCTCTGCAGTGATCAACGCTTCAGGTTTCAATTTACCTTTTTCAAGATTTTCTATACATTCGGAAAACTCCCCGTGACTTACCCTGGATGTAACAATTTTTGCTTCTTTCCATATCAACTCTTTCATGATAACCGGAACCGGTTCATCAGCGAGTCCGAGCACACATATAATACCTCCACCACGAATTGATCTTATACAGGAGCGAATGGGATGAATTTCATTTTTAACTTTGGCAGGATGCCCTACAGCTTCGAAAGCAATATCAACTCCTTTTCCCATGGTTTTTGAGTGAATATAATCCACAGGGTCAGTTTTCAGGGAATTAATAATTTCTATATCGGGATAAGCCATTTTTGCCCGTTTCAACCTGTTATCAAGAATATCAACCATAAAAATCTGGTTTCTGCTATATAATCGTACGGCCTGAAGGATTGATTGCCCTACTTTTCCGGCACCCCAGATTACAATACTGTCATCTTCTTTTACCCCGGAACGGTTAGTCGCATGAAAACCAATAGATAAAACTTCTACCAGGGCTGCATATTTGGGGTCAACAGAAGGATTGACAATAAACAACATATTTTCAGGCACTGAAATATATTCTGCAAACCCGCCATCCATATCAATACCGATAAGTTTCAAAGATGTACATGCGGGATAATGTCCTCTTTTGCATGCTTCACATTTTCCACACCATATTATGGGGTCAATGGCCACAAGGTCTCCCCGTTTAATCTTTTCTACATCTTTCCCGGCTTCCTCAACTATACCGGCAAACTCATGGCCCGGTATAAAAGGAGTCTGAGTACGTGGATGGAATTCTCCCTTAAAAACATGCTGATCAGACCCGCAAATACTTGCATTTTTTATTCTTACCAGTACTTCATCAGCCTTAGTTTCAGGATCAGGAACATCCTTCCAGGTGATTTTACCATATTCTTCCAATACTGCAGCCTTCATTGATTTTACATTTAGATTATAATTTAACCACTGACACAGATCAAAAATAATGTCAATTATTTTCGCTATCGCCCAAAGTTAACCAATCTTGCCTGGATAACAAATGCCCTTGGGGTAACCACTCGTCTTAATACAATATTTACCTGATAATTACGGGTCTACTCATTTGCTTGAGGCAGGACGAGATTTGCGGTTTATCCTGGAACTTCTTATTTCCCCTTGTTTCCTTGAACAGCCTTCTTAAAATCAAAACACCATTTGATGGTTTATAGAATTATAATAAATTTGATAATTAAAGTTTATAAACAAGCCAAACATCCACCCACACACACCTCAATCAGATGTATAATTACCTTTTCCCAACCCATAAACAAGATGTTATAGGCAACCCTAAAAAGACAAAAGACGTTCTAACAGATAAACAAATCGATG
>CAZFOO010000028.1:0-40302 GCA_964520585.1 uncultured Bacteroidales bacterium
GTTATTGCGGTGCCAAGGTTATTCATCCTCCCACAATGTTCCCGGCCAGACTGAAAAATATTCCTATCGTAATAAAGAACAGTTTTAATCCTTCTTTTGAAGGAACGGTTATAAGCAGCTATTCAACATCCAACGGATCTCTTATAAAGGGAATTTCATGTATTCCTGAAATATGCCTGATAACCTTACAGGGAGGGGCCATGGTAGGGGAAAAAGGTTTTAGCGGCCGTCTCTTTAGCAGGCTTGCTGCAGAGGGCATTAATATTTTTCTTATTACCCAGGCAAGTTCCCAGCACAGCATAAGTTTTGCTATTGGGCCGCGCGACATATCACCTGCCCGTCTTCTTATAAACCGTGAATTTGAGCAGGATTTTGCAAGCGGAAGGCTTGACACCCCTCTTTTTGATAACGATCTGAGCATTATTGCGGTAGTGGGAGAGAATATGAGGCATAAAAGAGGCTTGTCTGGCAAGGTTTTTAGCTCACTTGGAAGAAGCGGAGTGAATGTTGTAGCTATAGCACAGGGATCGTCGGAGTTGAATATATCTGTAGTAATAGACAGGAAGGACCAGGCAAAAGCAATGAATTCCATTCATGATGCTATGTTTCTCTCTCCTGTCAAAACGCTTAATGTGTTTTTCTGCGGTGTTGGTAACATAGGAAGCACATTGTTGAGACAGATAAACAGTCATATGAGGTATCTCGAGGAAAACAGGCATATTAAGTTAAGTATTAAGGGGATTTGTAATAGCAGGGCTTTTCTCGCGGATGAGGAAGGAATAAATATTCCTGAATGGCGAAAAGAACTGGAAGGGAATGGTAAGCCAGGAAACGTGGAGGTTTTTATCGAAAATGCATTCCGCCTTAACCTGCCCAATTCAGTGTTTGTCGATAATACCGGCAGCAGCATAGTGCCGGATCTCTACAGCAGGTTGTTCGAGCAAAGTTTTTCGGTGGTAACATGCAATAAGATAGGTAATACCGGCAAATACAATAATTATTTCAGGAATAAGGAAGTTGCCGGAAAATTCGGCGTCGATTACTGGTATGAAACAACTGTAGGTGCGGGTCTGCCGATAATAAAAACCCTCCAGGAACTTCTAATAAGCGGTGACGAGATCCTCAAAGTGGAAGCGATCCTTTCAGGTACTATATCTTTCGTCTTTAATGAGTATAAGGGAGAGCGGACTTTCGCAAGTGTAGTTAAAGAGGCTCGTGAAAAGGGATTTACCGAACCCGATCCACGTGATGATTTGAGCGGGCTGGATTTTGCACGGAAGATGCTTATAATAGCCAGGGAAACTGGCATGAAGACTGAATTTGAGGATATAGAACTTCAGCCCATTTTGCCTGAAAACTGTCTCGGTGCACCTTCGGTAGAAGAGTTTTTCCGGGAACTGGAAATTTCGGAAAATTATTTCAGGGAACTTAAAGATAAGGCCGCTGCACAGAACAAGGTTATGCATTACGTGGGTACCCTGTCCGAAGGAAAAGTTAAGGTGGAGCTTCTGATGCTAGATTCAAACCATCCTTTTTACAACTTGTCCGGGAGTGATAATATTATATCATTTACAACCAACAGATATCTGCACAATCCTATGGTCATAAAAGGACCCGGAGCCGGGGCAGAAGTGACTGCTGCAGGTGTGCTGGCTGACCTGGTAAGGGTTGCGGCGGACTGATCATGTAAATGAAAGGTCTGTTCTTTTGGCTGCAATGATGCTACTGTAAGTGGAGCAGTTCATTGTTATACTTGGGACAGTTCATTATGTATGAAAGATTTATTCTGTGATCTAGAATGAGAGAATTGTTATAATATCATTAACTTGTATTTTTGTGTTCTGTAAACTTGTTAATTTTTATATCAATAAGTTAAAATTAACGAATGCGATCAGTAAAAGTTTTTGCTCCTGCTTCTGTTGCCAATGTCGGTTGCGGCTACGATGTTCTTGGGTTTGCCGTACACCATCCCGGAGATGAGGTTATCATGAGCATAAATCAAAGTGGAAGGGTAACTCTTGACCATATTGAAGGTGACGGTGGCAGACTGCCGTATGATCCTGAAAAGAATACCGTAAGTGCAGTAGTGATAAGTTATCTGCAGCACATTGGAGATAAAAAGGGGATTGGCATCAAATTGTATAAAAAGATGCCGTTTGGAAGCGGACTGGGTTCCAGTTCTGCAAGTGCCGTGGCCGGCCTTGTAGCCATAAATGAATTGATGGGAAGACCACTTTCCAGGCTTGAACTGTTGCCTTTTGCGATGGAAGGAGAGAGGCTTGCTTGTGGTAATGCACATGCAGATAATGTAGCCCCCGCTATCCTTGGAGGCATGGTGCTTATACGTTCTTATGACCCGCTAGATGTAATCAGTCTCCCGGTACCGGAGGGACTGAGCTGCGCACTGGTTTATCCCCATGTTGAAATACCCACCATGGCTGCCAGGCAGATAATAAGGACGAATATTCCGATGACCAGTGCAATCAGGCAATGGGGTAATGTTGGGGGTCTGGTAGCCGGGTTGTACAAAAATGATCTTGGGTTGATAGGCAGGAGCCTTGAAGATGTTATTGTCGAGCCTGTAAGGAAAATGCTTATTCCGCATTTCGATGAGATCAAAGAGCTGGCCATGGAAAACCATGCACTTGGTTTTGGTATTTCAGGTTCTGGTCCCACTGTGTTTGCTTTGTGCCGGGATGTTAAAACTGCCGAAAATATAACACTTGCCATAAAGGAAAAATTGTGGGATCACGGACTGGATTCTTCGGTTTATGTTTCAGAAGTAAATACTCAGGGGGCTCATGTAATTGACGTAGATGCCTGATTTTTTGTCTTAGGATAATTATTACGGATTTGAATTATGTTATACTACAGTACTAACGGACAATCGGCAGCTGTCTCACTTCGTGAAGCGGTAATCGGGGGACTTGCGCCGGATGGTGGACTCTACATGCCTGTTTATCTTCCAAAAATGTCGGAATCATATTTTCGTACTTATCATAAAAAGTCTTTCCGGGAAATTGCTTTTGACGCAGCTACCACTTTCCTTGAGGATGATATTCCTAAAGATGTTATATCCTCTATTGTATATGAGGCTTTTGATTTTCCTTTCCCTTTGAAAGAGCTGGAAAGTAACCTGTTCAGCCTGGAATTGTTTCATGGTCCAACCATGGCCTTTAAGGACGTAGGTGCCAGGTTTATGTCACGATTAATGTCATATCTTTATCAGGGTGAAAATAAGGAACTTAATGTTATAGTTGCTACTTCAGGAGACACAGGTTCGGCAGTGGCAGCAGGATTTTACAATGTGCCCGGAATTAATGTATTTGTGCTTTTTCCCAGGGAAAAGGTTAGTCCCCTTCAGAAGAAGCAGCTAACCACCTGGGGTGGTAATATTCATGCCCTTGAAGTGGATGGAAGTTTCGATGATTGTCAGAAGCTTGCAAGGGGTGTGATAGGAGACCGGGATCTGGGGAGTTCGTTGTCTCTCACCTCGGCTAACAGTATCAATATTGGCAGGCTGATCCCTCAAAGCTTTTATTATTTCTATGCCTGTTCGCTGCTGGCTGAGAATGGGCGGCCGGTGGTTTTCAGTGTTCCCAGCGGTAATTTTGGTAATCTTACCGGGGGACTGATGGCTAAGGCTGCCGGGTTGCCTGTTCACCGGTTCATTGCCTCCACAAATATTAATGATGTTTTCCCCAGGTTTATGGATACAGGGAAATATTTGCCATATGCGTCAAAGCAGACCATGAGTAACGCAATGGATGTTGGTGATCCCAGTAATTTTACCAGGATAAATGAAATGATGGGCAACAGTATAAACAACTTCAGGGACAATATATTGTCGTTCTCTTTTACTGATACCGAAACCTCGGATGCTATACAACAGGTTAACCGTGATAACGGGTATATTATGGATCCGCATGGTGCGGTAGCTTGCCTTGGAGCTAAAAAATACCTCAAAGAATCTGGAAAGGATATGAATACAATATTTCTTGAAACAGCTCATCCCGCAAAATTCTCTGAAACAATGAAAAAGATTCTGCCGGACTTTAGTGGTTTTCCTCCCCAATTAAAATCGGTAATTAATAAGGAGGAGCGATTTGTTCCTATGGAGAATGATGCTGAAGCGGTAAGATCTTATGTTGTTAATGTCAATAAGTGAACATGCTCTATAACTTGTACCTGATCCTGATCCTGATCCGGTTAACTTCCCAATATTTTTGTTATAAGATGTTTATATGCTTATGATCATATTTTTAATCCGATTAATAGGTATAAATGGTAAAATATAGTATTTTGGTATTATAATTACTGATAATTCCTTGAGTCTATATGATCCTCAACACATTCAAATTATTTGAAGATTAAAATTCCGGTTAAAATGCCAAATGCTTCCAAACACCTTACATTATGCCTGTTGTTTTTATTAGTAATACCTGTTTCCCTGATTTCCCAGGTTAAGCGGTTTACCCTGCTTAACACCACCGATGAGCATTCTGCACTCCTTCCCCTGCCCCTGGTGGATTATAATCATGTAGAATCCAATCCTTCAAGAGGCGGGTATGCAAGGGTTTCTACCATGGTAAAAGAGATACGGGAAAGCAAGGGAGATGAGCCTGTTATGCTTTTTTCATCTGGCGATGTTATGGGAGGCACTCCTTTTGCCTGGCTCATTCTTGAGGGCTTTTCTCCCGAGATTGAACTGATGAAAGAAACCGGTTTTGATGCAATGACCATAGGGAACCATGAATTCGACTATGGTCCCGATATTCTCGCGGAATATTTTTCAAGAGCCGGTTATCCCGGTTACAGTGAACAACTTCCTTTACTGGCATCCAATCTGGTAATTCCCGGCGGACACCCTCTGCTGGAAACCGGTTTAAAGGATAATCATTTGTTCAAACTTCATAATGGGATTACACTTGGGGTATTTGGCCTTTTGGGTGAAAGTGCTTATAGTGTTGCAAGTTATGCCGAACCTGTTGGCAAATCCGACCTGCTTTCTGTTGCTGGCAAACAGATTGATGAATTAAAAAGAAATGGGGCAGATATAATCATTGCCCTGACACATGCCGGTGTGAGCGAGGACCGTGAGCTTGCCGCTAAGGTGGAAGGGATAGATATAATTCTGGGTGGGCATGATCATTATACCAGCTATGAACCGGAAGTTGTAAATAACACCTACATATTCCACGCCGGGAACTATTTGAGATACTTGGGTATGCTTGAGTTTGAGTGGGACAGTGGCACAGATGAGCTTTTGCTGGCCAACGAGAAGAACAGTAACCCTTTTATGATACCTGTAGACAGCAGCATTGAAGAAGACCCTTATATACGGGAAATTTGTCTTAAATATCTTGATGAGCTTAATGAATTTGTTACGCAGCACACAGGAGGTGAATTCACTAAGGTGGAAGAACCAATTGTCTATTCGGATTTTGAACTAACCAGACATGCTCCAATGGTTGAAACCACGGTGGGGAATTTTGTGACCGATGCCATGCGTCTCATGGGCGAAGAAGTCACCGGAGAAAAAGTGGATTTGGCTTTCCAGGGAAATGGGGTTATCCGGTCAGATATTATTCCCGGAACAATGGAATGGTCGAAAGGAAAGATCTCATTATTTGATCTGGTAACAGTGTCCGGACTGGGATCAGGAGCGGACGGGAAAGCCGGTTATCCACTGGTATCTTTCTATCTCACCGGCAAAGAGATTTTTAATATACTGGAGATAAGTTCTTTGCTTTCACAAATGATGGGAGATATGTATTTTCTGCAGGTATCGGGTTTACGTTATTCCTATGATCCAGGCAAGGCTTTCTGGATGAGAATACCATTTGCCGGCACACCGGTTCCGGCATACAGGTCGGTAATCAATGCCGATCTGTATACAGGAGAAGGGATTCAGGATGATGATAGTTACGTTTTGCTTGATAGCGAAGACAACCGGCTTTACCATGTGGTGACTGATTATTACCTTACTTCATTTCTTCCTATGGTTGGAGAGGTGCTGCCAAGGTTGAAACTGGAGATCAAAGACAGGCAAGGGAATCCCGTCGAACTGGATGATGCGGTAATAATGTCAGGACAGTATGAATATAAAGTCTGGGAAGCCGTTGCAGGATATGCTGCATCCTTTGAAAAAAATGAAAGTCATAACCTGCCGGTCATTCCCGGGTACTACAGGAGTTCGGGGACAAGGATCGTTGAGGAAGAAGGAGTCCCCCTCAGCATATGGTCATGGACAGCACTTATTCTTGCCTTGATCCTGATTGGCATGCTGGTCCGCTATACCTATAAGAAAATAAAAAGTCTGCGACACAGAAATTCCATCTGACAGGGATAATTACTCTTTTTGAAACCAGGATTTTTCTAACGGATCCCATACACGGGGAACAACCTCTGTGAGGTTTCCCTGGCTGTCATAAAAATATATGTTTCTGAAATAATTCAGCCATTTATGATCTGCTGCATCCCAGTCTTGTTCAGTATAAATTGTGTTGTTTCCATGGCTATCGTAAACATAAATATCCCGCCAAGCATTCTGCCAGGTTTCTGTTCCCGGAATCCATGTTTGTCTGTAATATTCTTTGAGAAACCCGTTACCATCATAAACTGACAGGTAGCGTTGGTGGTTTACCCATATGTTGTTGTCGAAATCCCTGAATTGTTCAGTCTTTTCAAGTACTTCGCCTTCCGAATTATATGTAAATATCCATTTTACATCATCTGACCATAGGTCTGTTTCCTCATCGTAAAACTGAAAAACATACTCACGGATGTTGCCTGAGGTGTCAAAATCGAATAAAACCCTTTTCATTCCATCCTCCTGGGAAAGGCAATTTCCTGTGAACATCAGATTTATTGCTGCAAATATAAGTAAAAAGAGATATTTCATTAGTTCTCAAGCTGGTCGAGAAGCGGTATGGTTTTATTGTTAATGTCATCAATTATTTCCTGATAATGCTTCCTTATCAGTGCCGGTGCATCCTTTCCGTCCGGCTTTTTGGTCCTGGCCAGATAATCGTTACGGTGACTTATTATTTCGTCTATTATACCGCTTATCTTTTCTTCCGGGGTTCCGGGATGAAACCGGTGGTAAATAAGGCATTCGGAAATAAGTTCATTGGTGATGAAATGGATGCTCTTTTTTATTTCTCTGCGACTTGCCATAGGGTCATTATTTTAATTAAAGCAAAAGTAGGAAAATTATTCCTCATTTAATATCTTGTGGCTTTATAATCCACACTCATATGTCAGGCAGTAAAGATGGTTTCACAGCAGTTGTTTTAGCGGGAGGCAAAAACAGCCGCTTCAGGGGAGAAGACAAAGCATTTGTTACAGTTGGAGGTGTGCCGATGATCGTGAGGACCTTAAATCAGCTGAATAAAATATTCAAAGATATACTCGTAATAACTAATATGCCGGGTAAATATAAAGAGTACGGTAATTTGCGTTTTGCTACCGACATAATCACAGAGGCCGGTCCTCTTGGCGGGATATATTCTGCAATGAGAAATTCCGGATCCCCTTTCATTTTTGTTGTTTCCTGTGATATGCCTTACCTGGATGCGGGGATAATAGAAGATCAGATAGATCTTTTCTGCCGGCTTAATGATCCGGATATACTTATACCGAAGATAAATTCCGGTATTGAACCGCTGCATGGTATTTACAGAACAGAGCTTGCAGCAAGACTGGAGAGATTCCTTTTAACAACCAAAAACTTTTCAATTCGTGCCTTTATGAAAGAACTTGAAGTAGCCTACCTTGATCTGGAAGACTCGCCAGGTATAAGGAAGGCATTCAGCAATATCAACAGGCCGGAGGATATACCATAATGTGTCATTTTTTTAATAAACAGAACAAACCAGGAGAATTGACCTGCGGTCGATCTCCCATGCAGGTGACTTTTCATTTGATAGAAGAAGGCTGATGTGACATTCATGGGATTGAGAAACCGAATATGAATTACTGCAAAATATAATTAATTAACTGAAGTTGCCCGCTATCTTAACACTACGCTTGGTAATGTTTAAGGGGTAGTAAATAATTACCGTATGTTCAGTACAAAGCCCAGGGGCAAACATATTATCAGGTTATGCCAGTCCCCCATCTGCCACATGATGGGAGGTAGTTTGCTTCTGGATGAGATGCTGGAAATTCTTGGAACTGGTTTGAATGAACCTACTAAGGACGGTTTATTCATTTTGGAGCTTTCAGAATGCCTGGGGGTTTGTGATGTAGCACCGGCAATGATTATTGGTGACGAGATTTATGGTCCTCTCACCAAAGATTCTTTTATGCAAGTAATTTCCCGGATAAGGGAACAGGAAAATGCCCAGGACGCTTAATTTCATAATGATGTGAATATTTATGGATTTATCTGGTTCGAGTAGTCAGGATAAGGCTAACCAGCCTCAGGGGAGAGATTCATCCCGCAATCAATTACTGGTCAGAATGCGATCAACCTACCATTAATAGTAAAAGAGGTGTATTACCAATTAACAGTTTTAACAGCCGGATAAGCTAACTGAACAAATGTCATATTTTGATTTGCTTAGAATACCTATCTTTCTCCTGCGAAAAAAAGAGTTAAGATTTTAGAAGAGAAGTTACAAAATATTGACTATCAAGAGAAACCGCAACGCTTTACGATGAAAATTTTTTCATTCGTCAATGTGTATTTTTTAATGGGAAAAAATCATCTACATTAGCTATTTTCAATAATATTAATTGTATTTAAATCTGTCAACAATGGAATTTAAAGAGATACAGGATTTTTTAAGAGAAATTGAACTTTTCCGTGAACTTGATGATTCTGAATTTGAAGCTCTTTGCAGGTCCATCAGCGAAAAGATAGTTACTGAAGGATCACTTCTTTTTCGTGAAAACACACCAAGGACCAACATTTTTGTTATTTACAGCGGTGAAGTTGAACTGTTTAAAAGCACTCCGTTCGGAATGGAAAAAAGACTGACCTATTTTAGCCGGGGTGACTTCCTGGGAGAGGGGTCCTGGGGCGGAAAATCGCCTCATTCCACATCTGCAAGGGCCCTTAGGGATACTAAAGTGCTTGTTATCGAGAAAGATTTCTTTCTTGAGAACGGTTCTGCAGCTATGAAAATATTTTCCAATATCGCCAGGGTTATGTCACGGCGTATGCGTAATGCAAATAACCGGATAATTGATGTAGCCGCCCAGTATGAGTCGGGCAGGACCAGGAAGGAACATGACCTTTTGGGGGACAGGAATGTGCCTTTTGAAGTTTATTACGGAGTTCAGACTCTGAGAGGAATAGAGAATTTTAATATAAGCGGTGTCACTCTTAATTTTTATCCGTTGTTGATTAATGCTCTGGCTATGGTCAAAATGGCCTCGGCAAAAGCGAATTATGAACTCGGACTGCTGGATAAATCTGTTTGTGATGCTATTGTAAGGGCTTGTAATGAGATCAGGAATGGTAAATTTCATAGTAATTTTGCCGTCGACATGATACAGGGAGGAGCAGGAACCTCTACAAATATGAATGCCAATGAAGTAATTGCCAATCGTGCACTGGAATTACTTGGCCATAAGCGGGGAGAATATAAATATTGTCACCCCAATAATCATGTAAATCTTTCGCAATCCACCAATGATGCTTATCCCACAGCTATAAAGATTGCACTTATTAACAGTAATAAAAACTTCATCCGGATTTTGAAGGAACTGATTGATTCTTTCCGGAAGAAGGGAGAGGAGTTTTCCAAGGTGATCAAGATGGGCAGGACCCAGCTTCAGGATGCTGTTCCTATGACACTCGGACAGTCATTCGAAGCCTATGCCACCACTCTGGATGAGGAGATCCTTCGGCTGGAAGAAAATGCCAAACTGTTTCTTGAGGTTAATATGGGAGCAACAGCTATTGGTACCGGTATTAATTCAGATCCTGAATATGCAGGAAAGGTTATTGAGCATCTCCGCACAATTACCGGACTTGAAATAATAAATGCATCCAACCTGGTGGAAGCAACCCAGGACACCGGTGCATTTGTGATATATTCATCGGCTGTTAAGCGTACTGCCATTAAGCTAAGCAAGATATGTAATGATTTGCGGCTCCTCTCCTCTGGGCCCCGTGCTGGTTTCAATGAGATCAACCTTCCACCCATGCAACCAGGATCATCAATCATGCCGGGAAAGGTAAATCCGGTTATACCTGAGGTAGTTAACCAGATAGCATTCAAGGTAATTGGTAATGACCTTACGGTAAGTATTGCAGCAGAAGCTGGACAGCTGGAACTTAATGTGATGGAGCCGGTAATTGTCCAAAGTATTTTTGAATCGGTTGAGATGCTCAAAAACGGGATGACCACACTGAAAACGCGCTGCCTCGATGGCATCACCGCAAATGAGGATCATTGCCGGGAGCTTGTTCATAACAGCATCGGACTTGTCACAGCCCTGAATCCTGTGCTTGGTTATGAAGTCTGCACTTCTCTGGCTAAAGAGGCTCTGGAACAAAACCGCGGAGTGTATGAACTTGTTCTTGAAAAAAACCTTCTTACACAGGAAGAACTTGATACTCTTCTCTTACCGGAAAATATGATTGCTCCTAAAAAGATGAAGAGGAGAAAATGAAATCAGCAGTAGCTGCTGCAGCAATTACTATCCCCACTTATGTCCATTCCAGAGTATTTGGTGCAAATGACCGCATCAATGCTGCTGTTTTGGGTGTAAACGGACGTGGACAGAATACCATTAGCGGCTTTATGGGCCTGGATAATGTTGAGGTCACAACTCTTGTTGATCCGGATCTGAATATTACATCTGTTCGCGCAAGGGAATTTGAGGAAAAATATGGCAGGAATGTTAAGGTTGTTCAGGATCTTCGCAATACGTATGATGACAAGGATATTGATGTGGTTGGCATAGCTACTCCTAACCACTGGCATTCGCTTGCCACCATTTGGGCATGACAGGACCCCCGGCAAATCAGGTTCAGAAGGTGGTAATCATTATGCTAACTTTATTGATGCAGTGCGTGCGCGTGATATTTCCCTGCAGCACGGTCCGGTTGAATCTGCTCATTTATCTTCAGCCCTTGCTCACCTGGGCAATATTGCTTATCAGACCGGAAGGGTGTTAACCTTTAATCCCTATACTGAGAAATTTGTTAATGATCCTGAAGCCGATGGTTTGCTTACCAGAAACTACCGTGAACCTTTTGTAGTAAGGGAGCAGGTTTAACCGCTAAAGGTATTTTGACTCTTTTCCGACCGGACTCCCTTCTGACAAAAAAGTGAGCGGATGGGTTCGGTTAATTCTTAAAATTCACGTCCTGTGACATGGTAATGGCCTGACGGGGCCTTGACCGGATGGCATATATGATTAAGAAATTAGCGGATTTTTTTCAGGGTTACTAACTGGGACTATTATAAATAAAAAAACTACAGCCGGAAATAGCTGTAGTTTTTTGATTTGACTGTGGTACAGTATCTTCTGCCAGATTTTGGCCTGAACTGAAAAGAAGAGATTTATTTTTAATAATTTCAGAATCGATGATCCTGTCGCTTACCCGGTTTAATTGAAGTCATTATGTATCTGGTTCAGCTCTTCGTCAGTCATTTCACCGCCAATAACGATTAAGTGGGTGAATGAAACGCTTTCTCCGGGACTAAGGTTGATCTCCACTTCTTCTGCATCATCATGCATTCCACGGCCGCCAAGATTATTTACGGCAAAAAGGCCATAACCGCGGGCATGAGACCAGGCTGGGTAATATGGGTTATTCTCATTATCAAATATAGCAACGGTAATGACTTCTCCGTTTTTTTCTGCTTCGAGAGCTACCCAGGGCGAACGTTTGCCCCAAACATCTCCTCCAGTATCTCCGTCGGCATTGTGATAAACACCATTAACACCTGTATTGTGTACAAACGGCTCATCCGGTACGTTGCCCTGTGCATCCAGCAATCTTTGCGGCCTTTCCGTTGGTTCCTCGAAGGCCCTGTCCATTCGCAATCCCAGAAGACCTTCCTTATTACCTTTAAATGTCACATCCTGCACAGCAGTTAATTTGGAAGTTCTTTCGATTGAGCGTCTTCCGTCACTTTCTTCAAAAATAAAGGTTGTCTCTTCATCAAGCAGGACATTGTTATTGATGTCAACCCAGTCCGATCCTACTACCAGCCGGTTTCTGGCCGCATCTTCACTGATAAATTCCCTGAATTTGATGATTCCGTATCTGTGTTGATTCTCAGGACTAATCCTGAAAGAGTTATTCCAGAAATCCAGTCCGTTAACATCACCGAAATTCAGCCATAATCCGACATGATGCGGGTGATCCATTCTTTCATAGGGCCTTGGATCATGAGGATATCCCCTGGTTATTTCTATTCCGGATATGGTATTGACAGGATAAAGAACAGGTTTTTTTGCCGTATCAGGATAAAAGAAGCTGGTAAAAAAATTATCATTGATGAAAATTTCCAGCTTTTTGTTGGGTTCATCATGTCTGAACTCAACATCTCCCTTCCTTCCGGCACAGCCTGCCGGCAGTAGTAATACAAATGTAATTAAATAGAGTAGTTTCATTTCGATAGAATTATATTAGTGAGGCAAATAGTAGGTTAATTTTTTATAAGGTAAATGTAAACAATCATTTTAAATAATTCAAACTTAAAAATACACACAATCAAGATGGAAAAAATTGACTTTGTCGATTACATATGCTGTGCTCAGTGCTTTTAAAGGTGTGATCAGACATGTAATTCATGTGAAAATGAAGTGGTTACGACTTCTTGTTTTTCATACACAGTCGCATGAGGAAAATGACTTCGTAGATTATTCATCCATTAAGGCAATTTTGCATCTGAATAAAATTGCACAATGCACTAACAACAGCATGCAAAATTGACCGCGGGTCAATTATACATCTATATTGCAAATAGAGCTAAGAATAGCATGTATAATCGACCGCAGGTCAAAATTTTGACTTTTTTACAGGATAGATAATATACTGGTAATTAAAAGTTTGTAATTTCTTTGAATATTTTTTTTATGATCTAGTAGCCCGGATTTTGCTGTAACATAGGTGCTCTTTTTAGTTCATCTGAATGAATTGGTATCCAGTACATTTTTTCAACAACATTATTGCTGGGCATCGCATCAATTTGTGTCCATGTCGTTGTGATTTCACCATCATGATCTTCCTGCATAATGGATATTCCAGCAGGAGTCTCTGGGAGTAATTCTTCCAGCATGCGCCATCTTCTAATATCATACCACCTTAAATCTTCTGCAAAGAGTTCGACTTTCCTCTCATAGTGATAAGCATCCCATATATCGCCTGTAAAGTCAGGCATGCCGGCCCGGTTCCTTATCATATTTATATATGTGGCGGCTCCGGTCTCGTCATTAAGTTCAAGGAGGGTCTCTGCATAATTTAAAAGCACTTCGGCATAACGCATAAAGATCCATGAATTATCATTATTATCATCTCTGCCGGTGATATCGCGTTTCATGAATTTTTTGAGCACATAACCACCATAGTTGCCGTTCCATTCATGGATCGGACCCTGGCGGGTATCCAGCCCGAATACTTCTCTTACCAGTTCACCACCTTCATACCATCGCCTGGTACGTCGTTGATATATTCCTGTTGGTTCCAGGCTTGCAAGATCAGGAAAACGGGGCTGCCATAAAGCGCTGTCATAAAGAATACTTGCATAGAACCTGGGCTCCCGGTAATAATAGGGACTTTCATAGGTGTATTCTGCCGTTGAGATATTAGTATACTCTCTGTTTTCATTAAGTTGAAAATGATCCCAGAAATCTGAGCCGTCCATCATCTGATATGAGTCAACCATCTGCTGCATTGGACCGTTTCTTCCGTAGTTTGCTATTCCATTGGGTCCGCATCTTAAATTATGCCTGTGGGTAGGTCCTACATCCTGTCTGAACATCTTACCCCAGATAATTTCATCATCAGCAAGGTCGGTAGTTTCAAAAAATGCATGATAATTTTCAGCAACAGCCTCCTGATCAGGAGCCCCAAAATCGGCCAGACTCATTGTCCCAAGATCAATGACATCCTTTGCAGCATCACGGGCAGCTATCCATAATGCATTTCTGTCCGGATTAGTATATCCGACGAGTTCATTTGCGACATCCGGACCTGCAGTTAGTTCACTTGCTGCAAACAATAAAACTCTGGATTTAAGAGCGAGAGCAGCTTCTTTGGTAGCTCTTCCCATTTCCATCTCACTTTTGAATCTTAACAAATCTGCAGCATTGTCACAATCTTCAACTATAAAATCTATAGTCTCTTCGAATGAGGATCTTTCATATTGTAAAAAATCATCACCCAATTCCGTTGGTTCTTTTAAAAGAACCAGTCCACCATAGGATCGCATCATCTCATGATATGTCCATGCTCTTAAAAATAGTGCTTCACCAAGAAGTAGTGTTGCCCGGTTTTCAATATCTGCCTTATCAGTATCATCGTAATGAGCCTCTATTCCGGTTATATTATCAATAAACAGATTGATCCTTTGAATATTACTGTAGTGACCCCAATTCAGATGGCCTCGATTGGAACCAAGCCTGTCAGCGGTAATCTCGCCAGTATTCCAGGGTTTATTACTACCTCCCCTTGCCATAATAAGTTCATCTGTCATTGCTCCGAGCATTTCGCCTTTATCTATACCATGTTCTACACTATTGTAGGCCCGGGTCAGGAATGTGCTGGCAAGATCAATGTCAGACCATACTACCGGGTCGGAGTAACTATCCATTGGAGTTTTATCCAATATATCTTCATTGCAAGAGATGAGAACCATCATGATTGCAAATAGATTGATATTTATTATATACTTTTTCATATTTATCATTTTAAATACATTAACTAATTTGTTAAAAAGAGATTTGTGCTCCCAGTGACATTACCCTCATTATTGGATATGCGTTGACACCATGAACCTCAGGATCAACATATGGATTGCCTGAATAGAGAAGCCACAGGTTTTGACCTGCTACATATATCCTGGCATCAGATGCACCGACCACATTACTGAGATTCTGGGGTATTGTATAGCTTAGATTAAGGTTTCTCAAACGCACAAATGTATTATCTACCCAATAATGATCTGTTTGATGTGAACCTCTCCAATATTCCTCCACCCTCTCAAATGCTCTTGGCATTGAACCATCCGGATTGTCTGGTGTCCACCTGTCTTCTGCATCATACTGGAAATAGTTGCCTGCTGAGCCTTGTTGGCCTGTTCTCATTTCTCTCATTGTTCCTGACTGTCCCTGAAGAAGGCCATTTAGAGCCCATCCCTTGTATGATAAATTAAAAGTTAGTCCAAACGTCATCTCAGGTATGGCTGTTTCAGTAAACAATACTCTGTCGTCGGTAGTGATCTCACCATCATTATCATAATCTCGTATGATTATGTCACCCGGGCGTGCACCTGATACATGAGGAAGAGAATTCACATGCTCCATATCCCTGAAAATACCATCTGATATGTATAAAAGTCTGGCACCCATTGGATTGCCGGTTCTTTGCTGCCATGGCACAGATCGTTCGGGCTCATCGGCTTCAATAACTTCATTTCGGGCAAAGGCAAAATTGCCCGACAGCTGATAAGCTATATCACCAGCCCTGTCTCTAAATTCAACAGTTGTTTCGAAACCGCGGTTGTCAATTATACCAAAATTTTCGTCGGGCAGGGAGATACCTGTAAAACGCGGAACAGAAACATCCCTTTCCACAAGGATATCTGTACGTCTTTCGTAAAAGAAATCGGTTTCCCAGCTTAATCTTGAGTCCATGTAATGAGACTCCCATCCGAAATTATATACTGTTGCCCGTTCCCAGGTGATAAATGGATTTGGAACATTTGACTGATCTATAGCGGACTGGTATGTTTTTCCTTCACCAAAATTATATCCCGTTTGGAAGCCGTACATTGTAAGATACTGAAAGGCGTCTACAAGGTCATTACCCAGCTGTCCATAAGATGCTCTGAGTTTGAAGTACTCTATGAATCCAATATTGTTTATCCACCAGTCTTCCTCTGATGGTCTCCAGCCAATGAGAAGTGAAGGGAAAGTTCCCCAGCGGCCCGCATCTTTTGAAAATCTTAATGACCCATCCCGGCGTAAGCTGAATTGTAACAGATAGGTTTGCTCATAGTTATAGCTCAATCGTCCAAAGTAATTCTGGCTTGCATCCAGTTCAACATCAGCCCAGTTATTCTTTTCTTCATCTCCACCTGCAAACAAATATGGTAATTGGTCAGATATAAAATACCTGCGATAAGCATTGAAACCTTCACCATAATATTCATTTTGTTCGTATGCAATAAAAGCATCTATCGAATGTCCGTTAAATGCTCTTGCATAATCAATTTGCATGTTTACTGTCTGGGTGTTAGAGTTATCCGAGTAATTTGTTAATCTCGGTTCAGGGTGTCGCACCTGGGTGGGGACAAGAAACGCTGTTCCGTCCTCCCTTCCTGTATTTCCGGCGGCAAAGTAAGCATCTGTATTCAGACTCCAGACTTCCCATGGTGTCTCGAAAAGTTTTCTTTGCTGTATATACATGTCATATGCAAAGTACCCTGAAAGTTTCAGGCCTTCCACACCTGGTATATTAATATTGGCCGATAGGAGATTGTTGCTTCTGTATCTTTTGTCATCATCAAAACCTGTTGCATCTGATGCCGAAACCATAGGCTGATCGCCTCTTTCCCTGTCCGGGCCGGGTAATCCGTTCGGCCAGACTGCATGGGAAGTAGGCCATATTCGTATTGTTGTATTAAATGTTTCGTTGGCAGACCTCGTTGGATACATCCTGTTTTCTTGTATCCCTGTAATATCAAGCGCTACACTGATAAAGTCATTTACTGCCACATCCAGGTTTGCTCTCAGGTTGTATCTGTTGTAATTATGGCTTCCATTAGTAAATATACCATCATCTGTCTGTGTTCCAAAGGAGCTAAAGTATCTTAGTTTTTGGGTTCCTCCTGTGACAGACAGATTGTGATTGCGTGTTGAGCTATAGTCTTTCAGGGCCTCACTAAACCAGTCGGTATCGGGATGAGTCCACCAATATTCGCCAGACCTGTACTTTTCTATATCTTCCAGAGAGTATTGCATATTTTCTTCTTCCACGTTCCTGTATGATTCCATCTCTCTGATCATGGTAGCATACGTTGGTGCATCTGTCATTTCCGGTAACATGGTGGGAGATAGAAACCCCTCGTAAAAATTATAGGTAAAAGATGGTGGAGCTTCGGTTTGCCCGCGTTTTGTTGTTATCAGTATAACTCCGTTTGCTGCACGTGCACCATATATTGCGGCTGATGCATCCTTTAGAACTGTAACACTTTCTATGTCAGCTGGATTAAGGGAGTTCATGTCCCTGCCAGGAATACCGTCAATGACAATAAGAGGATTATTATTATTAAAAGTGGATTGACCTCTTACACGTATTAGTGCTTCGTCTCTGCCCGGTTCACCACTTTCCTGCAGGAAAATACCTCCCGGTAACCGGCCGGCAAGTGCGTTGGATACCCTGGAAACCGGTGCAGCTGTCAGGTCATCGCTCCTTACGGCTGTGACAGATCCGATCACATTAGCCCTGCTCTGTGTTCCGTACCCTACTACAATTACTTCATCGAGGCCGATCCTGTCTTCATGCATTATTACATCAATTGTGGTCCTGTCCTCTATCATTATGTTCTGGGGTGTCATTCCAACATAAGTAAATGAAAGAACCTCTGACATGGCCGGAACAGTTATACTATAATTACCATCAGCATCGGTAACGGTTCCTACAGTAGTCCCCTGAACTGTTACAGATACACCAGGCAACGATTCGCCGGCCTCATCGGTAACTGTTCCTGTTATTGTCATGTCTTGTGAAACTTCATTGTTGCTTAATAATTCAGGATAGGGACCCGCACTGGCATTGATATAAATCAAAATTAAAATTAACTTCAATGCTAAAGGAAATAAACGGTAGTTTGTTAGCTTTTCCGGTAACTGAAAAAGCTTTTTCTTTTTTTGTTTTTCCATAAGGCAAAGTTTTAGATTGGTTTGGTGTTTGGTGTTTTTGATTGATGTTTTGGTGTTTTGGTGTTTGGTGTTTGGTGTTTGGTGTTTGTTGTTTGGTGTTTGGTGTTTGGTGTTTGGTGTTTGGTGTTTGGTGTTTGGTGTTTGAAGCAAGATCATTAATATTTTAGAATTAAAAATATAAAAATATTAATAAACTTTAAGTTAAAAATAGTTAAAAACTTATTGGTTTGTGAATTTTATTTATTTAGGTCTTTGGATTTCCCTGAGAGATTATTTATAATAGATTTTACTATGCTAATTTATGGGTGTTTTGTAATATTGCAATCAAATTTAAACTGTTAATAATATGCTTGATACATTATTAAAACACAGAAGTATACGTAAATATAAAAGTGAAGATGTTGATGAAGAGACCATTGAACAAATCCTAAGTGCAGGTATCAGGGCATCAACCACTGGCAATATGCAGGTTTACAGCATGGTAGTGACCCGCGACGAAGAACTCCGGAAGAAGCTTTGGGAGTGCCATTTCAAGCAGGACATGGTTTTGCATGCTCCTGTTCATATCACCTTTTGCGCCGATTTCAACCGTTTTAACAAATGGTGCAAACAGCGGGATGCTGTTCCCGGTTATGATAATTTCCTCTCTTTTTTTACGGCTGCCATTGATGCATTACTTGTATCACAAAATGTTTGCCTTGCTGCCGAAGAAAAGGGACTTGGTATCTGTTACCTGGGCACTGCAACTTATAATGCCAGAAAGATCATTGATATACTGGAAATGCCAAAAGGAGTGGTGCCTGTGGCTGCAATAGTTATGGGTTATCCTGATGAGGATCCTGCTCTAACTGACAGGCTGCCTCTGGAGGGAGTGTTGCATTTTGAGAAGTATAAAGACTATTCTACCACCGATATCGACCGGATATACGCAGATAAGGAAGCTCTTGAAGAGACCAGAAAATTAATCGAGATAAACCAAAAAGAAACGCTTGCCCAGATTTTTACAGATAACCGGTATAAGAAACAGGATAACGTTCTTTTTTCCCGGGAATTACTGGATGTAATAAAAAAGCAGGGATTTATGAATCATGAGTGATCCGGGATCAGGACCGGCCTGGTGGTGAAAATCCGTGAATGGTAAATCCTCCGTCAACATTTATTATTTGTCCAGTTATATAAGAAGAGGCAGGCATGCAGAGGAAAGCTGCAGCTGAGGCAACTTCTTCCGGGTTGCCTGTTCTTTTCAAAGGTGTACGTTCAACAACTTCATTTTTATAAGTTATATTTCCAAGAACAGCTTGTGCCAACGGGGTATTTATATACCAGGGAGCAACAGAATTAACCCTTATACCATCCTCCGCCCATTCGGCTGCCAGGTATTTTGTCATCTGGTTCATAGCGGATTTGGACATTGCGTAAACAACCCCGGTTTGAATACTTGTCAGGCCTGCCACAGAGCTTATGTTGACAATATTTCCCTGGTGTGACCTGGAAAGAAGAGGATGGAATATTCGGCAAAGATCCCATGATGACCGCAGGTTTGTATCAATGATTGAGTCAAACTCCTGTTCGGAATAATCAATCGTTGCTTTCCGGATGTTCATTCCCACGTTGTTGATCAGGATATCCAGCGAAGACCATTTTTCAAAAACAGTCTTGTATAAGTTATCTCTTTCTACCTTTTTACTAATATCACAAGCCATCCCGACAATTCGACCATTGGCGGATTGAGGTCCGGTTACTTCAGCAATCTCCTCCTTGTTTCTGGCCACCAGGAACACTTCAGCGCCGAGTGACATGAATTCCTTTATTATGGCTAGTCCGATACCTTTAGTTCCTCCCGTGACCAGAGCTTTTTTCCCTTTTAGACTCCATTTTTCATGCATGTTGACAGTAATTAATTTTAGCAATTTTTCTGTTCAGGTTTCTGCGTTACTTCATTAGGCGGCTTATCATGTTTCATCCTGCTAACACTATTGCCGTTCTGATTCCGGAGTCTGTGCAACGGAGATATTAATTTGTACATTATAATTAAGAAACCTTCCGTAGTGGTTAATTGTTAATTACCTGTCATTTACCAAGCAGGTTTTCGACAGTGCCGATCTCTATATATGAGGCCCCTGTGTTGTGACCAAAGTTACCTGCTATCACAACCAGAAGTGTTTCCTTTTCTATTTTCCCTTCTTCAATTAGTGAATTTACCGCCTTTACCACAAATTCATGGGAGTTTTCAGTGGTCTCCATAAACTGCGCAATTACGCCATAGGAAAGAGCCAGTTCCCTGACCACCCGCTTGTCATAACATTTTGCCCATATCATCCTGTTGCCCCGGTAAGCAGCAAGACTTCTTATCGTCCTGCCCGACATGGAATCGGCAAGAATGGCTTTTGCTGAAATATTTACCGCTGCTCTTACGGCAGATTTTATAAGAAAGGCAGAAATTTCATTATTAATTACTACAACCGGAATATCATTTATTGATTCTTTGCTTTTCTCAACCTCCATGGCAACTGAAGACATGGTTTTTACCGACTCAACGGGATAAGCTCCGTAGGCAGTTTCCCCGCTCAGCATGATGGCATCGGTCTGACTGTATATGGCATTTGCAATATCACTTACCTCGGCGCGTGTAGGGCGAGGATTGTTTATCATGGTGTGAAGCATCTGGGTTGCAATAATAACCGGCTTTCTTCTTTCAATACATTTGTCAATAAGCATTTTCTGGATGCCCGGTATTCTTTCATAAGGTATTTCTATTGCCAGATCTCCCCGGGCGACCATTACCCCGTAGGCATGATCGAGAATTTCATCTATGTTGTCGACGCCCGACTGGTTTTCAATTTTAGCTATAATTTTGATTTTGCTGTTATGTTGGTCCAGTATCTCCTGTATTTTAATAACATCTTCTTTGTTGCGTACAAATGAATGAGCTATGAAGTCCACCTCTTCATTTATGGCAAGATGGATGAAATCTTTGTCTTTCTCTGATAAGGGAGGCAGATTGACATCTATTCCCGGAATATTTACGCTTTTTCTCCCCAGGATAATTCCCGGATTTCCTGCTTCACACACCAGTATCTCTTCCTGGATAGATCTGACAATTAATTCTATATCTCCATCATCAATCAGAAGGCGGCTGCCAACGATAATATCTTTATGGACATCCTCGTATGAGAGGCAAATCATGTTATCGTAGGACTTTATTCCCGGTGAACCCTTCACATATACCGTGTCGCCGGTTTTTACATCAAGTCCCTTCTCAGTGGGATTTGTCCTGATTTCAGGGCCTTTTGTATCAATGAGGATCGCAATCCTGTCAGAAACCTGCCTGACATTATTAATGACTTTAACTGAGTCTTCTATTTTCTGGTGGGCAGTGTTCATTCTTACAACGTTCATGCCTGATTCATAAAGTTCCGTCAGGAACGGTATATCACACTTACGGTCCGAGATGGTGGCAACTATTTTTGTCTTCTTTTCTATCATAACCGGAGTTCTTCCTTGTTTGGTGAATAATATGCAAAGGTACAATAATAAGGCTTTCACACACAGAAAATGGTTGTATATTTGCATCAGGATGAACCGGCAATATACTAACAATGCAATGGGAGACTGCAATAGATGAATTCAGGGCTTACCTTCAACTGGAGAAATCCCTCTCCGCCAATTCTGTTGATGCCTATGTAAGTGACCTGATGAAACTGGAATCTTATATTGCCGGCATTGTACCCCGGCCTCAACCTAATGAGATAGATGCTTCACATCTTCATGGTTTTATTGAGTGGCTCAATGGATTTTATCTGAATACCAGAACTCAGGCAAGAATAATTTCTGGTGTCAGGGCTTTTTTCAGATTTTTGCTTTTAAACGATATTGTTGACCAGGATCCCTCGGCCTTGCTTGATATGCCAAAATCCGGAAGGAAGCTCCCCGAGGTGCTATCTGTTGAAGAGATAGATACCTTAATGGCAGCGATAGACCTGAGCAGTGATCATGGACAGAGAAATAAGGCCATTATAGAAACATTGTATAGTGGTGGACTACGGGTATCTGAACTGGTAAATTTATGTATGGATGATATTTACCCCGGGGAAGGTTTTATAAAGATTACCGGAAAGGGTGAAAAGCAGCGACTTGTACCTGTAGGATCACGTGCCCTCAAAGAGATCGAATTATATCTGCCTGACCGGAACAAATTACCTGTTGTAAGAGGACATGAGGATATTCTTTTTCTCAACCGCAGGGGGAAACGCCTTAGAAGGGTCATGATCTTTACCATAATCAGACAACACGCGGGTAAAGCCGGAGTAAAGAAAAAAATCAGCCCGCATACTTTCAGACACTCTTTTGCAACTCATCTGATTGAGGGCGGAGCGGACCTGCGTGCAGTACAGGAGATGCTTGGACATGAATCCATTATTACAACGGAGATTTATACCCACATGGACAGTGAATATCTTCGTGATGCTATTATCCGGTTTCATCCGAGATCCTGATTTTTTTTTGCTGGGTGGATCAAAAATATTTTAAGTTTTTTTCTTCAACCTTTTCAGGGGATTAACCGGTCCTTGCTCTTTTGCTGAGTGAATCAAAAATATTATCTAGATTATTAAGGGTTTCTTCATCAAAATCATCAAGTGACAGGGTTCCCGATGCCACTGACTGTGCAAAGCCAGAAGCAAGAACCGGACGGGAAATATCATTGTCCAATATGTAAGCATAATTACTTTCCGCTATTCCTACCCGTTTTTTTATAACATATTTTTTAAAATCAAGGACTGAGAAAATATCCTCCGGGGCTGTGATATTTTTTACCAGATCCAATCTGGAGTTTGAATCATCATGATCAAATCCTTTTAGTTGTATTTGCAATTCATCAAAAATATTTTTGTTGTTAATATTATCAAAAAGCAATACTGAGAATTCAAAACCCCATCCGATAAGCAGATTGACAACTGTCGTAACACCTGCCGCACCGTTTGCGGGTAAAAAATAAAGTTTGGTCTTCTCGCTGGTCAGTTTGTAAAAAGCAGAAAGGTAATAGAAGCTGCAGATATCTTCTACCACAACATTGTTTTTTTTATTACCGGGTTGTTGGTGGTTCATTCCCACGCCCAGAAGTGCGCTGACCGGTGATAAAGTATCTGAGGTGGCCGAATGGAGCCGGGTCGCATCAAAAATAACAGTTTCACTGTGCTCGCTGTTCTCTCGGGATCTTTGTATGGCAAGCAGCCTGTATAATTTGTTGTGGTCTATAAGGTGAGGTGAGTGTGTAGTGTAAATAATTTGAATAGTCCTCTTTATATCCTCAAATACTTTAAGAACATCTTCCTGTGCCCTTGCATGCAGACTTAGTCCAGGTTCATCAATCAGCAAGATTCTGTTCAGATTCTCATTTTGTTTGGCAAATGCCTTAAGTTCAAGGTAAAAAGAAAGAAACCATCTTACTCCCCTGCTTCTCTGTTTAGGATAGAGCCTTTCATGTTCATCCTTTATCCAGAATTCAAGGTAAGGCTTACCCTTTTTTTCGGGATGTGAAGTATCATAATGCTCAAGTTCAAAATTTATCCTGATCTTATTGGTTTTTCCTACATTTTGCCTCCAGTATTCCTGAAAATCGACTGTAACCTCATTATTAAGATTCTCGATTTTTTGCTTCAGGATACGGTTATTGATTTGCCTGAAAAACTGGGGATCAAGCCCGGCCACCATGAGGAAATTCCTTACGGCCTTATAACCTTCAACTTTTTTATTGTTTTCAAAAATATCATTAAGATCAATACGGTTAGGCAGGAGGCTGCTGAAATCCTCAAAAAATTCGTAACGGGGTATATGTTCAAAAAACACATCACCTGCCTCCTCCCTGGAATAAAAAGAATCTCGGGAAATAAATTCATCCCTGGCCTCTTTTTCAGCTTCATGAAGATCCCTTCCTTCAATCAGCCTGGTAACAAGTCTTAAATTGACGCCCGTTGCTTCCCTTAAAGACTCCATCTTGCGCCCTAGTCCTATATAATTTTCCTTGGTTTCAAATAACTTAAGCCTGGCAGCCTTTAATTCTTTTTTGCCGGTAAGTCCGGTTATGCTTTCCTCTACCTCTATGAGCTCCCTGTATGAATCATACAATTCAGGTTCAATAGACTCCAGCTGTTTCAGAACTTCCAGACAATTGTTAGCAAAATTTCTTATAGTTTCCTTTTCGGTAAGTTCGGTCTTTTTATTCTCAAGCAGGATCTCAGTTTGTTGAATTTTCTCGTTTATTTCTCCCCTTTCCATTTCCGCTGATTCTGCACTTCTTCTGAACTTTTCCTGTTCTGCTTTGACAACCGGTCGTTTTAACAGTTTTTTAAGTTCCGTCTGTCTTTTAACTGTTCTTTCCAGTTCTTCTTTTAGCTCCAGCAGGGTATTTTCATGAGTGGTTATTTCTTTAAGCAACTGGTCGTATTCATGATTAAATGCATCTATTTTTATGAGTGTCGATTCCTTAAGGATAAGATCATCCTTATCAATTATATCAAAAATACCGGAAACCTCGTCTCCTGAAATTATTAGCCTGCTGCCCATATCAGGCAGCCATATCCTTTTAAGGACAAGACTGTTATTCTTTTTAATTGCCTGCATTACACCGTCAGGCATGCGTGAGTGGTCGATAAATTTGAAAGGTTCGTCCGGATTCGTTGTATAAGCACATGAGATCTCTGGAAAAGTCATGTCGCTTCGTAAAACATCTTCGGAAATAATACCAGTCCAGAAGCTGTAAAGACCTTCCAGTACAGATGTTTTCCCGGATTCATTCTGCCCTATAAGAGCGGTAATATTGTCGGAGGAAAGTTTTTTCCAACCTGAATCGACAATACTTCTAAAATTTTTTATTCTGAATTCTGAGAGGCGCATTTTTTTTTGAATTAGGTAATTTTAAAACCCAATACCAGTATATCATCTACCTGTTCGTTTTCCCCCATCCAGTTAACAATAGTTTCTTTAAGTATATGATGCTGGTTGTTCATCTCTTCCTGGTGAATGTCGATTAAAAGCTTTTTTAAAGGCCTGTATTTAAACTTTTTTCCGTCAGGGCCGCCGAACTGATCGGCGAATCCGTCAGAGAACATATATATAATATCGTTTTTTACTATCTCAATGTCGTGACAGGTAAAAGGTTCCTCCGAAATTGCATTAATTCCTACCGGCATTTTATCAGGTTTAATTTCCAGCAGGGTTTCATCTCTTATTATATAAACCGGATTATTAGCTCCGGCATACTGTAAACTGGTTTTATCTTCGTTTATGATGCAAAGCGAAAGATCCATTCCATCCTTTGACTCATCAAAATCGCCGGTCTGATGCAGGGCTTCCATTACTTTTTCTCTTAGCCTGTTGAGTATACGGTTTGCCGTATCTGAATAACTGGTTCTGACTATCTCATTTAAAAATGAAATACCCAGGATACTCATCAGGGCCCCTGGAATTCCATGGCCTGTGCAATCTGCTGCCACAATGTATGTCTGCCTGTTCTTTTGGGTTACCCAGTAAAAATCGCCACTAACTATTGATTTTGGCATAAATAACACGAAATACTCACTGAGCAAACTTTTTAGCAGCTTCCGGCAGGGAAGTAGTGCCTCCTGTATCATCCCGGCATACCGCAGACTTTCCATCATTTCCTTATGACGGGTGTCACTTTGACCTGTTGGATACTTGCCCATTCCCCTGTTTAAATCCGTTAGCCCTTTCATAAACATTAAACTAAATTGCAGAAACCTGCAAAATATAAATAAAATAATTAATAAAAAACAGCTATATGAACTGTTTGCTGATAATATTTGTTGTGTAATGCTTTAAACAGATCTAGCCAGTATGATTATTAATCTATGGGGCCTATGGAATAGTCCTTCGATAATAATATAACATTTGACATAAATATCAAATCCGGCCTTTCATGCAATGGTTTTTACCCTGATCTGGTTATTAACGGAAGGCTGTTTTTATTTACTTTTATTAATTGGCGGCAAGGATAGAGAATTATGTTTATAATCAACTCCTTTGGAAGAAAGTCCGGTTTCAGCAATTATTTTTAATTTTGTTGAAATGGAAACTATATTATCCAAACAAAAGATGTAAATAGTTATTTATTTCCATGGACCGACAAAATGGCGGTGTAAACCGCCAAAAAAGGTTTTGGTAAATATTTTGATGTACACAAAATAAACTAATCAAAAAAAAGTTTGTTTATAGATCACAAATTAACCTTTAAAATTGAAATGAAATGGCCCCAATCTGGATAATATTTATTTTTTTCATGCTTATAAGCTGGCTTGTAAGTAATCAGTTGAAGTCAAGGTTCCGGAAGTATTCAAAAATTCCCGTCAATTATGGTATTACAGGTAAAGATATTGCAGAGAAAATGCTCCACGACAATGGTATTACCGATGTTAGAGTTGTATCTGTATCCGGTGAACTTACCGACCATTATCATCCTGGGCACAAAACGGTAAACCTGAGCCGTGATGTATATTCAGGAAATAGTGTTGCTGCTGCTGCAGTTGCCGCTCATGAATGTGGGCACGCAGTGCAGCATGCCCAGGCTTATTCATTTTTGAAGATGAGATCGGCACTTGTCCCTGTAGTAAGTGTTGCATCAAAGTATGTGCAGTGGATATTGCTTGCTGGCATCATAATGGTTGAATCATTTCCCGGAATTTTATTTACAGGCATTGTGTTGTTTGGCATGACTACCTTGTTCAGTTTTATAACCTTACCTGTCGAAGTGAATGCTAGTCAGAGAGCTCTTGCATGGCTTAACCACACCAACATTACTGACAGAGCCACTCATCAACAGGCACAGGATGCTCTTAAATGGGCTGCATATACCTATGTTGTTGCTGCTTTGTCTTCACTGGCAATGCTGCTTTATTATATATGGATATTCATGGCCAGACGGGATTAACTTTTACAGCTGCTAACGATAATTTGCATCATAAATGAAATGATTTGTTTGTAATATCTTTACATAATCTAGTGTTGATTCTTTGAAACTTTAATATTATGGAATTCAAAGATTATTACAACATACTTGGTATAGATCCTGAATCAGATATAACGGAAATTAAAAATGCCTTCAGGAAGATGGCCGGGGAATCTCATCCTGATAAACACCCTCACAGTGCTTACGATACAGCGCCTTTCATTGAGATAAAAGAAGCTTATGATATATTAAGCGATCCCGTCAGACGTGAAGAGTATGACAGGATTTACCGGAGGCACAAGAGGGGAATAAAAAGCGAATCACCGGTTTTTGAGAGATCCTTTAGTAGTCATTTATTTCAGGATGACTCTGAAAGGTTATTTAGTGAGATATTTCATCACTTTTTCAAAAAATTCCCCGGAAGGTATTCTGGCCGGGATTCTGATCGGAGTCGGGATACCGATTCCGATCATATTCATTATGACGACATGTTGTGAATGACTCTGTATTTCATAATGATGTAAATATTTATGAAATAATTAGCTTAAATCTGTAACATTCCCGGGTTTTTGTAGTCTTATATTATAAAAAGTGTACAATAACGGACGGTACTGTAACTCATCCGTACACTTTTATGATTTCATATCAAATGATAATTTGCAGCAAATGAGCACTATGATGCAATTGGCACAAAATCTGATTATAATTATTTAAGATTACTAAACCTAAAAAGTCAAGATCATGCAAGTAGATTTAAAGCCTAATGAAGTAGTAGTTAAAGCAGGTGATTCCGACAGGCTGGAAAACGGTTCAAAAGTGGGAGGTAAATTTATAGTTACCAATCAAAGGATATACTTCAAATGCCTGAATGGTCATGCGGAGAAATATAATCTGGAAATATGTCCGGCAGAGATCAGGGAAGTACACTTTTTCAATACAGGATTTTTGTCACCCCATGGGTTAAATGTGATACTCAAGGGGGGAGAGGAGCTTAAATTCAGAGTAAAGCAGAGAAACTCGTTTGGTGAGTTGATTAACCGGATGTACTGATTCAAATTCCCTATATAACCGGTTATAATTACCGGTCTCTTTTATTAAGGTAGTTTAAAAAGGACCTTTTCACAGAAAATTGGTGGTGAAGGTCCTTTTTACTTTTATCTCAATACCCATGTTCATTTAACTGTCACGGCTGTTTTCTTTTAAAAGTTCTTTTGTTGACAACATCCCGCATGCGGCAAAGATATCTTCTCCCCTGGATTGCCTGATGGATGTGAAGATGCCTTTTTTATTAAGGGATTCCTTGAACTGTTCCATTTTTAAGCTGTCTGAGGTTTTTAAGGGAACACCAGGAACAGGATGAAAACGTATCAGATTGATCCTGCAGCGGATTCCGCTGAGCAATTTTACCAGTTCCCGTGCATGTCTTGGAGTATCATTCATATCCCTGAACATTATATATTCAAAAGATATTCTTCTTTGCCTGCCAAAATCATATGATTTTAATTCCTCAATAACCTGGGTCAGCGAATAAACACTCTCAACGGGCATCAAATGCCTGCGTTCTTCTTCAAAAGGAGAGTGCAGACTAATGGCAAGATGACAATTACTTTTATTTATGAAATCCCTCATTCCAGGTATAAGTCCTATTGTTGATACCGTAATGCGTCGCGGACTCATTCCGAATCCATATTCGGAAGTCAGTATTTCAAGGCTTTTCATTAATTCCTCACGGTTGTCAAACGGTTCGCCCATTCCCATGTAGACCAGGTTTGTTACTTTCTCCAGTTCAGGTATTGATCTTAGCTGATTAAGAATTTCGCCGGCAGTGAGATTTCCCTGAAATCCCTGTTTGCCTGTCATGCAAAAGAGACACCCCATCTTACAACCAACCTGGGTTGAAAGGCACAGGGTATTGCGTTTACTTTCTGGAATATATGCTGCTTCAACATATTTTCCCTGCAGGGTGGGGAATAGATATTTTTTTGTTCCATCTATTGATTCTATCACCTTGCTGTAAGCTGTGAGTCCGGTTTCATATTTTTCTGACAAAAGTTTTCTTGTACTCAAAGATAAATTGGTCATTTCGTCAATAGACGATATATTCTTTTTATACAGCCATTCCGATATCTGCCGGGCAGAAAATGAAGGAATGCTCAATTGACCGGCAATGGTTTTTAGTTCATCAAGAGTTTTGCCAAATAAGGGTTCTTTGTTCATTTACAGTTTATTTGCTTTTCAGAAATATATTTCCGAAAGTATGTTTTTATAAGGAATATTTCTACTGATCAAAATATCACGCACTTCAATAATCATTTCGGCTCTGCCACAAAGATAATAGGTTTCATTTACCGGCAGACTCTCCTTTTCTTTAAGCCAGTCCGTAAGTCGCCCGTAATAAAACTCTTCATTTCTTTCCTTTGAGCAGCAACGATAATACTTGCCTTCTAATCCGGCCTTAAAATCTTTTTGGAAGAAAAATGAACTGGAAGTCCTTCCTCCATGTATCAGGGTCTTGTTCTCGCCCAGTCCGGAATAAAACATTGACGCAAAAGGTGCAATTCCCGTACCTGAAGCAATCCACCAGGCTGAATTCCGGTCACATGTAAACCATCCAAAAGGAGTTGTAACAAAAAGATTGTCTCCTTTTTTGCTTTTTGCTAGGACAGGTGTTAAAAATCCATCCTGTTTGACATCGAATATTATTTTCAGATAAGGATCATTTATGCCACTTGCAATACTGTATAGTCTGGCATTGTTTGAAGGTTCAAAATGAATTCCTGCTACCTGGCCCGGAATGAAATCAAAATGTCGCTCAAGACTGATCAAAAAAACGTCTTTTGCAATTTCTTTATTGTCGACAACCTTAGTTTTAATAAATTCGGCCGACGAAGGTAAAAGAGAGGGATGAGCATCCATTAGGTAAAAGTTGAGAGTCAATTTAATAAACGTATTTTGCGGAAAAAAATTACTGGATTTTATCCGTACTGCGCAGGATCACTTCCCCAACCGGCATCTGCTTAAAGGTTGCCTTCCGGGGGATTAATAGTCAGGTTATTAAATCTGCTTATGCAGATTATTAAGAAATTCCTGATAAGGCCATTAAAGTCAGTTATGGCAATTTTTCGTGTTTCAAAAAGATAACTCCCAACGGAGGTAAAGTAAGAGATAACGAATATGGCTTCCCGTGCGAGGGTTGCACCAGGGCATTAATCTGTGAAGAATTTTTAAGGTTGCTTCCTCCAAACTCTTCTTCATCGCTATTGAATATTTCAGTCCATTTACCGCCATGTGGAGATCCGATATTATAATCATTCCTGGGCACAGGTGTGAAATTACAGACAACAATTATTGTGCTTTCATCTTCCTTGTTGCGCCGGATAAAACTGATCACGCTATTAACTGAATCATTGATGTCTATCCATTCAAAGCCTTCGGGTTCATATTGTAATTCATATAATGCTTTCTCTTCCCTGTATAGTGTATTCAGCTTTTGTATCGTTCTTTTGATCCCCTGATGGTAACCCTGATCAAGCAAATGCCAGTCCAGGCTTCTTTCGTGTGCCCATTCCGATATTTGGCCGAATTCAGAGCCCATAAAAAGTAGTTTGCTCCCGGGATGCGCAAACATGTAGCTGTAAAGCATTCTGAGGTTAGCAAATTTTTGCCATTCGTCTCCCGGCATCTTTCCAAGCAAGGAGTTTTTACCATGCACTACCTCGTCATGTGACAGCGGAAGCATATAATTCTCGGTAAAGCTGTAAACGATACTGAAGGTAATTTCGTTCTGATGATATTTCCTGTGAATGGATTCCTTTGAAAAATAGCTCAGGGAATCATGCATCCAACCCATCATCCATTTCATATCAAAACCCAGTCCCCCGACATAGGTTGGCCTGGATACCATGGGCCAGGCGGTTGATTCCTCGGCTATATTATGAATATCGGGGAATTCTTCATGTGTAGCCTCATTAAACTGTTTAAGCAGGCTTATGGCTTCGAGGTTTTCCCTTCCGCCAAATTGATTGGGGATCCATTCACCCTCTTTTCTGGAATAGTCACGATAAAGCATTGAAGCCACGGCATCTACTCTCAAACCATCTGCATGATAAATGTCGAGCCAGAATATCGCATTGCTTATCAGGAAGCAACGCACTTCGTTTCTTCCGTAGTTAAAGATATAACTCTGCCAGTCGGGATGGAAACCTTCTTTGATATCCTGATGTTCGTAAAGATGGGTCCCGTCGTAATATGAAAGTCCATGCTGGTCTGATGGGAAATGTGATGGTACCCAGTCCAGGATAACCCCAATTCCTTCCCTGTGCAATTCATTCACCAGGAACATAAAATCCTGAGGGGAACCATAACGGCTGGAAGGGGCAAAATAGCCTGTTACCTGGTATCCCCATGATCCATAGAATGGATGTTCCATGACCGGCATAAATTCAACATGGGTAAAGCCCATCTCATTAAGATACTGAGGCAACTGAGCTGCCAGTTCCTTGTAGGTCAGATACCTGTTTCCTTCCTCCGGATTTCTGCGCCACGAACCCATATGCAGTTCATATACAGAAACCGGTTGAGGCTTATTAACCAACTCTTTTCTTTTTTTCCTCCACTCCTTGTCTGTCCACGCATAGGTATTATCCCAGATCACTGAAGCTGTCCGTGGTGGTTCTTCCCACATAAAAGCATAGGGATCGCCTTTTTCCACCTGGTAATTATTATGGTTCGATTCAATATGATATTTATAAACCTCCCCATGTCCGGGACCGGGTATGAAACCCTCCCAGATGCCCGATCCGTCTTCCCGGACATACAGGTTATGTGATCCGGTGTTCCAGCCGTTGAAGTTTCCGATAACGCTTACCTTTCTTGCATTGGGAGCCCATACGCCAAAAAAGGTCCCCCGGTGGCCGTTTACCTCCATGGGATGACTGCCAAGCTTTTGATACAGCTTAAAATGCCTCCCCTCCCGGAATAGATGAATATCAAAATCGCTCATAAGCGAATATCTAATAACAGTTTCTCTATCCCGAATATCTTCACTGCGTTTTTTCCCGGCTTCGGTTTTTTCAACAGGTTTGGCCGCAATTTTCCGAGTTGGTTTGGTTGCACCTTTTTCCGCCGGTTTAGCTGCGCCTTTCTTCACAGGCTTAGCTTCGTCACCTGACAAGGGTGCAGGTTTTTTTCGTGGTCTGCCAGGAGATTTTTTTGCAGAAGATGACTTTCCAGCCTTTTTTGCGGGTTCAGTATTTTCGATTTTCTCTATATTTTCTGGTTTTTCGGTTCTCTTTTTCATTCGTATAAAGTATAGTTAGCAATTTATTTTTCAGGCCTCATTATTGATTTTATTCCTTTGATTGGTATAATTACCCAATCCGGTCTGTTATTAAGTTCATAATTCAGTTCATATACAGCTTTTTCCAAAATGTAGGTGTCGAGCATGGTTTTCAGATCTTCCTGGTTATCCGGTATCAGATTGGTTTTTCCGAGAGTTTCGTTATAAGTCTTGATAAAGATGCTGCTCGAATAGTGATACCAGAGTTCAGTCCACTTTTCAAGTATGTCATTGTCCTCTTTTCTTACCGAAATAAGCTTGAAAAGTGCATTATATGCTGCATAGTGAAGAGACCTGAGCATGCCCGCCACATCACGCAGAGGAGACCTTTTTAGTCTTCTTTCGCTGAATGATCGTGCAGGTTCACCTTCGAAATCTATGATGATGAAGTCTTTTCCTGTAAACAATACCTGTCCGAGATGATAATCGCCATGATTTCTGATTTTTATCGAATTCAATTTTTTCGAATGGATTCTGCGCATCCGTTGGAGGATATCATTCTTCATTTTGAGGATATCCGTTGCGTCTTCTTTTATTGAACCGGGTATATTTTTTATGTTATCTTCAAGGGACTGGTATGAATTTCTGGTGAGAGACCTGAGGGATGAATACAGGGATCTCTGATAATGAAGGGAAAAGGCTTCCGGTTCAAAATCGGGATCACTGCGGTTTGATGCCAATGCCTGATGCATCTCTGCCGTACGCTGACCAAGAAGGCCAATTCTTTCGAAAAGAGTTACACCCAGGAGTTCTTTAATATTATCTTCAAGGTCATTAAAAGATGCCGGGTTCATCAGGTCACCTTTCAGCTGAGGTACATTACTGAAGTCGGGATATGAGAGGATCCTTTCAAAATACCGGGAAAGTTCGTCTCTCGTGTAATCCCAGGCATCGCCCTGATTGTCGACCATTTCCTGCATCATACCAATCATCATTGAAGGAGAGCCGGTGTCGCGGTGTTCAATTCCCCCCATGTATCGTGGAACATTATTAAAATTAGCTTTTTCGGATAAAAAACGCAATATTTCCACGTCAGGATTGATAATCCGGTCAAGTTTCCTGTAAAGCTTAAAGAAATATTTCCTGTTAAAAATTATTGAGGTATTACTTTGTTCTGCGCTCAATACTTTTGAATGAAATTCCCTTTCTTCTTTTTCCTCTTTTTCCTCTTTTTCCTCTTTTTCAGCTTTCTTAAAATCTCTGTTGACATAAAATGCCAGCTCGCTGTTCTTATACTTTATCTTTTTATTCTTAACCATGTATTCGTATATGGCTTCTCTGAATAGTCTGCTATATACAGCATCATACAATACTCCCTGAGTTTCTCCGATAGTCACCGGAGCTATGAGGGACTGGGAGTTGGATTCCCTTAGCTCCGATTCCGATTCTTTGGTTGCAAAGCTTATTGGTAGCTGATAAAACTCTGGTAAGCCTTCAATATAAACAACCTCAATGATCAGCCATGAAAAACTTTCCTGGTTAAAAGAAAAATGGATGGCCTCAGAAATTTTTATATCACGTATCAGTCTGGCTTTACCTCCGAACCATCTGCAGGTCTTTATATAATTACGAATTAGTTTATTGATCAGTACTTTGGCATTGGCTGGTTTAAACAACTCTTCATACTTTGCCACTTTCATTTTAGAGACATAAGTATCGTCTATTCTGGATTGCCGTTCAGCTGGTTTTTCCAGTGAAAACCAATAATAACCGAAAGGTCCCAGTGTAATAAGATAAGAGTTTTCCTTAATAGTGGGAAATTTGTTGTTTGAAAAAACCTCTGTTGGAATATGATCCTTATAATCCTGAAGGTCAAGTTCTGTTGCCTGGCTGTACCTGGAGAGATTGGCAATGACCAGGATGATTTCATCCGCATATATTCTCAGGAAAGCCAGGACCTTCGAATTTGAAGGAGATAAGAATTTTATATCGCCACGGCTGAATGCCTTGTATTGCTTTCTCATGCCGATAACACGCTTAGTCCACCAAAACAGGGATGAAGAATTATTTTGCTGGGTTTCCACATTCACTGCTTCATACTGATATTCAGGATCAAGAATCACGGGGAGATAAAGTTTCTGTGGGTTAGCCTCAGAAAAGCCTGCATTCCGGTCGGCGCTCCACTGCATTGGAGTTCTAACGCCGTCGCGGTCGCCCAGATAATAATTGTCACCCATACCTATCTCATCACCATAATAAAGGACCGGGGTGCCGGACAGTGAAAACAGAAGATAGTTCATCAATTCTATTTTTCGCCGGTTATTGTCTAAAAGAGGTGCCAGCCTGTGTCTGATGCCCAGGTTTATTTTTGCTTTTGGATCTTTAGTATAAACCTTGTACATATAATCCCGTTCTTCATCAGTAACCATTTCCAGGGTGAGCTCGTCGTGGTTTCTCAGGAACATTGCCCACTGGCAGGTCTCAGGAATATCGGGTGTCTGGTCGAAAATATCGATAAGTGGATACCTGTCCTCCATTTTCAATGCCATGAACATACGGGGCATAATCGGGAAGTGGTAATTCATATGGCATTCATCACCATCTCCGAAATATGCGGCGGAATCCTCAGGCCACATGTTGGCTTCCGCCAGTAGCAGTTTTCCCACATATTTGGAATCAACGTGTTTCCTCAATTTTTTCAGGAAGGCATGAGTTTCGGGAAGATTCTCACAGTTTGTCTGCTCCCGTTCAAAAAGGTACGGAACGGCATCCAGGCGGAAACCATCTACCCCCATATCAAACCAATAATCCAGTATTTTTAAAATTTCTTTTTGGACCTGTGGGTTGTCGAAATTAAGATCAGGCTGATGGGAATAAAACCTGTGCCAGTAGTACTGATTGGCCACATTATCCCAGGTCCAGTTGGATTTTTCAAAATCACTGAATATTATCCTTGCATCTTTATATTTGCCGGGGTCGTCGCTCCAGACATAATAATTGCGATACGCTGAGCCGGGTTTCGATTTGCGGGCCCGCTGGAACCAGGGATGCTGATCTGAAGTATGGTTTATAACCAACTCGGTTATTACTTTTAAATTTCTTTTATGTGCTTCTTTCAGAAACCTTTTAAAAGATCGAATATTGCCGTATGATGGATTTATGCTATAGTAATCGGAAATATCATATCCATCATCGCGAAGTGGTGAGGGATAAAATGGCAGCAGCCAGATTGCAGTAACACCAAGATTTTCCAGATAGTCCAGCTTTGACATCAGTCCCTGAAAATCTCCTATACCATCGGCATTGCTGTCGTGGAAGGCTTTAATATGTAACTCATAAATAATTGCATCCTTATACCAGTGCAATTTTTCATCTAATTCAGTTTCTTTTTTTCCCATAATTCAGGAATATCCGCTAACGGGTTTTTATAAATTAATTAAAGTTCAATTTTAAATATATGTGCAGGTAATACGTATGGGTTCAGTTCTACGTAATTCCACTCTCCGTGCCAGGTGAAATGGTGACCTGTGAGCTGATCATATACGTGATAATCCCTGCCTGCCGGTATTCCCATTTCGTTTAGGGGGATTTTGATCCAGCTTCCCTGAGTATGATCGGAATCCAGGTTTACCGCGACAAAGATTTTATTATTCTTATCATCATCTGTTTTTCCGTAACAAAGCAGCTGGTCGTTTTGCGTTTCGGCAAAATATATATTCCATGTAGTTTGTAACGCCGCATTTTCTTTCCTGATCCGGTTTATCACAGCCATGAGCTTTCTAATGCGGTTCATGTTTTGCCAGTCATAATATTTTATCTCATATTTTTCATTGTTAATATATTCTTCCCGCAGTGGATGGGGTACATTTTGGCCAAGCTCAAATACCGGTCCGTATATTCCGTAACTGGAAGATAAGGTAGCGGCCATTACCAGTCTTGCTATAAATGCCGCTTCATTTTTATACTGAAGGGATTCGGGTAAGATATCAGGAGTATTAGGCCAGAAGTTGGGTTTGAAATATTCTCTTCTCTGCGTTCTGGTAAGTTCATGAAGATACTGAACAAATTCATCCCTGCTGTTTCTCCAGGTAAAATATGTGTAGGACTGGGTAAATCCGATCTTTCCCAATCTGTCCATGACTTTATTCCTTGTAAATGCCTCAGCTAGAAAAATCACATCCGGGTGTTCTTTTTTGATTTCGCGTATCATCCATTCCCAAAACCTGAATGACTTGGTATGAGGATTATCGACACGGAAAACAAGAACTCCCTGCTCTATCCAATAGTCCACTATGCTTTTTAATTCCACCCACATATTCTGCCAGTCATCGTTTTCAAAATTCATGGCCAGAACATCCTGGTATTTTTTTGGCGGGTTTTCCGCATATTGCACGGTTCCATCCGGCCTCCATGTAAACCACTCGGGATGTTCATTTACATAAGGATGATCCGGTGAACACTGGTATGCCAAATCCAGCGCTATTTCTATATTATATTCTGCAGCTTTCTTTACTACACTCCTGAAATCATCAAGTGTTCCGAGTCCGCTATGTATTGCCTTGTGCCCGCCTTCATCACTGCCTATTGCCCAGGGAGAACCCGGCTCACCTGGTTCTGCAGTCGGCGAGTTGTCTTTTCCTTTCCTGAAAGATTTTCCTATAGGGTGAATTGGCGGGAAATAAAGTATATCAAATCCCATCTCTGACACCAGGGGAATCACGTTTTCAACATCTTTGAAGGTGCCATGCTTGCCTGGTACTGCTGAGGTGGAACGGGGAAATATTTCGTACCAGCTGCTGAAAAGCGATCTTTTTCTTTCAACCTCGACAAGGAGTGTTTTTTCATATGTGGCAGCATCCTTTCTGTCGGTGCACCTGTACATTACCTCACTCACCTCATCGCTTAGCACCAGTGCCACCGCTGCGGCAGGATTATTTTTAACATCATTTATAAAAGCTATCCATTGGTCAAGTTTTATTTTATGAGTGGGGATTGCCGGTTTACGGGCTTTCTCCATCATCAGTCTGCCAATCTGCAATTCTACACTGACATCCTGGTTAGCCTCATATTTGGCTTTTATACTCTTCTGCCACGATGCAAAATGGTCAACCCATCCCTGAAGAGTATATTCATACCATCCTGTTTCATTAACCTTGAACTCAGCTTCCCAATGGTCATTGGATATAAATGTCATGGGAATCTCTTCCCAGGTATGCTTTCCTTTTTTCCGTTGCAGCAGCACCGTTTTTATCTCATTATGACCATCTGCGAAAATATCTGCACTCACCTGAACTTTTTCACCAGTTACTCTTCTTACAGGAAAATTGCCGCAATCAATTTCCGGGTTTACATTTTCTATAATTACCCTTTTTCTTCCTTCTGTTTCCTTCATATAATTAAATTACCAATTTGGGATTTCGATGATTATAAAATACAAAAATATTTCAGAGTGCTGGTCGTGATTTGGCACCCCAAAAATTTTTTTATTCTAACAGGAAATGCAAGTAAAAGCCTAGAATTTATGACTACTTTGATCAAGCGATCATATAAAATCACTATTTAATCTAAAAATAAAGATTAAATACCGTAAAACCAAGCATTACCAGCGCAAGTTATGCGTATACATTAATTATTCTTTGTACATTAAATAAACAAACAAATTGTCCATTTTGTTAAAAAAAATTTTATATTAGTTTATTCAGGTTCATCACGAAGGGCAGAAGAGCCTGATTTTTTTATCCTGTAGTTTAAATTAAAATAAATTCATGTAATTGTTATTTTTACATTATTATCAATATATAATTTTTTTTTGAGGGAATTGGAATAACGATTGCATAAACCGGAACAAGGATAATTTATAAGTAAATCATTCTCTCTCAATCTAAGTAACATATAATCGCAATTAAAGTTATATTAGTATGAAAAACCTTGATTACGGTGTGATAGGGAATTGTATGAGCGCAGCGCTTATTTCAAAAAAAGGGTGGATGGACTGGTGCTGTCTTCCGGAATTTAATTCCTCATCAGTGTTTGCCAGGATACTAGATAAAAACATAGGCGGTACCTTTGGTATCAATTGTGACCCTGAATACACAATAAAGCAAAGGTATTATTCGCGGACCAATATTTTGGTTACCACTTATGAAAAGGGTGAGAATGCCTTTGAAGTTCTGGATTTTATGCCAAGGTACCAGCTTGAAGAAGGAAATTATTATGCTCCACCTGATATTATCAGGTATATTGTTCATGTGTCTGGGAGCCCCCATTTCAGGGTTGTTTATGATCCCAGGCTAAATTATGCCCTTGGAGAGACGGTGACTAATGTTCACGATGATTATATCAAGAGTACCAGCACCGAAGGTAAATATGAATCTGTTTACCTGTATACTGACCTTAATAAGAAAAAGGTTGTTGAAGGTAAGAAGATAACCCTTGCAGAAGATGCCTTTTTTCTTCTGTCATATAACCAGAAAATCCGTAAACAGGATATTAACCGGATTTACCTGAAATATGAAAGGACAAAGGTATACTGGTTAAACTGGTCTGAAAAAACAATAAGGCTCAATAAATACGATGAAGAGGTCACCAGAAGCGCACTGATCCTGAAATTACTTACTTACCAGAAAACAGGAGCAGTTCTAGCTGCAATTACCACCTCCATTCCCGAAGCCATCGGAGAAGTAAGAAACTGGGATTACCGGTTTTGCTGGATCAGAGATGCCGCGATGACTGTACGAATATTTAACCGGATCGCCCATACCAATGAAGCCCTGGGTTTTCTTCGTTTTATTATTGGTGTCACGCCTGCCAAGGATGAAAGGATACAGATCATGTATGGTATAAGGGGTGAGAAGGAACTGACAGAATATACCCTGGATCATCTCGAGGGTTATGAAGGTTCTTCACCGGTCAGGATAGGCAATGCCGCTTATAAACAGAAACAGCACGATATTTATGGAGTGTTGATGGATGTGATTTACCAGGATATGAAATATTATCAGGTGTCTACTGAAAACGCTGAAGAATTGTGGACAATAGTAAGAAGCATAGTGAAATCCGTCGAGGCAAATTGGGAAAAACCTGACAAGGGAATATGGGAAATACGTGCCGATGGAAGGCATTTTACCTTCTCAAAGCTACTTTGCTGGGTTGCTGTGGACAGAGCCGTAAAAATAGCCAGAATACTGAGAATGGGATACTATGTAAGAGAATGGACAAGGCTGAAAGATATAATAAGCAAGGATATTTGTGAGAAGGCATGGAATAGTAAGCTTAATGCCTTTACGCAGTATTATGGCAGTGATGATATGGATGCTGCTAATCTGTTGATGGAGTCATACGGATTTCTTGAAGCAAATGACCCCAGGTTTACAGGCACGGTGGAAGCCACAAAAAGGGAATTGCTCAATGATGGTTTAATGTACCGTTACAAGAATCAGGATGATTTCGGTTTGCCATCTTCGTCATTCACAATATGCAATTTCTGGCTTATAACCAGTTTGTGCCGTATTGGCAGGAAAGAAGAGGCCGAAGAGATGTTCGAACGGCTGCTTTCCTACAGTAATCATGTGGGACTTTTTAGTGAGGATATTGCTTTTGGTTCCCACAGGTTGCTGGGAAATTTCCCCCAGGCATATTCCCATCTGGCCCTGATCGAATCGGCCCTTACACTTGCACATGGAACTACCAGCGAGTCTAAAATATTCAAGATATTGCAAAAACCATAGATAATATTTCTGACCCTGCTTCTGTGTTTTGTCAATTAAACAGGTTTGTCATTGGTAAAATATTTTCCTGTGGAAAGATAATGGTTAAGTTAAATAAGGGGGGATCGTGGACGGACTGTTAAAAAGCATTTTTTGTTTTATATTAAATAGCCATATTTGCATTCAATGAATTTTTTGTTATGTTTATTCTCTTGTACTTCCATATAATCTCGATTTCTAAATTTCTCTATCTTAATATTAAAGAAAGAGATTTTTAT
>CAZFOO010000029.1:0-40217 GCA_964520585.1 uncultured Bacteroidales bacterium
GATACTGTTATTTGCTTTTTGTGTTCGATATGCCTGATATTTCTGGCAACCGTTTCAACAGGAACGGCTAAACTGAAATTCCTTTGGGAAGTAAGATATATCTCTTTAGCTAGTTTTTTTATCATATGCTGATTAACTGCCAGAACCTGTGCAGGATCTAAATTTCCGTTACCAAACAACAAGCCGTCCTCATTGTTCAGCAACATTAGATTGGATTCAATAATTTTTTTAAGGTTTTTATAATTATGGACAGGCAATAAAATGCAATCGGTCATAACTCCGATAACTCTTCCAGACTCGACACTGATAAGAGGAGACCCGGAATTACCCTGCTCAAAAGATGCTTCAGCAAAAATGAATTCCTCTCCACCAATCTTCAGGTATGAAGAGACCATGCCGGTTTTTATGTATAGCTGATCGACCTGTCTGCTACATGATATTACTGCAACAGGCGCTCCTATATCTTCTCTTGTCTTTTTTGTATACTTCAACGGAGGAATCAACCCGAAATCACTATGCAAAACCGGCAGTGCCATCATAACCGACAAATTGTCGTAACTTCTCCATGTAAGATTACTTAGGAGTTCTTTAACACTAATTTTCAACGGTTCTGAATATCCGGTGGGGCTGGAAGCAGGAAAGCCTATCAAAATATAATTTGCTTTTTCAAGTTCCTCCCTTGAAAAAATACTTATTACATAATCTTCAAACCTGAAGCCGGTTGCACGGAAATATTGTATGTTTCTTCTAGTATAAAAATTCAGCAGACAAACAGATTTATGAAAGAGACTCCATAATTTATTATACATAATGCATTGTTTTTGATGCAATTTTAAACCTGAATACTCCGGAAACGGAATAACTTTACCATCCAGTTTTATGGTGATGCCATCAGGAACCTATAGCAGGGTTTATACAACCCTCTATTTAAAGGTGCAATTAATTAAGAAACGTGACAAGAGTTTTTTGCAGGTTAATTTTTCAAAAGAATACAAAAACAAGGAAAATATGGAATATTCACCTTATATAATGAAACTTAGTGAAGGTGGAATTGTGTTAATAATATGTTTGTAATATTTCCGGTCGATGAAATAAAAAATTAAAGTTTTCAAATTTCCAATAAAATGACATGATAAGGTTACATAAGCATTAGCACCCATAAAAAATGAGATTTCCGGGAATACCTCAAATTGGAAAGGATGAGCTTAAAAAAGCAGGTTAAACAGCACAGAAATAAACAACTCCTATATCGTGTAAAATAGTTGTGCACCGGGACCGATAGGTAATCCCAGAATAATCCAGATTATCATAAGGGTAACCCAGAACAACAAAAATGCGACAGAATAAGGCAACATGGTTGCTATAATGGTGCCAATCCCGGCACGTTTATCATACTTTTCCATAAAGGCAACTATCAATGCAAAGTAGGACATCATAGGTGAAATAATATTCGTAACACTATCGCCAATACGGTAGGCCATTTGAGTAAACTCAGGAGAATAACCAAGCAACATAAACATAGGAATAAACACTGGTGCCATTATAGCCCATTTTGCCGATGCACTTCCTATCACCAGATTAATCACTGCGGAAATCAAAACCAGGCTGATCATCAGGGGTATCCTTCCCATACCCACTGCGCTGATACCTTCAGCCCCCTTTATTGCAAAAATAAGTCCAAGATTCGTCCAGTTAAAATAGGCAACAAACTGGGCGGCAAAAAATACCAGCACTATATAGGTGCCGAGAGTAGACATAGATTTGCCCATCCCGTTTATAACATCGGCATTACTCCTGAGAGTTTTTGCCCCTATGCCGTATGCAACACCAATAACCGCAGCAATAACAAATATCATGGCCACAATACCCGACATGAAGGGAGAACGGAGAAGATCGCCGGTTTCGGGATCACGTAAAAATCCACTTCCTGGAACATGATCCCATATCCCTCCGTTGACAGGCATAGTAGCCCACAACAAAATAAATACAATAATGTAAAAAGTATTAGCTGCGTATTTCAAACCACGTTTTTCATCTGTGGTAATATCATGTAATTCTTCAGGTTTTGCATCACCCTGATATGGTCCCAGCCTTGGAATCACAATTTTTTCAGTTACCCATGTTCCAACAACAGCAATAAAAAAGGTCGATACAAACATAAAATAGTAATTTGATGCAGGATTTACCTCAATACTGGAATCTAAAATATGGGCAGCTTCTTCAGACAATCCGGCAAGGAGAGGATCAATAGTCCCCAAAAGCAAATTTGCACTATAACCACCGGAAACTCCGGCGAATGCAGCAGCAAGGCCTGCAAGAGGATTTCTGCCCACCGCCAAAAAGATCATGGCACCAAGGGGCACCAGCACCACATAACCTACTTCACTGGCTGTGTTAGACAGTATGCCGGCAAAAACAATTGCAAAAGTAAGAAGATGCCTGGGAGCAGATAAAACAAGCTTTCTTAGTGCTGTGGACATAAAACCGCTTGATTCCATCACTCCTATTCCCAGTAATGCTACCAGCACTGTTCCTAAAGGAGCAAAAGAAGTGAAATTTACTACCATTCTTGTCAGTATCATGTGTAATCCACTCACAGACAGAAGGCTGAATGGCTCGATCTCCTCTCCTGTGCCAGGATGCACGACCGAAACATCAAACGCACTGACTATAGCGGATAATAAAATTGTCCCGCCCGCAAAAATTGCAAACAGTGTAGCAGGATGTGGCAGTTTGTTACCCACTCTCTCAATAGCAGAAAGCATTCTGCTTATAAAACCAGGCTTTGCATTATCATTGTTTGTCATAATAGGCTTATAATATCATCAATAAAATTATTATGGCTCCTTAAGAAAATTCATTCTCGTTTAAAATTGATGCAATTTTAGTATTTATTGGCAACTATTCCAATAAAATTTATACAATCAGGTATTAATATCAAACTAAAAGAAATAACAATTGCATCTAAATGAGTAAAAAAATCGTATTTTTAATTGATAATTAAAACCCACGATATTATATATTACAAGGTGATGAACTTTTCACCTTATGTATATTGCCAAATGGACAATATATTGCATGTGAGTTCGACTGAAGGTCAATAAAGCATGGATGATCCATGGATTGAAAAGCAAAATAACCGAACCATGAATTATTAACACATTGTTAAACAGATTGCTAACTATACTTTATTCACATGAAAGTACTAAGCACTAAACAGATAAAAGAAGCCGATGAGTATACAATAAAAAATGAACCGGTAAAATCCATTGATCTGATGGAAAGGGCAGCCAAAGCACTTGCCGGATGGGTCACGGGTATTATTCCAAAAGAAACCCGGATCAGGATCTTTGCCGGACCCGGGAACAACGGTGGTGACGGATTAGCCCTGGGGAGGCTTTTGACGGAAAAAGGATTTACCACTTACATATACCTTCTTAAACCTGGTTCGGGACATTCACCCGACACATCGGTCAATCTTGAGCGACTGAAAGCAATACAATTATTGCCCGAAATAATAACTTCCACCGAAGATTTCCCTTTAATAGATTCTGCGGACCTTTTGGTGGATGCATTATTCGGTACAGGATTAACAAGGCCGGTTGAAGGCCTTCCTGCCAAATTGATCGATCACTTGAATAATTCAGGAGCTCCTATCCTTGCGGTTGATATTCCCTCGGGATTGTTTGGAGACGATAACAGGAATAATTTGTCAGGCAGCATAATCAAGGCGAAGTACACCCTTTCGTTCCAGTTTCCTAAACTATCTTTTCTTTTTCCTGAAAATAATAAATACACCGGCAACTGGGAAGTTATCCCCATCGGACTTCATGAAGAGTTCATCAAGAAAGTAGAAACAAACAATATACTAATAGATAATGATCTGGTTAGTCCCTTGCTTAAAGAAAGGAACCGTTTCTCCCATAAGGGCACCTACGGTCATTGCCTGCTAATTTCCGGCAGTTACGGAAAAATGGGGGCAGCTGTGCTGGCTGCAACTTCGTGTCTGCGGACCGGTACCGGGCTACTTACGGTTCATGTTCCGGCAAGGGGCTGTGAAATAATACAAATCTCAGTACCTGAGGCTATGGTTAGCCTGGACAACTCTGATGCATTTTTTTCAAAAATGCCCGATATAGAGCAGTATGATGCAGTCGCTGCCGGACCTGCACTTGGTACCCGGGAAACTACAAGAAAAGCTCTTTATACTCTTATAAAGTCATCTAAAAAACCTGTTGTACTTGATGCAGATGCTTTAAATATTCTTTCCCTTAACAGGGAATGGATAGATCTGATACCTGAAGAATCAATACTTACCCCCCATCCGGGAGAATTTGACAGGTTGGCCGGACAACATAAAACCAGTCATGACCGTTTATTGACCCAGATAAGAATGGCAGAAAAATATAAACTGGTAATTATTCTTAAAGGAGCCTATACGTCAATAGTTACTCCTGAAGGCAAATGTTTTTTCAACAGCAGTGGTAATCCCGGGATGGCAACAGCAGGTTCAGGAGATGTATTAACAGGAATTCTATTATCTTTGCTTGGACAAGGATATACTCCGGTCAATGCCGCAGTTGCCGGAGTATACCTGCACGGAGTGGCTGGCGATAATGCAAGTACGGTACTTTCTCCTGAAGCCATGATAGCAGGTGATATTAGCATGAACCTTGGTAAAGCCTTTAAAGTATTAAAAAAATCATAACTTATGCGACACATATCCTTAATTACAATAGCCCTGGCAGGACTTTTAGCCGGCTGTGCAGGACCAAAAGAAATAGAACGCCAGTCCACAGCCCTTCATACATCAGAAGTCAGTCACCCTGAAAACTACACACTGGTATACTCACTACCTAAAACTACCCTGAGAATAACGGTAGAAGCTACACAGGTAATGACCAGGAGAGGTCCTTACCATCAGTTTGCCGAAAGATATCTTGGAATTACCGATGTGCCAGGTCAGGACGAAAATACCTGGCGCATTGACAATATCAAAATAGACAGCTACCAGGAAGCAGATCCCCTTCATTACTATGTTTTGAAGACCAACGACACGCATGTCACAAATTATTTCAAACTGGATGCTGAAGGATTCATTCTGCCGGTAAACCAAAGGCAGCTACCTGAACTTGAAAGCAAGGTATTAAGTACTGAAAAAGATCAGGATGAGCCACTTTACACAGACCTGTCCATACATCCAAAGGTAGTTGAAGAAACAAAAACAGTTATGCGAATGGTAAGGCAGGACACAGCCTTCGTAAATGTTCCTGTGTTACAGCGGCAATCGGTAACAAGAAGTCTTGATGCCAAGGCTGCTGAAGCTGCAGACCTCATATTTGAACTCAGAAGTAACCGTTTTAAACTAATGTCTGGTGATCTGGACCTGTTTCCCGATGGCAGGGCATTGGAAGCAATAATTAATGAATTCGCGAGACTTGAAAGAGAATACCTGGATCTTTTCACAGGGAAAATATTTGAGAAAGAGCATGAATTTACATTTGAATACACTCCCGAATCAAATTCATTCGAAAACACGAAAGAACTCCAGATACTTTTCAGGTTATCTGATACTGAAGGTATCCTGCCGGCAGACGATGTAAGTGGCCGGCCTGTTGCACTGGAACTGGAGAAAGAAATGAAAACGGATGCAATAAAAAGCCTGGAACCACAGCCTGCAGAAAATAATGAAAGTCCAAACAGCTTGTTTTACAGAATACCGGATGTAGCGAAAGTGCGTTTAATTGATGATAATAAAACTATTGGCCGTACGCGCATTCTGGTTAGTCAATACGGAACAGTAGTTTCTCTTCCCGCGGACTTCCTGTGGGAAAACCCTTAATGCCGGTCAAGAGACAACTGCATACACATGTCAAAATTCCTGAGTGATCGGGAGGTGGATTGCATTCAGACGAAAATTGACCGGCTGAACCTACCACTCAAAAGCTACCAGAGAAACTTTGCTGAAAATCTTCCCAGGTTACAGTCTTATAATGATCCTCTCCAAAAAAACGAAGTACAGGCTCAATACTCCCGGGAGTCATAAACCCTGGGACAGCAGTTAATAATTCTAAATCTTCATTTAAATATACAATGGAAGGATATGACATCTGACCCTGTAATAGCGCAATAGACAGTTGATGGGCCGAGCGCCTGCCCTCTCCTTCATTTACAAACTCATATCCCTTGAAGCGAATAGTATCGGTGGTTTCAGAATTTAGTTTCACCGCATAGAAGTTCTTATTAACAAAACTTGCAACGCTTGGATTACCGAATGTTTCAGAATCCATCCGCTTACAGTACCCACACCAGTCAGTATATATGTCCACAAGAATCTTGCGGGGATTCTCCATAGAAAGTTCAACAGCTTCCTCAAAACTGTACCAATTCACCTTCTCATCTTCCTGGTTGGCATTCAGCGAAAACATTACTGTCAAGCCAAGTAATAATGACCAATACCTCATCATAAATAAATTTGTTTGATTAAACCAATAGAATTAACAGTTCCTGATACCGGCAAAAAAAAACCCAATTAAAGGAATCAGGTAAAATTGACTACCATATATTTACAAACAAAATTAATACTAATTTATTGTTATATATGTACAAATACATCTATTTATAATCAAATATACATATTTTTTTTCATCCATATTACACACAGTGGATGAAAAAATTTTATGTACATTTGAAATTTTTAATGTAACAGGATCTAAATTATTTGGTTTTTCCGGTTTTAAAAACTAATACTATATATTCCTATGTTAGTTTTTATTCAGATTTTACCGGAGGATTCAGCCTGTTAAACTAAAAATTTTAAATTATTCAAATCTATGACTGCAAATAAAAAAGAAAAACCAGGATTTTTTCAAAGGGCACTGGATAAGGTTGAAGTAATAGGTAATAAACTTCCTCAACCTGTAACTCTCTTCGCGATGCTAATGGTATTGGTATTGCTGCTGTCCTGGATATTCGGAGGTGTAACTGTAGATCATCCGGGAAAAGAGGCAGGATTGGTGGACAGGGAAGGTAATCCGGTTGAAACCATTGAAGTGGTTAACCTTTTATCCAGAGAGGGTGTTCAAAGAATATTCACGGAAATGGTAGATACCTTTGCTCAATTTCCTCCGCTTGGACTGGTACTTGTTGTTATGCTGGGAATTGGTGTTGCCGAACACAGCGGTATGATAGCAGTAGCTCTCAGACTTTTTGTGTCAAAGGTCCCTAAATATCTTATCACTTTTTCCATAGTTGTTGCGGGAATGGTTAGCTCAGTTGCTGCCGATGCAGGTTATGTCGTATTGATACCACTTGGAGCAGTCATTTTTATGGGTATGGGGAGGCACCCGCTTGCGGGAATTGCCGCTGCTTTTGCCGGGGTATCGGGTGGCTTCGGAGCCAACTTTCTTCCGACCGGTCTGGATCCAATGATCGCAGCTTTTACAGAGCCTGCGGCCCAGATAATTGACCCTGATTATACAGTAAACCCTCTTTCCAATTACTACCTCATGGCGGCATCAGTACCATTTATTGGTCTGGCGGGAACATGGGTTACCGAAAAAATTCTGGTACCAAGACTGGGAACCTACCAGCCGGAAGGCGAAATTACTGTAGAAGAAACCAATGAGATTACCCCCCGGGAGCGAAAAGCACTTAAATGGTCGCTCTTTTCAGTTTTTGTGATCCTGGTGCTGATAGCAATTACCATAATACCTCCGGATGGCTTGCTGAGAGGAGATATTGATCCGGAAACGGGCAGCAGGACGATGAGGCCTTTCTACGACTCGCTGGTGCCGATTATGTTTCTAATATTTTTTGTCGGGGGACTGGTATATGGGATTGTAGCCAAAAGCATTAAAAATGATAAAGATGTGTCTGACATGACCGCCAAGGCAATGTCAACTATGGGACTTTATATTGTCATTGCATTTGTTGCAGCACAGTTCGTTGCATATTTCAACTGGTCAAACCTGGGAAGTGTACTGGCTGTAAAAGGATCAGACGGACTGAATGCCATCGGTTTCACCGGAGGTCCTCTTCTGGTGGCATTCATAATCGTAGCATCTATGGTAAACCTGATAATGGGAAGTGCTTCTGCAAAATGGGCCCTTCTTGCTCCAATATTTGTGCCCATGTTGATGCTTATGGGTTATTCGCCGGAACTTACTCAGGCAGCCTACCGTATAGGTGATTCATATTCCAATATCCTCACTCCTCTCCTTCCATATTTCCCGCTTGTTATCGTATTTGCACAAAAATATGTAAAAAACGTTGGTATCGGGACCCTCATATCAATGATGCTGCCTTATGCTGTCGCTTTTATGATAATCAGGATACCTATGCTGTTATTGTGGATTTGGCTTGGATTACCACTGGGTATTGAAGGACCACTTTATTATTCTCCCTGACCGGTTTATAGTCGGCTTTGCACTGTAAGAGGAACAGATATAATGAATAAAAATATATTATTAACAAAAATATCCGGTAATCATGAGTACAGAGATTAAAAACCTTAACCCGGCACTGCTATGGAATTTTTTTTATGATCTCACCCGGATTCCCAGACCCTCGGGTAAAGAAGACAGGGCTGCTGAATATGTGAGGAAGTTCGGAGAAGAACGCGGACTAGATACGCTGGTTGATAAAGTGGGTAATGTGATCATAAAAAAGCCTGCATCTAAAGGGATGGAAAACAGGAAAGTATTAGTACTGCAAAGTCATCTGGATATGGTCCCGCAAAAGAACAGCGACAAAAAACATGACTTTGAAAAGGATCCTCTTGAGACGCTGGTTGAAGGCGAATGGGTAACGGCTAATGGTACAACCCTGGGTGCCGACAACGGAATTGGAGCGGCAGCAGCACTTGCTGTTCTGGATTCAAAAGATCTTATACACGGACCTGTTGAGGCATTATTCACAGTGGATGAAGAAACAGGGATGACAGGAGCCTTCGGCCTTAAAGAAGGTGTATTAAATGGTGATATTTTACTGAATACCGACTCTGAAGAAGAGGGTGAGTTATATGTTGGATGTGCAGGCGGAATAGATGCAAATATCAGCTTTTCGTATACAAAAGATCCTTCACCAGAGAACATGGCAGGGGTGGAAGTGAATATCGGGGGACTGAAAGGCGGACACAGCGGTCTGGACATAGCAAGGGGACGGGGTAATGCAAACAAACTGTTATTCCGGTTTATCAAACATGCCATAGATGAATATGGTGCCAGAATTGCTCATGTTGACGGAGGTGGACTCAGGAATGCTATTCCCAGGGAGGCATTGGTTTTACTGGGCATTCCTGCGGGCAAGGAAGATAAGTTTGAAGCAGGCCTCAAAGCTTTCGAAAAAATATTCAAACATGAGCTTTCGGATGTCGAACCTGACCTTTTTCTTAAAATGAAAAAAGCAGACCGGCCAGCAATGCTGATTGATGAAAACACCACCAACCGGCTTATTCATGGTATAAACGCATGTCCTAACGGCGTTATGCGGATGAGCAGCACAATGCCCGGGCTGGTCGAAACATCAACAAACCTCGCCAGTGTATTTTCTGAGAATAACACAATAACCATTAAATGCCTGTTAAGAAGTTCTGTTGATAGCGCCAGGGACGAACTGGCGGGTATGATCGAATCAGTATTCATACTGGCAGGAGCCGGCATCTATTTCGACGGCGCTTATCCCGGCTGGAAGCCAAATATGAATTCAGAAATCCTTGCGGTAATGAAAAACGTTTATAAGGAACTTTACGGAAAAACTCCTGATGTTAGGGCTATACATGCGGGACTGGAATGTGGTTTGATCGGGGGCGTATATCCTGATCTGGATATGATCTCTTTCGGCCCAACAATCCGGTTTCCTCACTCACCGGACGAAAAGGTACATATTGAATCGGTTCAGAAATTCTGGAATTTTCTTGTTGAAACATTGAAAAACGTGCCCAAAAAGTAACCTGGTCTGGTTCGCAAAAACGTGCCCAAAAAGTAACCTGGTCTGGTTCGATGTAAATGATTATTACAAAAAAAACTGTCGTGCTGACAGTTTTTTTTGTAATATCTTATCTTTTATTTGAATCATCAAACCTTATGTCTTGATTCGTCGGAAACCGATAAACGGTGACGGCCTTTTGCCCTTCTGGATGCCAGGACCCTGCGCCCGTTAGCAGATGCCATTCTTTCACGGAATCCATGCTTATTTTTTCTTCTTCTTCTGGAAGGTTGATATGTCCTCTTCATTGAAAAATATTTTAGTTTGTTAATTCCATTATTCGCTTAATAAAGTTGCAAAGGTACAATTTTTTTGTAATTTACAAAAAGGCTTGTTCAATTAATCATAACATTATCTTAAAAACATATCCAGCTGCATCCTGCTGGCAAACATTTGATAATGCTCCTAGTGGTTGAGCCGTGGATTGAAAACTCCGGTGATTCGGGAGCCGAATGTATAGGAGAGTCCCATGTTAAACCTAAACTCATAAGATGTGGCCCTGCGGCGTTGCTCAAGAAGTATCTCTTCCAGAGAAAGGTCGGCCTTGGGAATAGCAACCAGATCATTAATCAGATCGAAACTTGTTGCAAGATTCAATGATAATCCTTCAATAATGCGAAGATTTAATATTCCAGACAATTCAACCCTGTTGGACCGGAAATCATGAAAATGATGAAATCCTACAAGCCCTGACCTGATACTACCCCAAGGCTGACGGAAATCAGTTGCCAGCACAAGTGCTTGTCCGTAAAGAAATTCCTCTGTTTTATCGAATATAGTTTCCTCAACATAATCATAATAACCAAATCCGAATCTCCAGGCCAGGGTAATAGAACGCCTGGTAGCCTCTTCATATGGAAAAATACTGTATTCAAGAGCAGGTGAAATCTCTCCGCTAAAATTCATATTGTGAAAAGTACTTATAAAAATATCGCCAAATACCCCTGTTGCCCAATGGTCCGATATACTCTTAATATAATAACTATCCCATCCCGACCTGATTGATGTCGAAACTATGGTGCCCTCATCTGTTTTATAATTCCTTTCATAGAAATTTCCATAGGGGCGTAATCTGATCTTGGACTCTTTTGTTATCCTGTCGGCAAAAACTCCATACCTGACGTGCAGAGAATTCCGGGTCTCCTCGCTGCTGTAATTTGCACCACCATATAACTCAATCACCCAAAAATCCCATGGATCCAGAAAAACCGGGACCTCACCGGTAAAATCGGCTGGTGCGGTCTCATACTCAATATTCATTCTGTCGGCAATAGTAGAAGCTGCAATAAAGGGCGCCAGGCCCATTTTAATTTTAGCAGTATAACCCCTTCTGGTCTCGTCACCGGTATCAGAAGATGGCGACCAGTAACTCAACTCAAAATTCTTTTCCTTATGTGCACCATATCCTATAAAGGAGATACTATATGTGGAACCGGTTGTACCGGCAGGATGTACAGACATAATAATATGGACATCCGCCTGTTCCCTGTCCCTTACATATTCCACTACCGGAATCTCCTGTATTATATAATCAGTATCTGCTTCCTCATCCATATCAAGAAAGACGCTCAGATTATTACTGCTTCCGGTATTTTGCGCATGCAAATAATACCCTGAAGAATAACTATTAAAAAACAATATCAACCCGGCAATTAAGGTTAAATGTCTGAGACAGGTTCTGGATAACAACATGAAAGCAATTATTTTAAACTATAAGATTTCATCATTAATAATTTCAAAGATAGTTAGCTTAGGATCATAAAATAAATTAAAAAAAGTTAAACCGGACATCCGAAAAATAAAAACCCTGAAAAATTATTTAATCTAACATATCTAATAAATATCCATGAAAATTTTTTTAGTCAATTTATAATCAGAAATTCATTGAAAAATGAAAAAGGTACAGCATGGAAAATCGACGAAGCCAATTTACAATCAGACTCATAAAAAAATTTCATATTAAATCGAAACGGTTACTCCTGGGTAAGTCGAAATTTTACATTTTCTGAACAAATTTTTTAAAGGAGGAATATTCGTACTATTATGAAATTCATCGTCCTGGTATCTTTGTGCCGAAAATATTTTTGTTCCAGGGTTCAATAGCTCAATAATATTTCTAAGTTTATGAATTAATCAAGTTAAACTAAAAATATTAATTTGCATTATTATGTTTTTGATTTATATTGTAAGATAAATTAAATAAACAACTTGCGACTAATAACTCTTTAAATATAAATCATATAGATGTTTTTTGATTTTTTTTTGGCTAGCTCTTTAATTTTTCGCACAGAAACACAGGAAAGGTTATACCAACAAATAGCATTACAAAAAACTTAAACAAACAAATGTTTTGATGTGACAGCTAAGAAGGCGAAGAAAAGGCTGGTAAATCCCGTAACTACTTTATAAGATGGATAATTAAAAAGACAACAGTATTCTTCACCATAATGGTTTCATTAAATAATTAGACAAATATGAGAGTCCCTATTATCATTTATTTATTTTTATTGTTTTTTTTGACTTCATTTTCTCCCAATACTTTACATTCTTCAACCCCGGTGATTGTCAGTTTCCTCGAAACTATTAATATAGAGACCGGCGAAAGGCAGGTTATATATCAGGATACCAGCCACTTTGAAGCCCCTAACTGGTCGCCCGATGGCACCACTTTGTATTTTAACCAGGAAGGGTATATATATAAAATTCCCGCTGAGGGCGGTGATCCGGAGAGACTGGATACCGGTTTTGCCAACCGGAACAATAATGATCATGTTTTATCACCTGGAGGCACCCATATGGCTATCAGCCACCATAGTGCAACAGACAATGGTTCTTCTATAATATATGCCGTAAATATCGACGGAGGAGAACCGGTAAGGATCACTCCAAACGGACCTTCATACCTTCATGGCTGGTCTCCTGACGGAGCAGAGCTGGCATACTGTGCCTTGAGGAAGGGTCAGTACGATATATACGTCATTCCATTCAAAGAAGGTCCCGAAGTTCAGCTAACCAATAGTTCATCTCATGAGGATGGCCCTGATTACAGTCCATGCGGCAACTATATATGGTTTAACTCCGACAGGTCCGGGATAATGCAGATATGGAGAATGGACAGAAACGGCAGCAATCCCGTCCAGATGACCTTTGACGAATACAATGACTGGTTTCCTCATCCCTCACCTGACGGCAAGCATGTCGCCCTTCTTTCCTATGACAAGGGAGTCGAGGGACATCCGGCGAATAAAACCGTGTGGCTCAGGTTAATGCCGGCTGAGGGCGGGAATCCAGAAATACTTACTGAACTTTTCGGGGGACAGGGAACGATAAATGTTCCTTCCTGGTCGCCCGACAGCAAAAGATTTGCTTTCGTTAGCTATAAGCTGCTTGAATAAAATCCTGGATATTTACGGGATAATATTATCTCAGACACAACGTGAACCATTAGCGACAGGAAGCCTTGATTCAAATTAGCATGTGCGTCAAAAACTTCTAAATCTCAGATAAGACGAGGAAAATTAGTAGCAGGAAGAAATACTATATTCTTGGTCATGAAAAATTCCTCGTTGAAAAAACTGCTTATATTAAATATCCTGACCTTATCATTCCATCCGGCAAGTTCCTCTTTCAGGTCTCCTCCTTTAAGACTGTAAAGTCCGTGATCTCCCGTCCTGTCCTTATCATCAGCAAATTTACCGGTTGACAACCTGACAAGGACAGGAAAAGAAGAAACTGCACGACTAACTACATATTGGAAAGCACCCCTGAAATTCTCTGCACGTATATGAAGAGCATCAATATTCTTAAGCCCAAGTTCACTGGCAATACTTTTAACCACACTTATCTTTTTGCCCCTGGAATCTATCAGGGTGAAGTTCACATCCGGATATAAAATAGCAAGTGGAATGCCAGGGAACCCCCCTCCGGTACCTATGTCAAGAACCCTGTCACCTTTGACCAGGGGGATGACCATGGAGAGACTGAGAGAATGTAGAATATGATTTACGTAAAGATTATCAATATCCTTCCTGGAAATTACATTGATCTTTTCATTCCAGAAAATATACAAATCCTTAAGACGCTCAAACCTGAAGGCGGCAACCTGGTCTATACCGGGAAAATAATTCTTGATCAGACTGACGCCCAAATCTGTTAGAATTTATGGTTGGTGTTGTTGAAAACATTAAACAGCAGGTCCCTGGCCCTGAAAAGCTGAGCTTTCACTGTACCAATGGGTAAATCAAGCTCCTGGGCTATCTCATCATAAGAATACTCCTTGAAATATCGCAATTCTATCAGCTTTCTATAACGTGGCTTCAGCTTTGACACAATTTCCTTCATCATTTTCAGCTTTTGCTGATTGATGAGAGTTTCTTCAGGATCAAGATTTTCACATTGCACATTATGTGATGGATCATCGTGATCATCGCCGGGAGTTTCAAAGGAAAAAGGAGCGCTCTTCTTCTTACGCATAAAATCGATACAATTGTTTGTGGCAATTTTGAAGAGCCAGGTACTGAAGGCAAAGTTCGGAGCATATTGGCCTATACTCTTAAAGGCCTTTCCGAAAGCCTCTATAGTCAAATCTTCAGCATCACTGGGATTGTTCACCATTTTAAGCAACATGAAATATATCGCATCCCGGTATCGCCCCATTAATTCAGCATATGCCTTCTGGTCACCTTTCGTTGCCCTCAAAACCAGATCATAATCATATTGAGCCTTCTCAGAAAGATTTGAACTTACCTCCATCTGCTTCTTTTTTGAATAAAATAATTGCTAATAACACAAGAGAGATTGAATAAAATAAATATCAGGTCAAAGATAGGCGAAAATACTAATAATTTTTTTTCATTCAAACGGTTCATTCCGATATTTAATATGATAACCCCGGAAAGAAGACGTATCAAAAATATTGCAAGCACATAAGGTAAAAAAATCATATTAATGATAAGTGCCACTAAAGACAAATAAAAAACCAGTCTGCTAGTATTTTCAAGCCCAAGCAAAAACTTTGTCGGCCCTTTATAGTGGAAACCGGTAGTAAGGTGCCTGCATTTCTGTTTGAACCAGCCCTTCCATGTTCTGTGAGGTATTGAATATGTATGAGCATCATGGGATATTTCTATTGCCGTATTACTTTTTGTGGCTACCTCATTTATGAATAGATCATCATCACCCGACTCTAGTCCGAGATGCGAAGCAAAGCCCTTATTTTTAAAAAACAATGAACGTTTATAAGCGAGGTTCCGTCCTACTCCCATATACGGATGCCCGGCCATTGCGAAAGAAAAATATTGCAGGGCTATAAAAAAGGCATCATATCTTATCAGCTTATTAAGCAATCCATCTTCTCTTTCATAACCTCCATAACCAAGAACGATCTCATAAGGAGAGACAAAATGTTTTTGCATATGAGATATCCAGAGGGAACTGGCAGGACGACAGTCTGCATCGGTGAGCAAAACCCAGTCGTTTTTAGCCGCCTTTAATCCTATTGTCAGTGCAAGCTTTTTACCATGTCTGAATTTGAGATCTTTTTTGATCCTGGTATGCCTTAAGTTTTTGTATTTAAGCATTAACCTCTCCAGCAACTCATCCGTATCGTCCTCAGAACAATCATTAACTACAATTACTTCATAATCCGGATACTCTTGTTCAAGGATAAAAGGCAAATTTTTCCCAAGGTTAACTACTTCATTCCGGGCGCATATCACAACAGATACAGGTTCTCCTGAATTGACGATTTCACCCGGGCTGTTTTTGGCATAAATCCGCAAATAAAAATACAGATAGTAGAACATCTGTATTAAGAAGGAAGCGATAAAAAAACCGGAGACTATTATCCAGGTTATACTTGTCTGATCAAATTGAAAGTTCACATCGTAATTTTAAGGAACTGCAATTTTATTAAAGTTTTTGAATATTATCAAATTACAAACAGATAAATATCTTAATGACCTACCCGATACAATTATTATCTGAACAAATGTTTATCTTTGGCAATCAATTTTTAAAATCCATCCGATGTTTTTCAATATTTCCGCTAATGACCGGCTCTCCAAAGCAAGAACAGGAGCAATATCAACCGGCAGGGGCGAGATACAAACCCCCGTATTTATGCCGGTAGGAACAGCAGGCAGTGTGAAGGGAGTAAGCAGATTGGAACTCGATAAAAATATCAGGGCCGGCATTATACTTGCAAATACTTACCACCTTTTTCTGCGACCGGGACTGGATATCTTAAATCAGGCCGGAGGATTGCACAAGTTTACCGGTTGGGAAAAACCTATGCTTACCGACAGCGGAGGATACCAGGTTTTCTCTCTGGCAGAAAACCGGAAGCTAAATGAAAATGGAGCCGTTTTCAGATCTCATATAGATGGATCAAAACATATTTTCACCCCTGAAAATGTAGTTGAAACCCAGCGGATAATCGGTGCAGATATCATAATGGCCTTTGATGAATGTACGCCCTGGCCATGTGACTATAAATATGCCCTTGAGTCGATGGAGCTGACCCATAGATGGCTAAAAAGGGGATGGAAGAGTTACATGGAAACCGATGCATTATATGGTAAGGAACAATTCTTTTTTCCAATTGTACAGGGGAGTGTATATAAGGACCTCCGGCTCAGGTCAGCCGAATCTGTAAGCAGCTATGAAGCAGCCGGAAATGCTATCGGGGGACTTTCAGTGGGGGAACCGGCGGAAATAATGTATGAGATGGTAGAAACAGTCAACAGCATACTGCCGGAATCAAAACCACGTTATCTTATGGGAGTGGGAACTCCGGCAAATATTCTTGAATGCATTGCTCTGGGTGTGGATATGTTTGATTGCGTGATGCCTACCAGAAATGGAAGAAACGGCAGTTTGTTTACGAGCGAAGGCACTATCAATATTAAAAATCTTAAATGGAAAAATGATTTCTCGCCTGTTGATGCTGAAGGATTAACCAAAACAGGATCACAATATTCCAAAGCATATTTACGTCATTTAATCGTTTCCGGTGAAATACTTGGATCGATTATTGCTAGTATCCATAATCTTGAGTTTTATGCATGGCTGCTTGAAACGGCGAGAAATGAGATTAACCGTGGGACATTCAATTCATGGAAAAATTCTGTTATTCCCAGGTTAAGTAAGAAATTATGAACAGAACCGGACTGAAAATACTGGATCGTTATATCATAAAGAAATTCCTCGGAACATTCTTTTATTCCATATTACTTATTGTAAGTATTGCAGTAATATTTGACCTTGCTGAGAAACTTGACAACTTCATGGAAAGGGATGCCCCTCTGCGGGCAATTGTTTTTGATTATTACCTGAATTTTATTCCGTATTTTGCTATCCTGTTCAGTCCGCTCTTCACATTCATCTCGGTAATATATTTCACTTCAAAAATGGCAAATAATACTGAAATTATTGCCATATTAAGCAATGGAATAAGCTTTAAACGCCTGTTACGGCCATATTTCATATCTGCGGTGATAATTGCACTTTTCTCTTTCTTAATGAGCGATCTGGTATTACCGCGGTCTAATGAGCAAAGGCTGAATTTCGAAGAACAATACTACAGGGGACAACCCCCGCAAAACAATTTGAGAGATGTCCACAAGCAAATCCTGCCTGGTATATACATATATTTTTCAAATTTCAGCCATTCATCCAATATAGCATATAATTTCTCCATTGAGAAATTTGAGGGGAACAAGCTAGTATCAAAAACCACCTCAGATTACGCAAGCTACGATACAACAGATAATAAATGGATATTACGGCAGTATGTCACCAGGCATTATGAAGAGGCAGAGCAAATAATTGAAAAAGGAATAAGTCTGGATACAACGCTGAATGTGCACCCCTCGGATTTTTCCCGCCGTGAAACCATTGTTGAAACTATGAGCCTCAAAGAAATTGACGAGTTCATAGAGCAACAACGTATGCAGGGTGCAGATAATATTGACTATTTTCTTATTGAAAGATACAGCCGTATTTCATTTCCATTCTCAACATTTATTCTCACACTCATTGGTATGTCCGTATCATCCAAAAAGGCCAGGGAGGGTATTGGTTTCCATATCGGACTGGGACTGATGCTTAGTTTTTCATATATCCTGTTTATGCGATTCAGTACTATGTTTGCCGTTAGCGGACTTCTCAGTCCGTTGATTGCAGTATGGCTGCCCAACATAATTTATGCCGTGATTGCCTACATTATCTACCGTTTTGCCCCCAAATAAATAACAGATAACGGATAATACAATTAATTTTGCACTAATATGTTTTGCATATAACTTTAAATGGTTCCTGAATAATTAATTTTTCATAGCGTTTCTTATTGTTAACCAACATACTTATCAATATAAATGCAACATAACCATTTGAAAATTTTTTTAATATATTTTGATTTCGTAATGTTGTACTCGAAATAAACTAAATGGGTCTGCCCTGTTTTAAATGGGGCGGCATTCATTCATTTTTATTTATTAACCAAATAATTTTTTTATGGGATTAAAAAGAAAAATCCTTGAATTACACAAGAAAAGAGAAGAGGTTCTGAAAGGCGGAGGAGATAAAGCCATTGAAAAGCAGACCGCTATGGGCAAGATGACGGCCCGTGAACGAATTATTTCTCTGTGTGATACTGATTCATTTCACGAATATGACCTGTTCGTTGAACACGAGGCAAGAGATTTTGATATGGATAAAAAGATCCTGCACGGTGACGGTGTAATAATTGGTACAGGAACGATTTATGGAGCGGCTGTTTGTATTTTTGCGCAGGATTTCACTGTTGCGGGAGGATCATTGGGTATGATGCATGCCCGGAAAATAACCAAGATAATGGATCATGCCCTTAAAATGAAAGTGCCTCTGATTGGGATAAATGACTCAGGCGGAGCAAGGATTCAGGAAGGAGTAAATTCTCTGGCTGGTTATGGAGAGATCTTTTTCAGGAATACTCTTTCATCGGGAGTTATTCCTCAAATATCTGTGATTCTGGGACCATGTGCTGGTGGAGCGGTTTATTCTCCCGCACTAACTGATTTTGTTTTTGTAGTAGATAAAATATCCAAGATGTTTATTACCGGTCCCGAAGTTATCAGAACAGTCCTTGGTGAAGAAATATCTATGGAAGATCTGGGAGGAGCTCGTGTTCATAGTGAAATTACCGGTAACGCCCATTTTTTTGCAAAAAGCGAAGCAGAATGTTTTGAACAGATAAAAAAGCTTGTATCTCTGGTTCCCCGAAATAATATGGATAAAGCAGTTAAGGTTGAGTCCAGGGAACCCAAACCGGAGTACAAAATTTCTGAGATAGTTCCCGGCGACCCCCGGCAGCCCTATGACGTCAGAGATGTAATAAAAGCAATTGTTGATGATTCCGACTTCCTGGAAGTTCAGGAGATGTGGGCCGCCAACATTGTCATCGGATTCGGAAGGATGAATGGTGATACAATTGGATTTATTGCCAACCAGCCACTTGTGCTTGCCGGGGTGCTGGATGTTGATTCATCAGACAAGGCAGCAAGGTTTATAAGATATTGCGATGCTTTTGGAATTCCCATTATTACCCTGGTTGACCTGCCCGGCTATCTTCCGGGAATTGATCAGGAGCATTCCGGCGTCATAAGGCATGGTGCGAAAGTTCTGTATGCATACAGTGAGGCAACAGTACCGAAAATGACCGTCATTCTTAGAAAGGCATACGGAGGTGGATATATTGCCATGAGTTCCAGGCACCTGAGGGCAGATTTTGTTTTTGCCTGGCCAACAGCAGAAATTGCCGTGATGGGTCCGGAGGGTGCAGCCAATATTATTTTCAGAAAAGAGATCATGGAAGCAGAGGATCCTGATAAGATGCGAAAACAAAAAGTCAGGGAATATAAAGAGAAATTCGCCAATCCATATGTGGCAGCTGCACGCGGGTACGTTGATTCTGTAATTGAACCCGAGGAAACGAGAAAAATTCTTCTGCATGCAATTGAAGTATCCGACAATAAGTCTGTGTTTCTTCCCAAGAAGAAACATGGAATACCTCCGTTTTAAACGGGTAAATAAAAAGCAATATAGCCGGGCTCAAAACCCGGCTATATAATGCACAAAAAAAAGCAATTAATTCGTAATTTGCAGAAAATGAATTGTGAAGATAAAAAAATAAGGTGCAAGTCCCTGATAATAGACGGTACTAAATATATGACCACCTTAAACAAGAAATACCAGACAAAAAAATCATGGTTCAAGCCTGAAAAAAACAAGATCTATTCCTTTATCCCGGGAACAATACTTAAGGTTCATGTTTCAGAAGGACAATGCGTAAAAAAAGGTGAAGAACTTTTGGTACTGGAAGCAATGAAAATGCAAAACATAATTTTAAGTCCCCTTGAAGGCATCATAAAGACTATGCATGTAAAAGAAGGAGAAAAGATACCCAAAGGAAAACTTATGATTGAAATTGGATATCCATGACAGCACAGCCGTCATGATTCCTGCAATAATATGTCATTCAAATCTGCAGCAGCCTTTCTGCGGCTGCCGTCAGACTACCGGTAGTCCATACCAACAAAATACTGACCATGGATTATTATATTCATAGTACTCCGACCCATACAAACATTTCGTGATACTCCTTTTTAAACCAGTCGGCATCTGGCTCTTTTTCATAAAGTCCATAGACTGCCGATCCGCTGCCAGTCATTGATGAATAAAAAGCTCCCTGCGCAAGCATCTCCTCCTTGATAAGCCTTATCGCAGGGTAAACCTCAAAGACCCTATCCTCAAAATCGTTAAAAATATTTTCCTGCCAGTCCACAGGATCAGACCCAATTATCTTCTTTAAGGATTCATGATGTTCCTTTATATTTATTCCTTTATAGGCCCATGCACTGCTAACAGGTATTCCAGGATGGACAATCAAAATATGGGTTCCAGACAGGTCAATATCAACAGGTTCAAAAACATTCCCCCTGCCTTTTGCTAAAAGCGGCCGATTATGAATAAAAAAAGGGCAATCACTTCCAATGCGGCTGGCAAGGACATCAAGTTCATTGGTATCAATTTCAAGCTCAAACAATTCATTGAGGGCACGCAACACATAAGTCGCGTTGGATGAACCTCCACCAAGACCTGCTCCAGAGGGAATTACCTTATGAAGATGAATAGAAGCTCCGGGGAGGTGCCTGATTTTGGACAGTTCCCTCCAGGCACGGATGCATAGATTATCTGAAGGCTCCACATCTATCTTGTTTCCTGTATTTAGAAAAGTATAATCTCCGGGTTTGTCATGCAGTGGGGTAATTTCCAAAATATCTGACAGATCGACAGGATAAAAAACCGTTTCAATATTATGATATCCGTCCGGCCTTCTTCCTGTGACCTGCAATCCAATGTTAATTTTTGCGTTAGAAAAATATATCATCCTGGCTTTGTTATATCTGGTTTTTATGCGGTATAATGTTTTCAACAAATATATTTTTTTTTCAACATTATTTTGTTCAAAAAGAAAGCATAATTTAATTTCCTAAGGAAGCCGTTATTTTTAACTTTGACCTCCTTTAATAATTAACCGTCATAAATAATCCTGAATCCCCTTCTGCCATAATGGAAAAACCCCAAAGAACAAAGTATAAACAGGTAATGCCAGCACCGGAATATGGCAAAATACCACCACAGGCTATTGAACTGGAAGAGACTGTTCTGGGTGCAATCATGCTTGAGAAAGATGCTTTAATTGCAATACTTGATCTGTTGAAGCCCGAAAGCTTTTACAAAGAGTCGCATCAAAAGATCTTTTCTTCCATCATGAAGCTCTCCATGGAAGAAAAGCCAATAGACATACTGACAGTGACCGAGGAACTCAGGAAGGCTAAAGAACTTGATGCCGTAGGAGGTGCATTCTATATCACTCAACTCACAAGCAGAGTATCTTCGGCAGCTCACATTGAATATCATGCCCGGATAATTGCACAGAAATTTATCCAGCGAGAGCTGATAAGGATATCAACTGAAATACAGAACAGATCATACGATGAGAGCAGCGATGTTGATGATCTGCTGGATTTTTCGGAAACAGAACTCTTTAATATTGCGGAAGGAAACATTAAAAAGGAAACTGTCAAAATCAATGTCCTGATAAAGGAAGCCATCAACCAGATAGAAGAAGCCAGTAAAAGGGAAGATAACCTGAGCGGTATTCCAAGCGGATTTACCAAGATTGACCGTATAACATCCGGCTGGCAAAAATCAGACCTGGTAATCATAGCCGCCCGACCGTCAATGGGCAAAACAGCCTTTGTCCTTTCAATGACACGAAATATTGCAGTTGAACACAATCATCCCGTTGCTGTTTTTTCTCTTGAAATGTCTTCAGTCCAGTTGGTTAACAGGCTAATCGTTAGTGAAACCAAACTGCCCTCTGAGAGAATAAGAAATGGCAAACTACATGATTATGAGTGGGAACAATTAGAGATTAAAATAAAAAATCTGGTCGATGCACCTATTTTTATTGATGATACACCGGCAATATCCATATACGAATTAAGGGCCAAGTGCAGAAGGCTTAAGAGGCAGCATGATGTGGGACTGATAATTATTGATTACCTGCAATTAATGACTGGAACATCTGAAACAAGGGGAAACCGGGAACAGGAAGTCTCAACTATCTCCCGCTCACTAAAGGCCATCGCCAAAGAGCTTAATGTGCCTGTGATTGCTTTGTCACAGTTAAACAGGGCTGTGGAGACAAGGGGAGGAACAAAACGACCCCAGCTGTCGGATTTGCGTGAATCCGGAGCAATTGAACAGGATGCAGATATGGTACTTTTTATACACAGACCTGAATACTATGGATTCTATGAAGATGAAGAAGGCAACTCCAATATGGGAATAGCAGAAATAATAATTGCAAAACACAGAAATGGCCCGATAGGTGACGTAAAACTCAAATTTCAGTCAGAGTCCGCCAATTTTGCGGAACTTGATGATGAACTTCAGCCAATTACGGATGATGATCTTTCAATAACCCTTGGATCAAAGATGAATGACACAAACGAATTTACCGGAGGTTTTGGAAAAGGAGGTAACGTGGACTTCGATAATGAGCCACCGCCTTTTTAATTAATCTAAATACGCGCCCCTGCAGCACGATCATATTCGGTCAGGACATTGTATGTTAGCCATATGAGGTTATAAAAATTCAGGGTACTAATAAGCAGATTACTTTAATTTTCATCATGGCCAGATACAGTATCATGTATCAAGTTAAAATCTATGTAAATATCTTTGTATCTTTGACATTCTGACCTGGATTAGTTTTTAAATGCAGTCATACCTGAAACCAAATATGTGTTATATAAATGACAAGTTTTAAAAAATTCGATTTTCATCCATCAATAAACGAAAGTATTGATGCAATGGGGTTTTCCAAGCCCACCCCTGTTCAAAGTAAAACCATTCCCATCATACTTGAAAATAAAGATCTGATCGCCTGCGCTCAAACAGGAACAGGTAAGACCGCGGCCTTTTTGCTTCCGGTACTTCAGAAAATAACTGAAAGTGGCGATTTTAACGGAACAAAATTATTGGTTGTGGTTCCTACCAGAGAACTTGCTCTTCAAATAGACCAGCAAGTGCAGGGTTTTGCTTATTTCGTACCGGTAAGCTCAGTAGCAGTTTACGGCGGAGGAACCGGAGACACCTGGGATCAGCAAAAATCGGCAATTGCTGCAGGAGTTAACATAATCATTGCAACACCCGGTAGACTTATCTCCCTTATCAACCTGGATTATCTCAAACCGGAAAAATTAATGACACTGGTGCTTGATGAAGCTGACAGAATGCTTGATATGGGATTTCATGAGGATATAATAAAAATTATTAATGTCCTTCCCAAAAAACGGCAAACATTGATGTTCTCAGCCACTATGCCACCAAAAATAAGACAACTGGCAAAAAAAATCCTGTCAGATCCTGAAGAAATAAACATTTCAATTGCCAAACCGGCAGAGGGGGTTCTGCAGGGTGCCTACCTGGTTCATGACGAACAAAAGCCTGCTCTTATAGTTGATCTGCTGAGGGATAAACCTGAGCTCAGAAGTATCTTAATTTTCGCCGCCACTAAAAAGAACGTGAAAAACCTTCATAAACAGCTTAAAGCAGAGGGGTTTTCATGCGATGCAATACATTCAGATCTCGAACAGCAGGAGCGTATATCGGTGCTTAATGATTTTAAAAATAAGAGACTGCGTATTCTGGTTGCCACTGACATAGTATCAAGAGGTATAGATATTGATAGTATAGATCTGGTTATTAATTATGATGTACCTTCAGATGCAGAGGATTATGTACACAGAGTTGGTCGCACAGCAAGGGCTGAACTGACCGGAGTTGCCCTTACTTTTATAAACAGCAGGGAAGTCAAAAGTTTTATGAATATTGAAGCTCTTATAGGAAATAAGGTACATAAACTACCTCTACCCACCCATCTTGGTGAGGGACCGGAATATGTGGTTTCAAAGGACTATGGATCGAGGAAACCTTACGGGAACAGAACAGGTAAGGGTAGAAAAAAATACGGAAAAAAGACAGATAAGAAAAGCAGTTAACCCTGGGTTAAATAACATATATTAACGCCCGTTCGGGAAGAATATCCCGGATTCATCCGGTTCAGGAATCCGCCCACGCATTTCTTCTATCCTTCTGAACATTTCCTGTTCTTTTTCAATCAGTTCCTGTTCATTTTCAGCCCTGCCTTCTACATAGTTAATAACTGATACCACTTTACCGGTTTCATCATAATAAGTCCATTCGCCATGCATCTTATTATCATGATACTGCCCCTTGATCTCGGTCCGTCCGGATGGTAAATAAAATATGAATTCTCCATGCCTCTGATCATTTTCAAAACCGGCTTCCAGTCTCACTCTTCCATTTTCATAATATTGCATCCATGGCCCGTTCCGTAAATCATCTTCATACCAAAATGTTTCAGAGAATTTTCCATTGGGATAATAAACACCTGTAAGCCCTTGTTTAATTCCCAAAGCATAAGTCTCCATACTGGTCAGTTGATTATCATAATAAGAATAATACTTCCAGATGCTGTCTTTTTTTTCCTCAATATATAAACCTTCGGCGGCCATCGTCCCGTTTTCATAGAATAGTGTTGCTTCTGCTCTTATTCCCTGGTCGCAGAAATCCATTACAGCCATCTTTTTCCCATTTGGAAAGAATCTTATGAATTCCCCTACAGGGTGATTATCACGAAAAGTACCGCGATAACGGAGATTTCCATCCGGATATTCACTTTCCCAGTATCCCTGACGGTTTCCGTCTTCATCGGTAAAATTCTTTTGCACGGATTGATCCTGGGGTTCAACCTGGGATTCAACGTGGGCTAATATTCCAAATACGGAAAAGCAAAGAAGAAAAAAGCATTTCATAATTGTTGGCTTTATTAAAAAAAACTGTCAGAACAAAATATACTGTCAGAACAAAATATACTGTCAGAACGCAACATCATCTATCTTAGTATTACAATATGATCCGGATGATTCATACTTTACCATAATTTTTAAAATTATAACAAAATTATTCAAATAAAAAGGCTACCCTTTTGGATAGCCTTTTTATTTGAATAATTAATGATTTCGATATTATTTAACTTCTTCAAAATCTACATCGGTTACATCATCATCACCCTTTGAATCTGATTTGGATGATTCACCGGCCTGCTCCTGACCTTCCTGTCCACCTGCCTGAGCCTGACTTGCTTTATACATCTCTTCAGAAGCAGATTGCCATACGGTATTAAGCTCGGCAGTCGCCTTGTCAATTGCTTCTATATCCTGACTTTTATGTGCTTCTTTGAGTTTGCCAAGTGCGTCCTCAATAGGGGCCTTTTTATCCGCAGGCAGCTTATCCCCAAATTCCTTCAGCTGTTTTTCGGTCTGGAATATCAAACTGTCTGCAGCATTCATCTTATCAGTTTTTTCCTTGACCTTTCGGTCTTCCTCTTCATGAACCTTGGCTTCTTCGCGCATACGCTTTATCTCTTCCTCATTCAATCCTGATGAAGCCTCTATCCTGATACTTTGTTGTTTGTTAGTCCCTTTATCTTTAGCTGAAACATTAAGAATCCCATTTGCGTCAATATCAAATGTCACCTCTATCTGCGGCACACCTCTAGGTGCAGGTGGAATACCATCCAGATGAAACCTTCCAATTGTTTTGTTTCCGGATGCTACAGGACGCTCGCCCTGCAAAACATGAATCTCTACCGAAGGCTGATTATCTGCGGCTGTTGTAAAAGTCTCCGTTTTCTTGGTTGGTATGGTGGTATTTGACTCAATGAGCTTTGTCATTACTCCTCCCATGGTTTCAATACCAAGTGAGAGCGGAGTAACATCAAGAAGCAGCACATCTTTAACCTCGCCTGTAAGTACTCCCCCCTGTATGGCTGCACCAATTGCAACAACTTCGTCGGGATTAACACCTTTTGAAGGAGTTCTGCCGAAAAACTTTTCAACAACATTTTGAATTGCAGGAATACGTGTTGAACCTCCGACAAGGATTACCTCATTAATATCTGAAGTAGACAAACCACTGTCTTTGAGAGCTTTCTTACAAGGCTCGATCGTGGCCTGGATAAGGTCGTCACTAAGTTTTTCAAAATGTGATCTGCTTAGAGTCTTAACAAGATGCTTTGGTATACCGTCTATAGGCATTATATAAGGAAGATTGATCTCTGTGCTGGTTGAACTTGATAGTTCAATCTTTGCCTTCTCAGCAGCTTCCTTCAGCCTTTGTAAAGCCATAGGATCCTTCTTAAGATCTACCCCTTCATCCTTTTTAAATTCTTCTGCGAGCCAGTCAATTATAACCTGGTCGAAGTCATCGCCACCCAGATGTGTATCTCCATTGGTAGATTTCACTTCAAACACCCCGTCACCCAATTCAAGAATAGAGATATCAAATGTACCGCCACCAAGGTCATATACAGCTATTTTAAGATCCTGGGCTTTTTTATCAAGTCCGTATGCCAGGGCTGCAGCCGTTGGTTCATTTATGATACGCTTAACATTCAACCCGGCAATTTCTCCGGCCTCTTTAGTAGCTTGCCTCTGAGAATCGCTAAAATAAGCAGGAACTGTAATTACCGCTTCAGAGACTTCCACTCCAATATAATCTTCTGCAGTCTTTTTCATTTTTTGAAGAACCATTGCAGAAATTTCCTGGGGTGAATATTTCCGGTCGCCTATAACCACTCTGGGAGTATTATTGTCGCCCTTAATAATTTTATAGGAAACTCTCTCAATCTCTTTGGTAATTTTCTCATATGGCTCACCCATTAATCTCTTAATGGAGGATACCGTCTTCTCGGGATTTGTAATAGCTTGTCTTTTGGCCGGATCACCAACCTTTCTTTCCCCATTTTCAATAAAAGCTACTATTGATGGAGTCGTTCTTTTACCTTCACTATTGGGAATAACAACCGGTTCATTCCCTTCCATAACAGATACGCAACTATTTGTTGTACCTAAATCAATTCCAATTATTTTACTCATGATATAATTTCTGTTTTATTTTATTTATTTTACCTGTATTTATTTTAATATATATTCTACATTATTTGTTTAAAATCGGTTATTTGACCTTAACATCATTCAATGATTGTGCCATTATAATATCCTGCCATCATTATGCAATAATGGCACAAGTAATAAGCACTGACATTACGGGAACGGGTGACAAAAAGACATAATGACAGTTTTATGAATGGTACAAATTATTAGCTTTTTATATATTTGCCTGGTGAAATCTGTAAATAAAAAACATCTTCATGGAGTTGAAAAATTGAAATTTCGGATAAAAAAAATGATATATTTATCCAATAAAAAACAAGAAGTCAGAATTTCGTCAAGAAAATACAAAATTTCGAATTACAGGATGAACCGCTTCGCTTTAACATTAACATTTTTTCATCCGTCTGTGTGTAAATTGACTTTGTCGAATTTTCAATTGATGGAAAATTGACTTCGTCGATTTTGCATGCTGTTGTCAGTGCATTGTACAATTTTATTTAGATGCAAAATTCATGTACATTTGCCCGAGAAACCCATTACAAATTACTTATGTCAGTTAGTAAAAGCTCCAAAACCAAAAAAGTAACCACCCATGTTTTGCAGGAGATGAAAATGCAAAATGAAAAAATTGCCATGATCACTGCATATGATTACTCTATGGCCAGGATCATTGACTCAACAGGAATAGATATTGTCCTGGTTGGGGACTCGGCATCTAATGTAATGGCAGGAAATGAATCAACTCTTCCCATAACTCTCGACCAGATGATATATCATGCAACCTCAGTGGTCAGAGCCATAAACAGGGCACTCGTTGTAGTTGACATGCCCTTCGGAACCTATCAGGGTAATTCAAAGGAAGCTCTTTGTTCTGCCATAAAGATAATGAAGGAAACATTAGCTCACGCAATAAAAATGCAGGTTGAGACTTAAATACTTTAATCTACTGGCCGGATTTTATCAGCAGGAATTCCTGTTATGCGTCATCTTGGATTAATGCCGCAATCTATACATAAATACGGAACTTATGTAGTCAGGGCTACCGGAAAGGAAGAAGCGGACAAATTATTGAAGGATGCCCATCTGCTGGAGAAAGCAGGTTGTTTTGCATTAGTCCTCGAAAAAATACCGGCAAAACTTGCAGCCCGTGTTGCCTCTTCAGTTAAAATTCCGGTAATAGGTATTGGGGCAGGTGCAGATGTTGATGGTCAGGTTCTTGTTCTCCATGATATGCTTGGAATAATCAGGGATTTTTCTCCCAGGTTTCTAAGACGCTATCACAACCTGTATGAAGAAATAAAAAATTCTGTTCAGAATTATGCTGATGACGTAAAGAATAAAGACTTCCCGAACGAGAGTGAGCAATATTGAAAGATCAACCGGAAAAATGTATTCTCCCGAAATTCTTTATGAAGATAATCATATCATTGCTGTCAACAAGCGGTCAAAGGAACTGGTGCAGGGAGACTCTACCGGCGATGTTTGCATGATTGAAAATCTTAAACAGTGGCTTAAAATAAAATATAATAAACCCGGGAATGTATTCCTTGGCGTAATTCACAGGTTGGACAGGCCGGTGAGCGGAGTAGTGATCTTTGCTAAAACCAGTAAAGGTTTATCAAGAATGAATGAACTTTTTAAATCAGGAGAAATAAAGAAGACTTATTGGGCAATTGTAGGTAAAAGACCGGAGATAGAGTCCGGTACGCTTATCCACAACATAAAGAAGAACCAGGCACAAAACAAATCCTATATTTACAATAAACCTGTAAAAGGATCAAAGGAAGCGATATTGACCTACAGGACATTATATATTTTTAAAAACTACACTTTGCTGGAAATAGATCTCCAGACAGGAAGGCATCACCAGATACGCAGTCAGCTTGCCAAAATTGGAAGTCCTGTTTTGGGTGATCTAAAATATGGTTCTCCCCGTTCAATGGAAAACGGTGGTATAGGATTACACTCAAGAGAGGTATCATTTGTCCATCCTGTCAGCAAAGAAAATGTGCTAATCAAGGCAGATCCGTCCGGACATAAATTATGGGATATTTTGATGTTGGAGATATCCGGAAACAAAAGTAATCAGGAAAACGCAAATTCAATGATTAATAAAAAATGAGACATAAAGTCCTCATTGCTGGTGACAGTAAAAAATCCCTGATCCTTCTCAGGAAATCACTCGAAACATTCGTTCAGGAATTTGTGGTTCATACTACCACCAGTATCAAAGAACTGAATAGTACAGTAAAAGATAATATACCGGACATAATCATTCTGAATTTTAATGACCCTTTAAAAGAAGGTATAACGGCAATTAAAGAGATTAAAAAAGATAATAAACTCAATAATATCCCTATTCTGATGGCTACCGAATTTCTGTCCAATGAAGTTCAGCAGGCAGTCACCGCAGGAGCAGATGATTTCATTAAGAAGCCCGTTGAGAGGATTGAATTGCTAATTAGAATAAAATATCTGATTCAGCGATACAACCTTAATCTGGAAAACCTCAGACAATCCAGGGAGCTTAAAAAAATGTCGCTCGTAGCTGACAGGTCAGAAAATTCAGTTCTGATAACCAACATTAATGGGGAACTTGAATGGGTTAATAAGGCTTTTGAGAAGCTTTATGAACATGCACTGGATGAATTTATAAGCCACTATGGTAAAAATCTGGAGGAGGTATCTCTGAATTTTTCCAAAGCAGTTCAAAAATGCAAGACAGACAAGAAATGGGTAGTGTATGACAACTTATGGATTACCAGGTCAGGCGCCAGGAAATGGATACAAACATCCCTTACCCCCATTATTGATGATAACAATGAAATAGTTAATTTCATCGCAATTGAAACAGATATCACGTCACTTAAACAGGCACAAGAAAGATTACAGGATCGAAATCAGGATCTGATAAATATTACCATTGACCTCGAGAAAATCAACAAACAACTTGAAGAACAGCAAAAAGAGATCAACAGGCAAAAACAAAAGGCTGAAAACCAAAAAAAGCTGGCCGATAAACTCCTTATCAATATCTTTCCTTATGAAATTGCAGAACAACTCAAAGTAAAAGGATATGCCACACCAAAACATTACAGGCTTGTCTCCATAATGTTTACGGATTTTGTAGGATTTTCAAAATTATCAGAACAATTAAGTATGTATGATCTTATTAAAGAGCTTGGTATGTATTTTGAGAAGTTTGATATGATCACCAAGGCACATTATATTGAGAAAATAAAGACTATAGGTGATTCATATATGTGTGCAGGCGGACTTCCGATAAGAAATAAGAGCAATCCTATTGATACTGTACTGGCAGCTCTGGAGATGCAAAAATTCGTTACCGATACAAACATAATAAAACAGAAAAATAATCAGCCAAAATGGGAAATACGATTGGGCATACACACAGGAGAGGTAATCTCAGGTGTGATAGGAAAGAGTAAAATGGCATATGATATTTGGGGAGATGCGGTAAACACGGCCAGCCGGATGGAAAGCAACGGCGAAATAAATAAAATAAATATTTCGGGAAGCACTTACAACTACATACACAAATACTTTAACTGTAGTTACAGGGGAAAAGTTGAAGTCCGCAATATGGGAGAGATAGACATGTATTTCGTAACTGGTCTTAAAAAAGAATACTGTACAGATGAAAATGGAATATTCCCAAACAGTGCATTCAGGAAAGTACTAAGTGAATTTTAATCAAACCTGCAATGGGAAATGGTCACAAAAAACCGGGATAACAGCACTTATCGTCTTAAAAATATAACAAGATACTAGTAAAAGAACTATCCACCAAACCGGAATAAGGTGCATAAGCATTCTTTGCCGATTTAAAAGCCGCATGGATAAGTCCTCTTTCTGTTCCGGGAAGTTCTGCCCCGGAACAATATTCAAAAACGGTGGTGGTTATATAGATTTCTTTCATGTACAATAATATTAAAAAGATCCCTGTTAGAACATTAATATTTTGAGTGATGCATTATACCGGAAATTTAGAAAAATTACTTCATTTAACTGCAAACTTTTTTTCTATGAGAAGTTTCCTAATTATTTTGCTTGTCCTGCTCTCCCTTGCTTCCTGCAAAACCACAAGATATGTACCGGCCACAAGTACTACACGGACAGGCTACATTGAAACATACAGCGATATTGCAATAAGGGAAATGAAACGTACAGGTGTTCCTGCAAGCATAAAAATGGCACAGGCAATACTTGAATCGGGAGACGGAAACAGCAGACTCGCCCGGCAGGCCAACAATCATTTCGGAGTCAAATGCCATGACTGGTCAGGAAGAAGGATATACCATGATGACGATGAACGGAATGAATGCTTCAGGAGATATACCAATCCGGAAGAATCCTTTCGTGATCACAGCGATTTTCTCACAGGAAGGTCAAGGTATGCAGGCCTTTTTGAACTTGATCCTTATGATTACAAAGCCTGGGCAAAAGGTCTGAAAAAGGCAGGATATGCCACAAATCCAAGTTATGACAGGTTACTCATAAGGATCATCGAAGATAATGAACTTTATAAACTTGATGAGGGAGCAGGATTAACCGCTATTAACAGACAACCGGCAGAAACCGGTAAGAGAATAAGCAGCACTGCATCAGATATAAATGAAAGAGAGGTGTATTCCAGGAACAGGATCCGGTATATTATCGCAGAAAATGGTGATAATTATGAAAGTCTGACAAGAGAGATGGGGTTGATGAGATGGGAACTGGCAAGATATAATGATATGCCAGATAATTATAAAATACAGCCTGGAGATATAATATACCTGCAACCCAAGAGAATAAGGGCAGAAAAGGGATTAGAGACACATACAGTAAGTCAGGGTGAAACCATGCGTTACATATCACAACTATACGGTGTCAGGCTTAACCGTTTGCTCGAAAGAAATTTTATGACAGAGGGAGACGAACCCTCAGCAGGAGATATAATTTTTCTGCGAAAGCAGGGTTACCGGGAAAATTCAGATAGGAATCCCAGGGTCAAATATGATCTGTAATTTAAATGCATTAGCGTTGCCTGAAAAAATATTTCCGGATCATTAAGAATTAAAAGGTATAAAGAAGGAAAATCTATTCGCAAAAGGCATCCTTATCAGGCCTGAACCCTTTTATGAATTCAGGTCCTGTCATTACTTTCCTGCCTTCAGCCTGAACAGTTTTTATTATCGCTGAACCCTCTCCCGCAGCAACAACAAAATCACCCTTCACCTCAACCACTTTACCCGGCGGGAATGTATGGGTCTGACTGCTTACCTGAATTTCATATACCTTGATATTAATAATCCTTTCATCCGAATGGAGGGTAGTCCATGCTGCAGGATAGGGACTCAGGCCCCTGACGAAATTATAAATTTTTGTAACCGGATCATCCCATTTTATCCGGCAATCAGCTCTTGTTATTTTTGGTGCCAGGGGATGGTGCCCCGATGTATGTATATCTTTCTGGGAACGTGGCTCAACGGTTCCCTCTTTCATTGATTCCAGGGTTTTAAGCAATAACCCGGCTCCAACCATCATTAACCTGTCATGCAAAGTTCCAGCCGAATCAGTTGGATAAATTATGGTTTCTTCCTGCATTAACACCTTCCCTGTGTCTATTTCCTTCTCAATAAGAAATGTAGTAACTCCGGTAGTTGTTTCCCCGTTAATGATAGCATGGTTTATTGGAGCCGCTCCACGGTAAAACGGCAGAAGAGAAGCATGAAGATTTATTGTACCCATTGGAGGAATGCTCCATATCTTCTCGGGTAACATACGGAAAGCGACCACCACAAATATGTCGGCGGACAATTTACGTAACTCAGCCTCAAAAGCATCATCTTTAAGTTTTAAAGGTTGCAATACAGGTATACCATGTGCAATTGCCGTTGTTTTGACAGCAGACTCCCGGACTTTCAGTCCCCTGCCCGAAGGCTTGTCAGCCGCAGTAACAACAGCTTTTACATGATAATCATTTTGCAGTAGTATCTCAAGTGAAGGAACAGCAAAATACGGTGTTCCCATAAAAATCACAGTGGGCTTTTGTTTAATCATGGTATAAAGTTAACAGATAACCTTTACTGGTTTCCCTCTGTTTCTTCCGGTCTGACGAGATCCAGAAAATGTCCCATTTTGTCACGTTTAGTAACAAGGTAATTGTAATTATGGGGATTGGTTTTACTTTTCATGTGAATGGTCTCAACGATCTCCAGGCCATATCCCTCAAGGCCTTTTCTCTTGAATGGATTATTTGCAATAAGCCTGATTTTGCCCACCCCAAGTTCATGCAGAATATTTGCACCCACGCCAAAATCACGTTCATCCTCATTGAATCCGAGATTGGTATTAGCCTCAATGGTATCCTGTCCCTCTTCCTGCAGCTTATATGCCGCCATTTTATTGAACAAACCAATACCCCGGCCCTCCTGGTTTAAATACACCAGCACACCCCTTCCTTCGGCCTGTATCATTTTCAGGGATTCATGCAGCTGGTTACCACAATCACAACGCATGGATCCGAAAATATCACCGGTAACGCAGGATGAATGAACTCTGACTAAAACGGGGTCAGCCTTTTTCCATTTACCCTTAATGAGTGCAACATGTTCCATGCCATTCGACTTCTGCCGGAAAGGCACAAGGTGAAAATCTCCGTATTTAGTAGGAAGTTTTACTTCGACACCCTTTTCTATGATACTTTCATGTTTAAGCCTGTGAGCAATTAGCTTTTCGATGGAAATTATCTTAAGATCAAACTTATCCGCAATACTAATTAATTCGGGCAGGCGGGCCATTGAACCATCTTCGTTCATTATCTCCACCAGCACACCACCGGGTCTTAATCCCGCGATTATTGAAAGGTCAACTGCAGCTTCCGTATGTCCAGCACGCCTGAGCACCCCCTTATTTTTTGATTTCAGAGGAAATACATGCCCGGGCCTGGCCAGATCTTCGGGTTTTGTGGAAGGATCCACCAGTGCATTGATGGTTTTTGCCCTGTCAGATGCCGAAATTCCGGTAGTACAACCTTTCCCGATAAGGTCAACCGACACAGTAAAAGCCGTTTCATGCAATGAGGTATTCTTCCCTACCATCAATTCAAGATCAAGCTCCTCACATCTTTCTTCAGGAAGCGCAGCACAAATCAGTCCACGCCCATGGGTTGCCATAAAATTGACCACATCGGGTGAGGTCAGTTCAGCAGCAGATACAAAATCACCTTCGTTTTCACGATCTTCATCATCAACTACAATGACGACCTTCCCTTTTTTTATATCTTCAATAGCTTCATCGATGGAATTCAGTTTTCTACTGGTTCCTTCTTGTTGGTTTCCATGCATTTGATTCAACTCCTTTCAAAAATTTAATAAACCCCACCAGTAAAGCAAAGTTCATACTTACAAAATGTGTAATAAAGCGTAAAATTATAACATGAATTTTGATTTTCCCTAATAAATAATCAATTAATGGCAATATCAAAATAAAAATCTGTATAACAGACACATATCTGAAATAAATATTTTCCGAAGAAAGCCATAAACTGCTAAGAAAAACCGAGAACATGAAAAAAGGACCAAGCCAACGCAAAATTTTATGTGAAATAAAACTAATTGCCAAACCAGGAATGCCTTTAAAAAAGGAACCGGAAAAATAAATCAGGTTCTGGAAGTTGCCGGTTGCAATCCTGACCTTGCGTCTGAATTCTTCACTCAGACTGTTAGATACATCTTCATATACAACCGCCTCCGGTTCAATAATGGTTTTATGGCCGGAAAGAATTACTTTCATATTTATAAAAAAATCATCTACAAGAAATAAAGATGGAATGTCAGGATATAATTCTTTCCTTATTGCATAACATCCTCCAAAGGGTCCCATCATAGTACCCCAGATTAATCCCTCATTATATTTTATCCTAACCTCCCTTGAAATATAAGCACTCTCCTGAAAAGATATACCGTCACTCTTTATTTCCTTATGCTTCATATTCGAATCTACCAGGCCAATCTCATTGTTTTTGAAATGTTTAAGGATATGGAAAATGGCATTCTCCTGTAATATGACATTAGCATCGGTTATTATTAGTATTCCTTCACCTGATCTTCGGACCAGCTCATTAATAATGGCGGACTTCCCCATGCGTTTTTTAAAGATGACATAACGCAGACTGCTGTTCACTGAAGCCAGCTCATGAAGCACAGAATCGGTATCATCTGTAGAAGCATCTGATCCGACAAGAATCCTGATTTTCTCAGAAGAAAAGTCACTGCCGGTAATGCTGTTTATCTTCTTTTTTAAAACATCCTGTTCATTATGAACAGCCATAACAAAAGTAACTACAGGAAATTCAGCATGATCATGATATATAATTTTGTTAGGAGACTTACGGATTGACAAAAAACTAAGCAACCAGGGATAAATAATGTAGCTGTATACAAGCAAGATAAGGGGTATCCAGAAGAGAAAAAGAGCCAACGGTTGCAATTGTTTGGCAAGGATTATTCCGGATGCTGGTGAAATCCATAAAAGGTCGGTGAAGTGGATCCGGGAAATAATATAAGCCATCATAAAAGATAATTTTCATAAAATTCTACGATACCCTTCATAATCATTCTGTTATCAAATTTCCTGAGAGCCAGTTCGCGTGCACTAACCCCCAGTCTGCCGGCAAATTCCCTTTCAGCGAGCAGTTTTTCAATAGAATCAACAAATGAAAATTCTTCATTGGCGACTAGAATATCATTACCATGGCAGGCAGGAATACCTGATAGTGCAAAAGAAGTTGTAATTATTGGTTTTTGCATAAACATTGCCTCGATAATCTTGACCCTGATACCACTGCCGGCAAATAGCGGAGCAATAAATATCCCTGGTTTAGATAAAAACTCCCTTGAATTATTTACTTCTCCACAAAATTCAATCCCGGATCCGGCTAATTTTTTAATATATCGCGGCTTGGCATTTCTTCCGGCAACCCTGAATATTAATCCCGGATACTTCTCTTTAATCACACTCCAAACCCTTTCTATAAACCAGTCAAGAGAATCAATATTCGGCATCCAGTCCAGTGCTCCAATATATTGCAGACAAAAATCCCCGTCCGGTTCGCAGCCCAGCGCCGGAAATTCTCCGGGATACATTCCAAAAGGTGCAATGTGAGCAGCCTTGACATTACCCATGGAATTTAACTTTTTCAGATCTGCTTTCGTAAAAGTTACAAGAAGATCATACAGGTTAATGCAATCCTGCTCGTATCTTTTCATCCTCCTGTATAACAGTCCGGAATACCATTTCCTCACCCCTGATTTTTGTCTCCTGTAATAGCTCTCCCAAATTTTGTGCTCTATATTATGAGCCCTGTACACGATTTGTGCGTCAGTATGTGTCCGGATCATGCGGGTGTATGGTAATATGAATAATCCCTCCAGTTGCACAATATCATAATGATTTTTCTTCAACATCCCGGCAAGCTCCCTGCTAAACCTGCTATCAATAAAACGCATGGCATTATAAGGTTTTGAAGAAAACAAAAGGTTATAAACCAATCCACGATAACTAACCGGGTTATCAACGAACACATCCTTTACCATATTTATTCCCTCAACATCGATGTTGGATATACCATTGACCGAGAAGTGCTTACTGGTATTCATTGCAAGAAGATCAACACAGTTTCCCGTTTCAACGAGTCCCCTGATCATGTTGCCGGTTGCCAGAGAACCTCCATCCCGGGGGGGATATGGGAATTTGTTACAAACCAGGAGGAGTCTCATACTTTGGTTCCGGCTTCGAGATAAGTTTATTTATAATCTTATTAAAATATGAGGAAATTTGTTTAAAAAAATTGAAATATGTTTCGGTATTCATAATTACCGAATCGGTTGTTGCCTTATAGGTAAGAAATATTCCTGCAGGAAGGAGAATAATACTGGAAATCCACATTCCTGGGAAAGCAGGAATAACCAATTCCTTAACAAATTTCTGTGCAGAAATATCAATGACATAATATAACACAAAAAACAGCACAGACACGACCACGGGCATCCCAAGTCCACCCTTACGGATTATAGCACCAAGAGGGGCACCTATAAAGAAAAATATAAAGCATGCAAAAGAAAGTGTAAATTTTCTGTGCCACTCCATTTCATATCGCCGGATTCTCTTATTTTGCCATACAAAGTTGGTTTTTGTGGAAATTATCTGGTTCCTTACAAGTCGGGCATCAACAGTAGCCTGGTTCCATGCCCCTCTTCTTTCATCTTGTGCGAGGTTTTTCTCCAGTTCAATTATGTCGAAAGTTTCCCGGTCGGGTTTAAAGTAATCATCATCATCACCATAAGCAAGCTGGTTCTCCTTTTTAAAAAAAGAAGACTTCATCATAACATTAGTATGTTCATCAACCTGTTTTGAGAGGTTGACACCGAGAGAATCGGTAGTGGATTCCAGCTGGCTGATATTCATCATCTGCGAATTATGCCTGAAAGCCTCTTCATCTGTTCTCTCCAGATCGAAACCGGTTAATTCAATCCTTAGTAACTGTTCATCAAATTTATCATTACGATGTGGAAAAGAATTGTCTCTCCTTTGACGTGCTCTCTCCTCCATCTCTTCATAGTTATACCCGTTGTACAAGGTAGTCACCAGATATCTCTTATCTTCGGTGATCCGCATAAAGCCAGAATCTGCAACAGTGACCTTCAAATTACCCCTTCTTTCACTATGATCGTATATTTTAATATCATACATCATATTAGTACGGTAATTTTTATCTGCTATCTTGATACTGTAATTTTCGATCCCATTGTAAAAAATACCTTCTCTTATCTGCATTTCAGGTCTTTGCTGTTGGATGTCATATAGCAGCGACCGCATTTTAAGATTGGTGTACGGCAAAACATTATTTGAGAAATAAAAAGCTCCAATGCTTATTAATATAGTTAATATTATTAGAGGGGTCATTATTCTCTGAAGTGAGATCCCCGCAGATTTGAGCGCAGTAAGTTCAAAATTTTCACCCAAATTCCCGAAAGTCATTAAAGAGGAGAGTAAAATGGCAAGAGGAAGCGCAAGCGGAACAAGTCCCGCGGATGTATATAAGAGTAACTCAGAGATAACTGCTATGTCCAGGCCTTTACCTATAAGGTCATCAATGTATTTCCACAAGAACTGCATGAGCAGAATAAAAACAACCACGAAAAATGTGGAAATAAGCGGACCGGTATAAGTTTTTATTACAAATAAATGCAGTTTCTTCATTTAAATTCCTTGCTTTACTAAACTGATAATTTCTTAACAAATGAAACATACTCAGGGCAACCTGAGTAGTCTCCTGCATCCGCATGCAGCAACCTAAAACAATATTAAAAAAAAATCACCCGGAAATATAACGTACATCCGGGCTTTTTATGCTAAAATCAGTAAAAATAATTTTTTAATGCGGAAAATAAGAAATAATAAATCTTAAAGCCCCATAGTATGTTTCAACTTGGATATCTGTGTATCCCAAAGATCACGGGTATCATCGGCATCATCCTCATCAGCAAAGTCTGTAATTTCCAGGGCCACATCACCGGTTAGTTCATGCTTGTTGATTTTAAATTCAAAAAACTCTTCATCATCATCAGAGGCCAACCAGCGAAACCGGATAAATTTGTTATCCTTCCTGGAAATCATTTCGGCCTGTTCTTCGCTACCGTCCCAAATAAATGTGAATACATTACCTTTTAAATTAACATCATCTGCAAACCATTCAGATAATCCCGAAGGAGTACTCAGTTGTTTATACAAAACACTGGGTGATGAATTGATGGTGTATTCAAGTTTTAACTTATTTTTCATCATAGATCAATAATTTTAATAATTCCATTTTCAGAATCACACTATCTTCATAAACAATTTTGCAAAAAATCTTCCTGCAATGGTTAAAACAGCTGCGGGTAAATCATAGAACTATCCTGATCTTTTACAAAATACACGGTAAAAAAACTGTATCCGGACCGTATTGCAATATAGAAAAATTATAGAATAAAAAAAATCAAAAAATATCGTTCGGTAAACAATATTAAACATGGAAATAAATACTTAAGAATTTGAATCGCTTTTTAAAACCACACAAGTCCTTCGGACAAAGCCCCGACAAAAGATTAACACGACAAGAGAACGAGTGTTTCAAAGATTAACTAAAATAGTTCACTTTTGGGGTTCAGAAAAAAATACTTACCCCGATACTATAAAGTAATTGAATATATCCAAACAATTATTCATGAATTTCTCAGACTAAAATAAAAAAAATATTATATTTGCAGCCGCAATAAAATATGGGATAAGATAAAAATGTTTCCCTGTTGAAATTGATAAGATATTAAAATTATTTACGGCGAGGTAGCTCAGGTGGTTAGAGCGCATGATTCATAATCATGAGGTCGGGAGTTCAAGTCTCCCTCTCGCTACGCTGAAAATAAGCCACTTACAGGATTTAACCGGTAAGTGGCTTATTCTTTTTTACACCTGTTTATGCATCTGGGTGACGTATGCATTAATTCTTGGAATCACATTAAAATAACTTATCCATTGAAATATGATAATCGCTGTTCATTAGGAAAGTGCCAACTCATTCATATCTCCACT
>CAZFOO010000030.1:0-39629 GCA_964520585.1 uncultured Bacteroidales bacterium
CTTACAAATTTTTGTATTTTAGCAGCCACTTAACCAAATTCTCATCTCAAATATTTATTATAATGGCACGGCAATTGATTGAGTTTAATATCAAATCACTGGACAAAAATATTTTTTCTATGCTTGATGATGAGTGGATGCTGATTACTGCAGGAGAGGAAAACTCATTAAACACAATGACCGCAAGCTGGGGTGGATTCGGAATTCTGTGGAACAAACCTGTGGGATTTATATTTATCAGACCGCAAAGGCATACACTTGGATTTGTTGAAAAAGAGGATTTCTTTACATTGTCATTTTTTGATGAAAAATACAGGGATATACTCAATTATTGCGGCACCCGGTCAGGGAAAGATGTTGATAAAGTAGCAGAGACCGGGCTCATCCCGGCAAAAAGCTCCAAAGGAGGGATCTACTTCGAACAGGCTGGCCTGGTAATAGAATGTCAAAAAATATATAGCGACAGGATAAAACCGGAAAATTTTTTAAATAAAGAAATAGAAAAAAAGGTATATAATAAGAAAGATTATCATCACATATTTATAGGTGAGATAATCAGCTGCATGAAACCATGAAGACTCCATGGATTTGAAAAATATTTTATTACTTGCAAGCTGATACAAACTGATTACTAACTCTATCGACATAATCTATACTAATGAACAGATTCAGCCTTATTTCCATACTGGTATCGCTTTTCTTTTCAGGGAATATATTAAATTTCTATGCGACTGAAAATTTAAAAATACATACCATATTTTCGCAAACAGGTTCCGTTTCAGGAATTGATACACTAAAACCTGTTGACACCCTTACTATTGAAAACATTAATAGCCCTAATGACAGCATTGCTGTTGCAGATTCTGCTTCAATAAATGATGAGACTCCTCTTAACGACTCTTTAGCATCTGCGGTCAACAGAGAAAAAAATGCCGAAAGTGAAGCGCAAGCAAAAAATAAAGAGATTACAATCCAGGAAAAGACTGAAGAACCTGAAGAAGAACCAAAACCTTCAAACTGGAAAAAGGGGGCTCAGACTTCAGTCAACTTTTCCCAGATATCTCTTTCCAACTGGTCATCAGGGGGACAAAACTCCATGTCCTTTACTTCATATATGAATGCATTTCTGAATTTTAAAACACCTGACGGCAGAATAACCTGGGAAAACAATCTAGATCTTGGATACGGATTGATAAACCAGGAAAACCGCAGAACAATCAAAAGTGATGATAAAATTGATATTTCAACAAAATTTGGCCGTAAGGCTTCTGAATATTGGCAATACAGCTCACTGATCAACTTCAGGACACAATTTGCCGAGGGTTTTAAAAAACCTGAAGACGAGAATAAAATATCTGATTTTATGGCTCCTGCCTACTTAAATATATCTGTAGGGATGGATCATAAATTTGATGATAATATAAGTTTTTATATTTCACCTCTTGCCGGCAGGGTAATATTTGTACTTGATGAAGAACTATCTTCGAGAGGAGCTTTTGGAGTGGAGGAAGGCGAAACCAGGCGGAATGAATTTGGTGGTTTTGTAAGGATACAGTTCAATGCTGAACTGATGGAAAATATTACGGCAAATTCAAGGCTGGAACTTTTTTCCAATTACCTGGACAAACCTCAAAACCTTGACGTAAATTCTGACACAAGGATAAATATGCAGATAAACAGATACATTTCCGCAAATCTGACAATCCAGATGCGCTATAATGAAAACGACAGGATAAGAGTTGACACTACAGGAGATGGAGAACTTGACGAAACATTAGGGCCGAGGATCCAGTTGAAGCAGGTCTTCGGACTCGGCTTTTCTTACAAATTCTAAAAAAGCAGTCCTGACAGCATATATGGACTTAACATAAATTGCGCGTCTGGATAATCAGGATTCAACCCCTTTTCCTTCCTCATAGGATCTGAATTTTGAACTGAGAAGTGCCAGAAACTTTATAAAATGATTTAATGCCTGGCGGGTCCCATTACTGACCTCACGTTTTTTCAGGCGCATCATCATATAAATATAAACTGCATTCAGGCAGGTTTCAATTTCATTTTCTGCAGTCCACTTCTGTAGTGCATTCATCTCCCGTATCAGAGGCAATAATGAGGTAAATAATTCCTGGTAACTACTCTCTCCGGGTTGCTTAAGGAGAAAAAGATGATAATCATAAAGCTCTAAAACTATATTTTTCAGGAACTGGACATGACCGGCACTTTCAACATTCTCATTTTTCATATGACTGGCAATGTTCTCATACCACTCTCTTATTTCTTTCTTAATCTCCTCCGGCTGTTCGTATTTTCCGATCAGTTCCCTGTCCAGTCGATCCATATCAAATTTGAAAGCCCGGATAGTATCTTCTACCTGCCACATATATAATATATATTCAGCGATATTTGTTTTTCTTTTCTCTCTGGAAATAATCATTTGCCGGTTTATTAAATTCGTCAGTCAGTACCTCTTAACTTGTCAATGATCCTTCTTTCCTTCTTTGTCGGCCGTCCCGACCCACGGTCGCGCCGTGAAAAAACGACCAGGTTTTTATGGTGTAGTTTTTTTCTTTCCTCTTCTGTTGTCAGATCTTCCATGAACATATCAACCAGTTTTGCCGGCTGACGCTTGTCAACAAGTCCCCTGACACGGTATTTAAAAACCACCGGCAACCTTGTCAGACTGATAATATCACCCTCTTTTATTATCCTTGATGGTTTAACAGGCTGTTCATCGATAGCCACCTTACCTTTTCTGCATGCTTCGGCTGCCTGACTGCGGGTTTTGAACAATCGTACCGACCATAACCATTTATCAACCCTGACCTCTCTTCTTTCATTATTATCTTTTTCCGTCACCACCTTCATTCACATTTAACCGGAAGCCGGTATTATAAATATTTGATATTGTAATGTTCGTATCATCCATCAATATCTTCCGCAATCTGGCAACATAAACATCCATACTTCTGGATTTAAAATAATCATTTTCCCCCCATATTGTCTCAAGGGCAACCTCCCGGCTCAAGACATTGTTTTTGTAAAGACAGAGCAGATGAAGCAACTTAGCCTCCGTAGAAGTCAGCATCCTCATTCCTGAAGGAGTATACAATACCTGGTTCTTATAATCAAATTCCATCCCGCCTATAGGAAACCGGTCCAACATCTTCTTGCTTCTCCGGGAGTGGCATGACATGACAAGTTCTGCACGTAATAATAGCTCTTCTTCATTGAACGGAGAAAAAACGAAGTCATCCGAGCAGCCCTTTACCTTGTCCATATAAGTACTATCGGTATTACCAGTTAATATAAAAAGGACCGGAACTTTGCAAATACTCCGGATGGTTGACGACAAATCAGTAATAGTTTCATTATCCGGCGCCAGAGTTAATACTGCAAGATCAAATTGGTGTATGTCAAGCTCCTGAAGAAGCTTTGGCAGGGATTCTGCCCTCACAACACGGTACCGGGAAGATACAAAAATGCCAGACGTGAAATCATTTCCCGTAGAATTCCCCGTAAAAAAAAGAATCGTCCTCTCCTTGCAGTCTGCATCAGAAGATGACATACCGGCAAAATTTATCTGTATAAAGCACAGTCATTAGTGTAATAAAAAATATATACATGACAATTATTAATTGACTACCGGCAGAGCGGTTAGTTGTCTCCCCACGGAGCCGGCCGAGCAGGGTTACCGTATCCGGTTACCCGGAAATAAGTTTCGCTAAAATGAATCTCAAGAAATTCATTTATTGTTATAGATGTTCATTGTCCTTTCAATTCCAATGGTGACAAAGCTTTGAACCGCGGCTATGACGGTATCAATCCTTTCCGGCAAAATATTTCTTTCCTCACTGCTCAACTCGCCAAGAACATAGTCTACCTGTCCACCACGCGCATAATCACCTCCAATACCGAAACGAAGTCTCGGATAATCCTGTCGCCCGAGCACCATATTAATATTATAAAGACCGTTATGGCCTCCATCGCTGCCTTTAGCCCTTATACGGATTTTACCAAAGGGAAGAGAGAGGTCATCAACAATTACAAACAAATTCTCTACAGGTATTTTTTCTTTCTGCAACCAGTAGTTCACAGCCCGGCCACTAAGGTTCATGTATGTGGTTGGCTTGAGCAGGATACAGGTACGTGCACGATAGCGGTAATGTGAGACAAAACCATAACGCCTGTCCTGAAAAGAAATATTGGATGTCCCTGCAAGGGCATCCAATACCATAAATCCAATATTATGCCGTGTATTGGCATAATCCTGGCCAAAATTTCCAAGTCCGGCAACCAGATACTTCATTCAACGAAAAAAATTAATTAGACCAGATGTCCGGAGGAATGTAAGGGTTTAATATCAGCTCTGTGGTTGTTAATCCCCAGACTCCTCACTTTCAGAGGATTCTGCAGGCTTACCCTCCTCTTCACCAGCATCTTCTGCTGCTTCCTCATCCTCAGGCAGCACTCCGCGGGCTCCCCTGGTAAGCTTAACAGAAGCCAACACCAGATTGGGCGGATCAAGAAGCTCAATATTCGGAAATTCAAGCTCTTCTACCTTAATCGATTTACCCATTCCTATCCCGGTAACATCTACTTCAAGGATATCAGGCAATTCTCCTGGAAGTCCACGAGCTCTCAACCTTCTGGTTTCCAGGGCCAGTTTTCCTCCTTGTTTGACACCCTCAGGCACACCATTAAGCTGAACGGGGATATTTATCGACACAGGCCTGTCCTCAAATACCTGGAAAAAATCCATATGCAATATCTTATCAGTCACCGGATGAAATTGTATATCCTGTAAAACTGCATTATATACCTTCCCGGCAATATCAAGCTTAAGAAGATATACATTCGGACTGTACACCAGATGCCTGAAATCATTTTCAGGTGCAAGGAAATGAATGTTTTCACCACCTCCATATAAAACACATGGCACATCTCCCTGTTTCCTGAGTTTCTTTGATTCTTTTTTACCAACCTTTTCGCGCTTACTGCACTTAATTTCTAACAACTTCATTTACAAAGTGAATTAAACTATTAATAATGGGTGCTACTTAGTTCCGGGAATCCGGAACTCCATCACACCATTGACTGTAAATTATTAGGTTGCAAATATACATGAAATTTTTCAATCTCCGTTTCCAATCACTTGAAAATTCGACAAATTACATACTCCAGGACATCGCCACTCCCTAAGGATGCGGGTTTTTGAATTAAACTAAAAAAGCAAGTTCTTAAAGTAAAATTAAATAAACTATTATACAATGAAAGTGGAACTTATTGATTGATAATTATAGACCTTGTCAATCACGGTTGCAAACAGATCCGCCACGGAAAGCACTTTTATCTTTTCTGATTTATGATGGAAAGGAATGGTATCTGTCACGATCATTTCCCTGATCTCTGATTTTTCAATCTTCTCCACCGACTGTCCCGACAAAACAGGGTGGGTAGCTACGACACGAACTGATTTCGCCCCCGACTGCATCATCAGGTCAGCTGCCAGCAGCACAGTACCTGCTGTATCTATCATATCATCAACAATTACAACATTTTTTCCATTCACATCCCCGATAATAGTTATTTCATCCACATAGTTTGCCTTTTTCCTCAGCTTATAGCAGATGACCATTTCTGAATTAAGGAAGCGGGAATATGCATTGGCCCTTTTTGTACCGCCCATATCCGGAGCAGCAATAACCAGGTTATCAAGTCCCATATCCCTGATATAAGGTACAAAAATCGATGATGCATAAAGATGATCAACAGGTACATCAAAGAACCCCTGGATCTGGTCGGCATGCAGATCCATCGTCATCACCCTGTCAACTCCGGCTTTTGAGAGCAGATCGGCCACAAGTTTTGCACCAATGGATACCCTGGGCTTATCCTTTCTGTCCTGACGGGCAAAGCCGAGATAAGGAACGACAGCAACCACTTTATAGGCTGATGCACGCTTTGCAGCATCTATCATCAGCAGAAGTTCAAAAAGATTATCAGCAGGAGGAAATGTTGATTGAATTATAAATGTAACGCATCCTCGCACGGATTCTTCAAAACATGGCTGGAACTCACCGTCACTGAATTTTGTTACAGAGGATTTTCCAAGTTCCATTCCATAGTTACGGGCGATTTTATCTGCAAGGTATGTAGACTCCTTACCTGAAAAAAATTTAATAGGGGCTTTGTCGGGCATATCCGTTATTTTCAATTAAATTAAAATTTGTATGGATTCGCAAAAGTAACTATAAATAGAGAAATCAGGAAATATTTTATCGCGCCGGGAGAATATTATCCGGATCAAGTTTCGAATTTGTTTCTTCAATAAACTTGAGGACTTCCGCTTTTCCTGTCTGTTTGACAGCAGAAGTACAAAAATAGGCCGGTAACGTTTCCCAGTCTTTTTTCAACACACCCAGATAATGATTAAGGTTTTTATCCATCCTGCCTGCAGAAAGCTTGTCACATTTAGTAAAAAGCAGAACGAAAGGAACCTGGTTTTCACCCAGCCACCGGATAAACGTCAGGTCGGAAACAAGCGGTGCATGTCTGGAGTCGATGAGCAAAAACAGGCAAATAAGATTCTTTCTGGTTTCTATGTATTTATTTATAAGCAATCCAAATTCCTTCCTGAATTTTTTGGAAGCTTTTGCATAACCATACCCGGGAAGATCCACGAGATACCACCGGTTGTTTATCAGGAAATGATTGATCAGGCGGGTTTTCCCGGGGGTAGAGGATGTTTTGGCCAGATTTTTAATGCCGGCCAGCATATTTATAACTGAAGATTTGCCGACATTAGATCTGCCTATAAAAGCATACTCCGGATAATCCGGAGGAGGACACTGGTCCGCTCTTGCCGAACTTTTAACGAATTCAGCGCTCTTTATCAACATAATTCCTGATGTTATTTCCCACTAGTCCATGATAATCATGATAATCATGATTATAAATTCCCATTAATCCATGATGCTTTATTCCCACTGATCTGCTTCTATATAAACCTCGAGCAAGGTGGATTTTCCCATGGGAGAAAGGCTGACATCCTCAAATGCTGAAGGGATCAGCAGGGTCTCTCCTTTGTGGACATCTATCTTTCCCTGCCCCCATTCAACGCTGAATTGCCCATTTGTGCAAATATAAATTACAAAAGAATCTACCAGGCTGTAATCTCTGGTTACCATCATGTCAAAATCAAGAAGATTGGTGGTAAAATACTTACAACCGGCAAGACGGACCGGGAAGTTGCGTTTTATATCATAAGTAACCTTATGATCTTCACAGTAATTAAAATCAATAGCATCCATTGCCTGGTCAATATGAAGCTGTCTGGCATTTCCTCCGGAGTCAAGCCTGTCCCAGTCATATATCCTGTAAGTTATATCAGATGCCTGCTGAATTTCAGCAAGGACTATTCCTGTTCCAATTGCATGAACCCTGCCTGCAGGTATAAAAAACACGTCTCCCGGACTCACTTTTACAACATTCAGTATATCCAGCAATTTTCCTTCTTTTAATTTCGCCGAGAATATACCGGGCGAAACAACCTGGTTAAACCCGTTAATCAGCTCTGCTCCCGGCCGGGCATCAAGCACATACCACATCTCGGTTTTCCCGTAAGAACCGTGACGAACTGCAGCCAGTTCATCGTCAGGATGCACCTGAACAGACAATACATCATTGGCATCAATAAGTTTTACAAGTAAAGGAAAATCCAGTCCGTACTTGTTAAAAACCTTTTCACCAACCATATCTCCCATGTATATTTCAATTAGTTCCTCTATGTTATTACCTTGGAGGTGTCCGTTCTCAACTACAGATGTATGGCCGGGAAGAGCAGAAACCTCCCAGCTTTCCCCGATCTTTGAATTTTCAGGAAAAGGTTTATTATAGTATTTATTCAATGCACTGCCACCCCAGATCATTTCATGGGGAAAGGGTTTAAACTTAAAAGGGTACAATTCATTCATAACTAATAATAACCTTAGTAAAGGTATGGCCGAAAGGGATATAAACCAGACCCGTTGTGATTAAAAATTATCATTCAATTCTGATATATTGAATTATAGCAGAATTAAATGATTACCGGCAATGATTCTATTGAAAAGACCGGCTGTAAATATATAAAACATTCAAGATATATAAACGATTCAAATGCAGCAAGCATTAATCTTCCATGATCAGGTAAATTTGTTTTATTGACCTTCGGTCGATTTCACATGCAATAAAAAGTTCTTTTTGCCATATTCATCTGAGGTGAAATTCATGTTATTTTGTCTGCCGAAGGCTGATGCAGGTTTCATCTAAGGATAAAATCACTGACCAGTTCTATAAACATTTCCGGTTCTTCAGCATGTAACCAGTGGCCTGCATCGGGAATTGTTCTGAGTTGTGCATTGGGGAAAATCTGTTGTATAAATTCCATATCCTTATCCATAATATAGGGAGATTCTCCTCCTCTGATGAACAGCACCGGCTTATCTATTGATGGCCTTGCAGGATCAAAGCACTTATGGTTCATGCCGTCCATAATATTGTCCAGTTCCTTTAAAAGCACATCCAGGTTAAGTGTCCACGAGTATTTGTTGTCATTCGTTCTCTCAATATTTTTCATTAAAAATGAGCGGATCCTCTTAACGGGGATATCATCTGCGAGCATTCGGTCAATGTCTCTCCGGCTTAAAGCAGAGGCAATATCAACATTTTGCATAGCCTTAAGAATAACATAATGATTCAGTGCCTCTTTACGGTATAATTCCTTGTAAGATTTCGGGGCGATATCAATGACAATAAGCTTTTCTATTCGAGAGGAATGATCCCTGGCAAAACACATTGCGGTTTTGCCTCCCATGGAATGGCCGGCAAGAATAACTTTATCAAGATGGTGACTATCCATAAACTCCTTCAGGTCATCGGCCATAACCTCATAGTCATGACGGTCATGGTGCGGTGACTTTCCGTGATTACGCTGATCAATAAGATATACCTCAAAATCTGCGGCTAATGTCCTGGCTATACTCAGCCAGTTATCGGACGAACCATAAAGTCCGTGTAATATGATCAGGGGCTTCCCGGATCCGAATTTTCTATGGTATAATTGCATTTACAAGTAATTATTTATGTTAATTAGTCGGTCTGACGGTTATTACCATATCAGCTATTCAAGCAACCTGAGATACATCTGGATACTGTTTTCCAGTCCGTAATACAGCGCATCTGATATAAGTGCATGGCCTATTGATACTTCAAGCAGTCCGGGCACATTATCACAAAAATATTTAAGATTGTGGAGATTCAGATCATGACCTGCATTCAGACCAAGTCCCAGTTCCCCTGCCCTTACTGCAGCCCTGGTAAAGGGAGCCACAGCTTTTTCCCGGTCTTGAGAATAATCAGCCGCATAGGGTTCCGTATAGAGCTCTATTCTGTCAGTCCCCGTCATTTTGGCATACTCAACATGCCTGAGCTCTGTTCCGGTAAATATAGATGTACGTATCCCGCATGAATGAAAACGCTCAATCACTCCGGTCAGAAATGATTTCTCAGTAACTGTGTCCCAGCCCTGATTGGAAGTGATTGCTCCGGGAGGGTCCGGCACCAGGGTTACCTGGTCAGGTTTGACTGACAATACAAGATCAATAAAAGATCCGGAAGGGTATCCTTCTATATTGAATTCGGTGCTGATGATATTCCTAATATCCCGGACATCCTGGTATTTTATATGTCTTTCATCTGGCCGGGGATGTACAGTAATTCCTTCAGCCCCGAATTTCTGGCAATCTAGGGCAGCCTTAACTACATCAGGAATATTTCCACCCCGGGCATTTCGAAGTGTTGCTATTTTATTTATATTTACACTTAATCTGGTCATGGCATGTTGTTTGTATTGTTATGACACAAAAATAAAGCATATTTACAGAATATAAAATTAAGAAATGCTTGCGAAGGATTTGGTATCAGATGTAATACCTGCCCTGAAAACCTCCGATACGGGGGCAAGGGCATTAAGCTGGATGGAGATATTCCGGGTATCACACCTTCCTATTGTAAACAATATGGAATTTCTTGGCTTGATTTCAGATACCGACATATACGATCTTGGCATGATGGATGAACCCATAGGCAATCACAAGCTCTCACTTTTCAGTCCCTATGTACTGGCAGGCCAGCATATTTACGAGGTAATAGAAGTTGCTTCCCGCCTTAAGATCACAGTCGTGCCGGTTCTTGACGATAAAAAGAATTATCTGGGCATGATAGGGCAGCCGGATCTTCTTTCTCACTTTGCAGATCTTACCGCAGTAAAAGAGCAGGGTGGTATTATCGTCCTCGAAATGAACCACCACGATTATTCTTTGAGCCAAATCGCGCAAATAGTTGAAAGCAATAATACAAAGATACTGAGTCTCTATATTACAAATTCAGCAGAAACCACACGGATAGAAGTTACGATTAAAGTAAATACCCCAGATCTGGCTTCAATAATTAAGACATTTGACCGCTACAATTATAATATCAAAGCCTCATATATGGAAGATGAAAATCTAAGCAGCTTTTACAAAAACAGGTATGAACAATTTATGCGCTATCTGAATGTATAGTTATTTGGTATTCTTTACCTATTTATAAAAATATCCACGAAATGCATATCGCTGTTTACGGCAGGAAATTTGGCAAGCAATTCATTCCATTTGCTGAAAAACTGTTTGAACGTCTCAGGCACAGCAATATTAAAATAAGTATCTACAGGCCTTTTTATGAATTTATGCGCAACAGGGCCGGCATGGATCCTTTAACCGGGAACCTGTTCAACTCACATGAGGATATAGATAAAAATATTGACTATGTTTTCTCTATAGGGGGTGATGGAACAATTCTCGAAACCATAACCATAGTAAGAGACTCAGGAATCCCCGTGCTGGGAATCAATAGCGGGAGACTGGGTTTTCTGGCTAATATTTCAAGAGAAGATATTGACCTTGCAATCGATGCCCTGGTTTCCGGGAATTACAGTACTGAAAAAAGAAGTCTCCTGGAATTGTCTTCCCCGTCTGATTTTTTCGGAGACTTCAGATATGCTTTGAACGAATTTACTTTACAGAAAAAGGATTCTGCGATGATAACCATTCAGGCATGGTTAAATGACCGGTTTCTTAATTCATACTGGGCAGACGGACTGATTGTCTCAACTCCTACCGGATCTACTGCCTATTCCCTAAGTGTTGGAGGTCCACTGCTTACAACTGAAACAAAGGGTTTCGTAATATCCCCCATTGCACCCCATAATCTCACCGTAAGGCCCATCGTGATACCTGACAGCAATATTATAAGGATGAAGGTTCACAGCAGGAACGGGGAGTTCCTTCTGTCAATGGATTACCGTTCCACCCTGGTGCCTGTGGAAAAAGAGATCATTCTGAAAAGGTCGGAATTTGATATATCCCTGATAAGACTGAATAACCAGGATTTCTTTACTACTCTTCGCAATAAGCTTATGTGGGGACTTGATAAAAGGAACATGGAGGATACTCTTTCTTAATAACCGTTTTTAATTACCGGCACATAATATTTAAAGCCCTAACAATGTTATATAATACCATTATTTTCTTTAAATTTGTGTTTCCCAAAAAACAAAGAGATGCGAACAAAAGCTTTACTGCCTTTTTTACTGTTTCTGGTTTTTGCCCTGCCCTCATCCGGTCAGACCTGGAGAACTACCCCATATGAGATATACGGGGGTATTGGATCTGCAAATTATTTTGGAGATATCGGAGGATCAGTCGATGAGAACACCTGGTACGGAATAAAAGACCTTGATATAAAAAAATCACGTCCCGGGATCATCGGTGGAGTACGTTATATACGTGGCGATTACCTTGCCTTTAACGGGAGCCTGGCTATGGGATGGCTGAGTGGCAACGACAGCGGCGGCAAAAATGAAGAAAGGGAATATGCATTCAACACCTTTATTTTTGAACCTTCAGCCAGGATGGAGTTTTTTGCAGTCAAAGACTATCCCATGGGAGGAGGTTTAAACCGGAGAGGGCTGGTAAGGAATTATGCCACACTTTCGGTCTATGTCTACGGGGGAATGGGTGCCTTACTTTATAATGTCAGGGCTAATGAAAACCTTGAGGCCAGGCGGGTAAGAGACAATATCGATCACTGGCCGGTTACAATGGTTATCCCGGCAGGCCTGGGAGTGAAAGTCGGGATTAGCAATACTACAGATGTCGGACTTGAAATTGGCAGACGTTATACCGCAAATGATTACCTTGACGGATTCACTTCTGATTTTTCCACTGCCAATGATATTTATTATATCACCTCGGTGCAGCTGGTTTTCAGGGTACCCGAACTGAGCCTGAGATTTTAACAGCTATCCCGCTTATCCTGATGCAAAGTATTCTATAAAAAATGAGAGCCGTAACCATAATTTTTTTAGTCTTTATTTTTGTTAATTATGATGCCATACCGGGGGAGAAACTCGATTTTGGAGTTTTTGCCGGCACATCCTATTACATGGGCAATATAAACACTTCACGGCATTTTTATAATCTCTCTCCCGCTGCCGGGGGAATCATCAGATATAATTTCGACGAACATTATTCATTAAGGGCAAATTTGAGTTACGGACAAATGAAAGCCGATGATCGTGATTTTGGGAATATTTTATCGCGGACCAGAGAAGCTTCCTTCGTTAACAATTTTTATGACTTTTCCCTGCAGGGTGAATTCAGCTTTCGGCCTTTCAAAGCATCTATCTTCCGTGATCCTGTAAGCACCTATATTACCGCGGGGATGGCATATACTTCAGCCATTGGTTCCGGGAATACCAGCGCACATTACATAAACCTGCCTTTTGGAGCCGGCATCAAGTACGGTATCAGCAAAAAAGTAACCCTGGCAATGGAATGGATACTAAAAAAAAGCTTCACGGATGAAATCGACGGAGTGAAAAATTTCGGGCAATTTAATTCCCCTTCTTTGGTTCATAATAATGATTGGGTATCTTTGGCCGGATTTTCCATAACCATTAAACCGTTCGGGCGCAAGGGAGACTGTCCCGTTTACGAGAATTAACCATCACAATGTTTATGACTGAACTTAAAAATAAAATAAACAAGTCCAAACTTCCTTGTCATGTTGCCATAATCATGGATGGCAACGGCCGCTGGGCCAGGGAAAGGGGATCACACCGGATATTCGGGCACCAGAGCGGTGTTACTTCAGTCCGGGAGACTGTCGAAGCGGCAGGAGAACTTGGGATAAAATACCTTACACTATATGCCTTCTCAAAAGAAAACTGGTGCAGGCCCCAGGAAGAAATTGATGCACTTATGGGGCTCATGATCTCCACCATTAATTCTGAAACAGAAACACTAATTAAAAACGATGTCCGTTTATTGGTTATAGGTGATATGAAAAGTCTGCCCGGACACATAGTGGCGAAACTTAATGAGGTGATCACCCTTACCGGCGGGAATAAGGGACTCACACTGGTAATAGCACTCAGCTACGGTTCAAGATGGGAAATAACTAATGCTGCCAGGCGCATAGCGGAGGATGTTGAATCAGGTAAGATTGAGAAAGATGCAATAGATGAGTCAACTTTTTCTGAATATCTCCTTACCGGATCGGTTCCCGATCCTGAACTTTTGATCCGCACAAGCGGTGAATACAGAATAAGCAACTTTCTACTGTGGCAGGTAGCCTATACCGAAATGTATTTCTCACCAACTCTTTGGCCTGATTTCAGGAAGGAGCATTTATACACAGCTATAATTGATTATCAAAAAAGGGAAAGGCGTTTCGGGAAAACAAGTGAACAATTAAACTGTGATTGAAAATTATGTATATTAAAAAATTATCATCTTTTTTCGGATTTGCCATGTTGGTTTTCTGTTTTATTCCTTTTGGGATGGCACAGGAAGACCCTGCTTCACTTCCGGTGATGGATTATTCAAAGCCAAGGGAATACGTAGTCAGAGAAGTGACAGTTTCCGGCATAAATTATCTTGATCCCATAGTTATAAGGAGCAGTTCAGGCCTTGAGCCGGGGAGAAGAATTACGGTTCCCGGTGACGACATAACACAGGCTATTGACAAATTATGGGGACTGGGACTGTTTTCAGATATCAAGATCACGGCCTCCAGGACAGAAGGGAATGAAATAGACCTTGACATCATGCTGCAGGAACCGCCAAGGCTTTCCGTATTGAATATCGAGGGATTAAAACGGTCGGAGCTGACTGATATCGAAGAAAAACTTAAGCTCAGAGCAGGCAGCCTTATTACTGAAAACACCATTAACAACAGTAAGGACATAATACGTAACTATTTTATTGAAAAGGGATTTTTCAATACCAGTGTGGATGTACGCATGGAAGAAGACCCTTCCGTTCCAAACCGGGTTAATCTGCACATTGATGTTGATAAAAATGAGAGGGTGCGCATCTCCGAAATATACTTTGAGGGGAATGAACATTTTTCTGACAGGCGATTGGAAAGGGTAATGAAAAATACCAAGAAAAGGAGCCTCCTCAACATTTTCAAATCGTCCAAATATATCGGAAAGGATTTCCGGGAAGATAAGGAAAGCCTTATCACCTTTTATAATGAACATGGATTCCGTGATGCAGATATTATTTCGGATACCATACATCAGACTAGTGATGACAGAATAAATATTACTCTTAAAATTGAAGAGGGGAACCAGTACCATTACAGGGAAATTACCTGGGTGGGGAATACCAAATATCCTTCGGAATATCTGGATGCCGTACTTGGTATTCAAAAGGGTGAAATATATGACCGGACCAAACTCGAAAACAGGCTCAGGGTGGATGATGACGCCATCAGTTCGCTTTACCTGGACGACGGGTACCTTTTTTTCAACGTAAATGACGTGGAAGTTAATGTCGAAAACGATTCCATTGATCTGGAGATGAGGATCCGCGAAGGGGAGCAGGCCACCATTAACCAGGTGATAATAACCGGTAATACCAAAACAAATGAACATGTTATCCGCAGGGAGTTAAGAACCAAACCAGGCGAACTTTTCAGCAAAACCAACCTGATACGTTCGCAGCGGGAACTTGCCAATCTTGGGCATTTCGACCCGGAAAGGCTGGCTATTAACCCGATGCCCAATCCAAGTGATGGCACAGTCGACATTGAATATGTTGTTGAAGAGAAGGCTAACGACCAGCTGGAGATATCAGGAGGATGGGGGGCAGGAATGCTTATAGGAACGCTGGGAGTAAGGTTTTCCAACTTTTCCACCAGCAATTTCTTTAAAAAAGATGCCTGGAGGCCACTGCCTTCGGGTGATGGACAAACACTCAGCATCCGTGCACAATCAAACGGCAGTTATTATCAGGCCTATAATCTTTCTTTCGTCGAGCCCTACCTTGGCGGGACCAAACCAAACTCACTTTCTTTTTCCCTCTACCATACCATTCAGACCAACAGGTATAACAGAAGGGTGCAGGACTGGTCCTCTATTAAGATATCGGGTGCATCACTGGGAATGGGCCGGAGGCTGAACTGGCCCGATGACTTCTTTACTCTTTATAATGAGGTCAGTTTTCAGAACTATAACCTCAATGACTGGTTCGGTCAATTTATGTTTCAGGACGGTATATCGAACAATTTAAGTATAAGAACAAGTTTTGGCAGGAATTCCGTCGACCAGCCCATTTATCCCCGGAGGGGCAATTCATTTAATCTGACCCTTCAGATCACCCCGCCCTACTCCTTATTGAGTGACAGAAATTTTGCCGAAATGCCTGCACAGGAGAAGTATAAGTGGATAGAGTATCACAAATGGACATTTAAAAGTGAATGGTATACTAGTTTGGCAGGAAATTTGGTATTAAGTACCAAGGCGGACTTTGGTATCCTGGGTTTTTTCAATAAAGACATCGGTCCCTCACCTTTTGAAAGTTTTGACCTTGGTGGCGACGGCATGTCGGGTTACAACCTTTACGGACGGGAAACAGTAGGCTTGAGAGGATATGAAAATGGTTCTTTGACACCGACCAGAAATGGCAACAAGGCAGGGAATATCTACAACAAGTTCAATATGGAACTCAGGTATCCTGTTTCAACGAATCCGAATGCATTTATATATCCGCTGATATTTGTTGAGGCAGGTAATGCATGGTATGATTTTAATGATTTTAACCCTTTTGCCATAAAACGGTCGGCGGGAATAGGTCTACGGGCCTTCCTCCCAATGTTCGGATTGCTTGGAATAGACTGGGCCTATGGATTTGATGAAGTTCCCGGCCGGCCGGGTGCCAACAAAGGCCAGTTCCATTTTGTTCTCGGGCAACAGTTTTAAATGTATTACTTAAAACAACAAAAATGAACAAAACAAACGACTTAAACAGCATTGTCCCGCAAACCGGGAAAATGCGGGTTGAACCGGAGATGTCCGGCAAAACCAGAATAGTATGGGGTTACACAATAATACTTACGCTGATATTTTTCTTAACATCGTTTCAATCAGGTTATGCACAGCGCTTTGCGTATGTTGACTCGGATTATATACTAAATAATATCCCCGAATACCTTGCCGCACAGGAACAGCTTGACAAGCTGGCTGAAGAATGGCAGAAAGAAATTGAGGCAAGTTACGAGGAGGTTGAAGCGTTGTACAGCAATTATCAACAGGAAAGGGTTTTGATGAGCGATGAAATGCGCAGAAAAAGAGAGGACGAGATAGTGCAAAAAGAAGCGGAAGCAGCTGAACTCCAGTCCAGGTACTTCGGACCTGAGGGAGAACTGTATCAGAACCAGGAAGAACTGATCAGGCCAATCCAGGACCGCGTATATAACGCTGTGGAGGAAATGGCCAACGATGAGAATTATGCCGTTATCTTCGATACGGCAAACTCTCCAACAATGCTTTATACCAATCCCCGCAACGACCTCAGCGACGATGTACTCGAGAGGCTGGGATACGGAAACTAATATTTTAATCTTTAACCAAATCTTTTAAAAATGACGAACGTAATTAAATTACTTTTTATCTCTGCACTTCTTATTGCAGGTCCGGTTGTCCACGCACAGACGCTGAAATTCGGACATATCAACTCATCAAGGTTACTTGAAATGATGCCGGAAAGGGAAGCTGCACAGAAACAACTTCAGAAAGAAGCCCAGGAACTGGGAGTTGAACTGGAGAATCTGCAGGTTGAATATAACAACAAACTGCAAAATTATGTTGAAGCCCAGGATACAATTTCCGCCGTGGTCAGGCAGCTACGTGAGCGGGAATTGCAGGAGCTGCAGGCAAGGATACAACAGTTCCAGGAGGGAGCTCAGGGGGATCTGCAGGAAAGGGAGATGGAGCTTATCCAGCCTATTTTCGAAAAGATTGAAAATGTCATAGCTGAAGTAGCAGAGGAAAGGGGACTGATTTATGTTTTTGACCTTGATGCCAATGCCGTTTTATATTTCAGCGAAGATAGCGAAGATATCCTTCCCTACGTAAGAGAAAAGATGGGACTTTAGCCACCGCGGCCTTTCCGGCAACTTTAAATTTTAAGAAACCACCTGCAGTGCTGCATGGTGGTTTTTTCCATAAACTAACGTAAAGATTGATTATGGCATCAGGACCCATCGGCATATTTGACTCAGGAGTCGGAGGACTGACCGTGGCTTCGGCAATAAAGCAACTTTTACCCCGGGAGACGATCGTCTACTTCGGCGACACTGCCCATCTTCCTTATGGTGACAAATCGCCCGAAGCAATTCTCCATTACAGTAAAAAGATAACTGATTTTCTTCTCTACCATAACTGCAAAATAATACTTGCTGCCTGTAATACGGTATCGGCAACCGTATGGGATGAGCTGGAAAATTATATTGGAGGAAAAGCATTGCATTTCAATGTTATTGATCCAGTAGTAGCCCGAATTGCAGAACTATATCCTGATTCATCCTTTGGAATTATCGGCACAAAAAACACCATCAACTCAGGAGCATACCCAAAAAAAATAAAACAGCTGATACCTGGAGCCAGTGTTTGTTCTATGGCCACCCCGCTTCTGGTGCCAATGATTGAAGAAGGTTTTGTATATGATGATATAAGCAATGCCATAATAAGAGCATATCTTTCAAGCGAAAAACTGAGGGGGATTGACACCCTTATACCAGGCTGCACCCATTACCCCATAATAAGAAACCAGATAAGAAAGTTTTATGATTTCAGAGTTGAAGTCGTTGATTCGGCCATGATCGTGGCAAATCATCTGCAAAAAATCCTTCAATCAGAAAAATTCTCCGGCGGACAATTTAGTAACGAAGACAGATTCTTTGTCTCCGATCATACCGAATATTTTGGGAAAATTGCAAGAATATTTTTTGATCGGGAAATAGTTCTCGAGAAAACAGATCTTTGGAAATGACTTTAAAGTAATCTGCAGATTCCTGAAAAGGGAGACTCTTATTTTCCCGGGGTCAAAATGTACCGGTTATATTTTAAACATTATATTGCCCGTCCCTGCAGATAAAAGTCCGGGAAGCAGATCAAACGATGAAACAAAACCATACAGGAATCTTTACGGGATTTTGGTTCTCTGTTAATCTTTATACCAGCCGGAATAGCCGATGTAATTATTTGCTATCCTTTCGATCATGCCGCGGGACTGTTCCTGGTTAACCTCCTTAATCCGCCTCGCGGGAACACCGGCATAGATACTTCCCGGTTCCACGCGGGTGCGTTCCAGCAAAACCGAACCTGCAGCAATGATGGAACCTGTCCCCACTACCACATCATCCATCAGTATAGCACCCATCCCGATAAGCACGTTATCTTCAATATCCGCTCCATGCACAATAACACGGTGGCCGACCGAAACATTGTTCCCAATGTTTATGGTGGTTTTTTCGTATGTACAGTGAAGAATGGAATGATCCTGAATGTTCACTTTATTACCAATGCGTATTGAATTTACATCACCCCTTATTACAGCATTAAACCATACACTGCAAAAGTCCCCCATAACTACATCACCAATTACGGTGCAATTATCAGTCAGATAACACTCCCTGCCGAAGGAAGGTGTAAATCCTCTTACCGGTTTTACCAAAGCCATAATTTTTAATTTTTCATGTTTAGAAATTATTCAGGATTTCCCTTACATCTATAATTATTCAGATAAAAAAGCATAAGAACAACATGTAAACCCTGATTACCAATAATGATTTTAATCATAAATATTATATATAACTGTCTACCAATTCGTTAGCAGCTACTAAAACCACTCTTTATCTCTAAAAAATAACATATAAAATAATCAATTATATTAGAAAATAGTACTTTTGTATAATTCTTTTAATTGTTTGTAACCAAATATTTAACCCCGGCAATATCAAAACCGGGTTAAAGTTACAAAATAGACCCGACTTCAGTAATTACAAAAATCTATGTCTTACAATAATCTTAAATAATGAGTGATCAGCCTGCAATTAAAGAAAAAGAATCGGTTGTCATAAAATTCGTCGGTGATTCCGGTGACGGAATGCAACTTGCCGGCACCTTGTTTTCGGATACAGCAGCAGTTCTTGGTAATGATCTTTTTACATTTCCTGATTATCCTGCCGAAATAAGAGCTCCGCACAACACACTGGCTGGCGTATCTGGCTTCCAGGTACAAATAGGAAAAGAAAAAATTTTCTTTTCCGGTGATCTGTGTGACGTGCTCGTGGCCATGAATCCCGCCTCCCTGAAAACCAACCTCAAATGGGTTAAGCCGGGAGGATTGATTATTGTAGATTCTGATTCATTTAATAAAAAAGCCCTGGAGAAATCAGGTTATGACAGAAATCCTCTTGAAGACGGAAGCCTTGATGTTTACAGGCTGATAGCAGCTCCAATAAGCACCTTAACCCGTGAAAGTCTGGCCGGAAAGAATGTGGGGACCAAAACAGCAGACCGCAGCAGAAACATGTTTGCCCTGGGTATTGTAACCTATCTTTTCGATCAGGACATGGAAACCACCTTTAAGTTTATTGAAAGAAAATTCAAAAATAATCCGTCTGTACAGGAGATTAATAAAACAGTCCTCACGACAGGATATAATTATGCAGACACTATCGAGGCTATGGGGCCAATATATAAAGTCCCCGGTGCAACCCTGAAGAAAGGCCGGTACCGTAATATTTCAGGGAACGTTGCAACCGCATGGGGATTGCTGGCTGCTTCCGAACGTTCTGGTCGCCCTCTTTTCCTGGGTTCTTATCCAATTACCCCGGCAACGGAAATACTTATGGAGATGGCAAAGAACAAGAGGCTGGGTGCAAAAGTCTTCCAGGCCGAAGATGAAATAGCCGGAATATGTTCGGCGATTGGAGCCAGCTTTTCGGGTTCGCTGTCGGTAACTACCACTTCAGGTCCCGGACTTTCACTAAAGTCCGAAGCTATAGGCCTGGCTGTTATGACAGAATTGCCCCTGGTTATAGTCAACGTGCAAAGAGCCGGACCTTCTACAGGCATGCCTACAAAATCGGAACAATCTGATCTCCTTCAGGCACTCTATGGCAGGAACGGTGAATGCCCGGTGATAGTCATGGCAGCATCAACCCCTGCTAATTGTTTCTATTATGCATACGAGGCCGCAAAAATCAGCATGGAGCATATGACACCTGTTATTCTGCTTACCGACGGTCATCTTGGTAATGGTTCGGAACTTTTCAGGATCCCCCGGGTTTCCGAACTTCCGGAGATCACCCCTCCCCTTGCAAAGCCAAACGAAAAATCATTCAAGCCCTATAAACGGAACCCGGAAACCCTGGTGAGGCAATGGGCTATTCCCGGGACCGAGGGACTGAGGCACAGGATCGGAGGACTCGAAAAAACAGATATCCAGGGTGCCGTATCTACCGACCCCCAAAATCATCAGCTCATGGTAACTATCAGGGAAGAGAAGGTCAAGAAAGTTGCGGAATCCCTTCCCCTGCAGAAAATTAACGGTAATAAGAATGGCGACCTCCTGGTTGTAAGCTGGGGAGGTACGGAAGGTGCTATAAAAACTGCTGTCAGGGACATGCAAAAAGAAGGGAAAAGCATTGGCCATGCTCACTTCAACCATATAATGCCACTTCCTAAAAATACCGGTGAGATCCTTGGCAGTTACAAAAAAGTGATTGTATGTGAACTTAATAACGGACAGTTCGTAAAATATCTGCGCTCCGAATTCCCGGAAACAAAATACATGCAGTTCAATAAAATTCAGGGTTTGCCGTTTTTTACAGGAGAACTGACCAATAAATTCAATCAAATAATCGAGGAGATCCAGTCATGATACAAAATCGCATTTCCCACTCCCAAACAACACTTACAAAAGAAGATTTCGTTAGCGACCAAATGGTTAAATGGTGCCCTGGATGCGGAGCACATGCTATTTTAAAAGCAGTGGAAAATGTTTTCCCTGAAATAGGCTATAAAAAAGAAAATTTCGTATTTGTATCCGGGATAGGTTGCTCATCCCGTTTTCCATATTATGTTAATACTTATGGCTTTCACGGAATTCATGGCAGGGCCGCAGCAATTGCCACAGGGGTTAAACTTTCCAATCCCGGATTGAGTGTATGGATTGCTACCGGCGATGGCGACTCCATGGCTATTGGCGGAAATCATTTTATTCATATCATCAGAAGAAACCTGGATGTGAATATTTTGCTGTTCAACAACCAGATATACGGCCTTACAAAGGGCCAGTATTCGCCCACAACGCCAATAGGAAGTGTCACAAAAACATCTCCCCAGGGAACTATTGAGCATCCGTTTGTAACAGCCGGACTGGTCATGGGTGCCCAGGGCACATTCTTTGCCAGGGTTCTTGACTCAAATATAAAGATGATGACCGAGGTGATGCATGAGGCTGCAAAACATGACGGGACCTCTGTAGTTGAGATATTACAAAACTGCATCATTTTTGCTGATAAAACCCACGGGCAGATAACGGATAAGGAAGTTAAGGATGATTATCAGCTGCACCTAAAACACGGAGAACCAATGCTGTATGGCAAAAATAAAGAGAAGGGCATACAGCTTAAAGGAACGAAGCTCCAAGGGGTAGTCGTCGGACTAAATGGAGTTACGATAGATGATATATTGATACACGACCAGTATGAGAAGAACCCGGGCATACACCGAATGCTTGGTAAAATGGGCCCTCCTGATTTGCCGGTAGCCCTGGGAGTAATAAGATCGGCCGAATTCGAAACCTACGATGATATGGTCGAAATACAAATAGAGTCAGCAAGAGAGTCTTCAAAAATAAAATGTATGGATGACCTTCTTAACAGTGGAGAAACTTTTGATGTTGAGTAATCGTTGTAACCGGTTTACGGCATGGCTGGTTTTAAGCTGTACAATTCTTCTGCTATCCTGCCATCAAAGAATTGCCGGAGATCTTCGGGAATCACCCGGCAGAACATCAAAACCTGAAATTATCACAATTGCCCGGGGAAACTATTGTGGAATTGACTCTACCATGAACATAGTTATTGATTCACAAAATGAGTTTAAAAAGCTTTGGGAAAGAGTTTATAGTAAAACTCAACCCATCCCTCCCCTGCCGGATGTCAATTTCGAAGAAGAAACCGTTCTGGCCGTTTTTATGGGGAAAAGGTCAACCGGTGGCTTCGGTATAGAAATAGACAATATCAAGGAACATGAGGACTGTCTTAAAGCAATAGTAAAAAACACCACCCCCGAACCCGGTGAAATGGTCACCATGGCCATAAGTCAGCCATTTCATATTGCAAAAGTCAGGGTATCAGGCAAAAAAATTGCCTTTAAAAGAAAATAACAGGTAACTGGCTGACAGGCTCTGCTGATTAATTACCGGTTTTTTAATCCCGGCACGAATAAACAAAGCTGACCAGTTCATTGTTTTACTTTATGATTTCAAATGTGCAAAGAGTTATAAAAAGGTGATGAGGTCAACCAGTCATTTAATTTATAAAGTATAAAGTATGCGAAATTACAGCCAAAAAAATTTAATTGGCATGTATTTTGGTGTTACAGGTATTACAGTTCTATTATATATTAATCTATAATCCCAGGACATGAGGAACTTAATGAATATTATTCAGGGTAAGGGAAAAATTATTATCCCTTCAGTATTCCTGGTTTTCCTTACTATGCTTTGCAGTGCCGATCTGGCAGCACAGGGTTTTGGCCGGACTAAACCCGGATATCAAACTTTTGATTTTGAAGTATACAGTACACCCAATTTTGAAATATACCATTATTTTAATGACGACTCTGTTTTGCATGAAATTGCAATCTTAAGCGAAAAATGGTATTATCGTCATGCAAGGGCGCTGAATGACACTATAAAGAAAAGGAATCCCCTGATCATCTACAGGAACCATCCGGACTTCCAGCAGACAACAGCAATAAGCAGCATCATAGGAATAGGAACAGGAGGCGTTACCGAATCTCTTAAAAACCGTGTGGTTATGCCCATACTTGAAACAAATGCTCAAACCGATCACGTTCTTGGCCATGAGCTTGTTCATGCTTTCCAGTTTAACCAGCTCCTGCAACAGGATACCACCAATATGTATTCGATGCGGAATCTTCCCCTTTGGATGGTTGAGGGCATGGCAGAATACCTGTCCATTGGGAGTGTTGATGCAAATACAGCCATGTGGATGAGAGACGCACTAATAAACGATGACTTTCCCACCCTGAAGGATATGACCACCACACAGAAGTATTTCCCATATCGTTGGGGGCACTCTTTCTGGGCTTTTGTGACAAGGACCTGGGGTGATACTATCATATCGCCGTTATTTCAGGAAACTGCAAAATTCGGTTATGAAAGAGCAATCGAGAATGTTCTGGGCATGACCGCCAACACCTTTTCCGACATATGGCAGAGTTCGTACAGGATGCATTATGAAGAACTTATAGAAAACACAGACTCACTTATCAGGGGGAACAAGCTGCTTTTCGAAGAAACGGCAGGCAAAATGAATGTATCTCCATCCATTAGTCCGGACGGTAATTTTGTGGCATTCTTTTCAGAAAAAAATGTGTTTACCCTGGACCTGTTTATTGCCAGCACCCGGGACGGGAAGATTATCAGAACTCTCACCAGCTCGGCACAGGATACAGATATCGACGGATACAATTTCCTTGAATCCATGGGATCATGGTCGCCCGACAGCAGGCATTTTGCCTATGTAGCCGTTAAAAAAGGGAGAAGCCATATATTGGTGGCAGATACAGAACATCCACGCAGGACAAGGGAGATAAGTATCCCTGAAGTGCCTTTTATAAATAATCCCACATGGTCGCCCGATGGCAAAAATATGGTAATGACAGGCCTGGTTGACGGAACCAACAATCTGTACATGTACAATCTTGATTCCGGTGAGGTGAGCCAGATTACCAACGACAGATATTCCTATTCACACCCTTCCTGGTCGCCCGATGGCCGTTATATAGTTTTTTCCACCGACAGGAAACAGCCCGGAGATCAGTCGGATGGAACAAATTATAAGATGAACCTTGGACTAATGGACACCCATAATGATAATGAGCTTACCGTGTTCAGGCTATTCAGGGGTGCAGATAATGTGAACCCTGAATTCTCGGCTGATGGCCGCTCAATATACTTCCTCTCCAACAGTGACGGGTTCAGGAACCTTTACCGCTACGAACTTCAGGATCATAACCTTTACCGCTCATCGAACTATCCGGTCGGAATAAGTGGCATAACAGCTCTTTCACCTGCAATGAGTGTTGCCAGGGAAACGGGGATGATCGTATATTCTTATTACACAAATGGTAATCATATTGTATACTCGGCGATGCCCGAAGATTTTGATGAAATAAAAGTTGATCCGGAAAGTGTAGATATGCTTGCTGCAACACTCCCTCCTTTTCAGCGTGTGGCGGTGAATATAGTGGACAGGAACCTTGCAGATAATGAAAAATATACAGATCACCCGGCCGACTCTTTCAGCGATATTAAGTACAGGCCGCAATTCCAGCTCGATTATATAGGGAATACAGGTGCAGGAGTTTCGGTAAGCAGCTATTACGGTACAGGCATGGCAGGAGGTGTAAATATGCTTTTCTCGGATATACTTGGAAACCAGTCCCTATTTGCGGCTGTGCAGGTGAATGGGGAAATTTACGATTTTGCCGGTATGGGTACCTACATTAACCAGAAAAGGCGGATTAAATGGGGAGGATCGCTTTCCCATATACCCTACAGGTCAGCCTATATGCAGGTTGAACCCGAGAGTGAAGATGTTATCAACTTTGCACTTGTCAACATCAGAACATTTGAAGACCAGGCATCGGCATTTGCTTATTATCCTTTTTCCATGTCCAGACGCCTGGAAGCGGGAGGATCATTCTCAAGATATTACTACCGGGTTGATGTATTTAATAATTATTACAGTAATGGTATCCCGATAGGCCAGGAAAGAGAAAAACTGGATTCGCTACCTGGCTTCAACCTGGATGGCTTCAACCTGGGCAGCGGCAACCTGGCCTACGTGGGCGATAATTCCTATTTTGGCATGGCTTCTCCAATGAGAGGGCAAAGGTACCGGCTCCAGGGCAGCAAATATTTTGGCCGATTAAGTTTCTATCAGCTGCTGGCGGACTACAGGCGTTATCATTTTCAGAACCCTTTGAGTTTTGCCGTAAGGCTTTATCATAACGGACGTTACGGCCCCACATCAGAAAACAATCTCTTTTATCCCATGTACCTGGGTTATCCCGGTTTTATAAGGGGGTACGGTTCGAACCAGTTTTATCAGACACCATCATTTCAGAATTCTGATTTTTCAATAGATCAGCTTATGGGTAGCAGGGTAGCAATGGCAAATTTCGAAATAAGATTGCCGTTTACCGGCCCGGAACAACTGGCGGTAATCAAGTCAGGAATTTTTTTTACCGAACTTGCACTGTTTCTTGATGCCGGAGTGGCCTGGACGGCCGATACAAGGCCAACTCTCGATATAAATGATCTGTCTGCCGATGCCCGCTTCCCTGTATTCAGCACAGGCATGTCATTAAGGGTTAATCTTTTCGGGGCTCTGATAATTGAACCCTATTATGCCTTTCCTTTCCAGAGAAACGGCATTCAGGAAGGAATACTGGGTCTTAACTTTTTGCCCGGGTGGTAATCCTTAAATGATATAAAATGATCCTGATCCGGCGGCTATTTTACTCTTAACCCGGCCTGCAAAAAACGCAACTAACGTTTCAGAATAACCCGCCAGCTATTATTGTTAATAGCTATATTATCTCAAGATCTCCGTTATGGGACTGCCTGTAGAGAAATGAGGCAGGGGAATATTCAGCATTATTGAAATGGTAGGGGCGATATCAGATACGCTTACCGGCCTGCCAATATTCATGCTTTCCATATTCCACCCATAAAATACTAGCGGCACATGCTGGTCATATGAAGTAAGGGTCAGCCGGTTGTCTGAAAACCCACGTTCATACCAGCCCTGCTGCAAATAGATCATAATATCGCCGGAACGTTTGGGATGAAATCCTGCCTGGATCATAGAAGGAATACCATCGGAAAAAAAATTCCTTCGCAAAACATCTTCGGTAACCGTTCCCGCCACACCAGAAAACTGGTTTAAGAAACGTGAAGACCGGTTTTGGATTTCATGAAGAGGTATATTATTATCTTCTATGAGATTATGATCGAGATAAACCATGCCGGCATTATATGCACTAACCAGGTCTTCCCGGCCATAAGTAATATTCAGATAGCTTCTCAGCAATGCCATGGCCATTGCCGGACTGAAAGTACCTACCGGAATGCGCGCCTGCTGATTATAGGAATATGGATAGGCCACGGACTGATCAGAAGTCAGATAAACCAGTACGTTTGATTTTCCGAAATTATCATCAAAATAATTAAGTAAATGTTCAATTTCCCGGTCCAGTCTCAGATAGGCATCCTGTAACTCTTTTGAAAAGGTACCATATTTATTATCAATATTACTTGTAGCAGAAAAACCAATAATAAGCATGTCGGTGCTGTTTCCCTTACCCAGCTGTTCATTTTGAATAAGCGACAATGCAAAATCCTTTGTAAGAGTATTACCCTGGGGAACATCAAACATAATTTCATAATTACCCCTCTCTCTGCTTAACCGTTTCAGATCATAGCTAAACGGAAGCAGATCTGCTGAATCATTTTCAGCACCAAAATAATATGAATAATCATATAATGGTTCCCATGACCTGTCCAGGTATGTATCGGGCAACATCAGTGAATCAAAATCCATTACCCACCTGGGGAGAGAGTCCAGGTAATAACTGCTGGTCATCCAGCTTCCGTTAACCGGGTCAAACCACCATGCTGCATTGGCAGAAAAGCCTCCGGATAAAATAGCAGCGGCATCATTCATCGATACGCTGAAAACCCGGGATCTGAAATCATTTGCCATTCTCAGTTCGTCACCGATAGTAGCGGTTAATAACGCTGCCGGCGATCTTTTGCCCAGGTCGAATGAGCCTCCTACAGCAACATAATTTTCATCATACACTCCTGAACGTATTTCAGTTCCAAGCCGGTTGAACCAATGATCGGCAATAATGCCATGAGCGGAGGGATTGGCCCCTGTAAATATGGTTGCATATCCGGCAGATGACTGATTCACCAGAAAATCATATCTTGCATTACTGAAGGAGCTGCCTTCATTAAACAGTCTTTTAAATCCACCTTCGTCAAACACATCCCACATCCTGGAAAGATAGTCATACCGCATCTTATCAACGACAATACCAACCACCATATCTGGTTTATCAACAGTTACCCGGTCATAATCAGAAGCAGTTAACGGGGAAGAACAAAAGCCCAAAACAAATATTAAGAAAAAAATACGCGGAACAGGAAAAGAATGTATATAAGTTGTCATATGAGATCTTTTAATCATATTTTAGGAAAATCTATATTCCGGTAGCCGTAAATCATCATTCTGATATAAAAATTTTACGACTGACATAAGAACGTCGGAAATTTAAAGCTATTATGTATAATCCGTTATTGATATCTGTTGTAGTAAATGTAAAAGAAGAGTAGCGGGGTTCTGTCCATCCTTCATGAAGCAACCTTATCTCTCGTCCGGAAATATCATACATTACAATGGTAGCATAAACAGATTCCGGAAGATAGATCTTCACATCGAGGACTTCCTCTGCCGCAGAGTAAAAAACATGAAATATTTCCTCGTCCGGTTCTCCCGTTGATGGCGAACCTGCGGTTAACGGCACCATACTCACATCAATTCTGCTGGTATCGCGATTCCATACCTGCACACTTACCGTATCATTATAATAGCCGGTGGCAGAAAATAACAAATTATATATTCCCTGTTCAAGCAACCTGAAGTACCAGCCGCTTAAAGAATCAGAATAGATGTGAGATGAATCGGTATCGTAGGATAGAATTTTCACTTTTGCCCTGACTGCCTCACCGGTAACAGCGTCTCTTATTCTACCCCGGACCCCAAAAATTGCCTGCTCCATGTAATTAAGGAGTGAGCGGCGGTTGTACTCCCAATAATCCGCCAATGTATTTACAGGCGGATGCTTAACATCACTTATCTCCATGGTTATCTCCCTGCCGCCTGTAAAAAAAGTAACATAATCCTGCCGCCCGCCAGTGATCGAATACCAGTCATGGCCGTTAGTGACTCCTCCGAGATAGGTCATATAGGCTGGGGGACTGTAATGCTGTGCTGTATCGGCATATTCGCGGCTGATATATTCAAACCACCTGTCATCGGCATGCCTTTCCGCTTTACTGTCCCATGGATAATTAATAACTTCAGCACCTCCGTGAATATTAGCCGACATAGTAAAATTATATTTCTCTATCACTTCCATCATTGCCACAGTTTCCGGTTCCCTGCCATCAATGTGATAATTACTGTCATGAATCACCGGGAAATCCCTGTTAAGATCAGTATTATTGAAGTTGGTTCTTTTGGGCGAATCAATTTTATCGGGATCTCCTCCAAAATAACAACCATCCGGATTGGCAAGCGGGTTGATCCATATCTCAAGGTTATCCATCAGGTGCTTAACCTGAGGATTGTGGGGATAATTTTCCAGCAGGTATTCAATAAGTCTGAGCATCATAATAAACCCGACAGTTTCATCTCCGTGCATAGTAGAAGAGTACATGAAACGGGGTTTGGGAATGAGAGTGGAATTGCTGCCAGAAATTTTGAGAAATAATATTTTCCTGCCACCGCTTGTGGTTCCGGCATCTACATATTCGCATAAATGCGAATAATCAACTGACCATGATTGCATCATTTCAACATAAGCGCTGTAAGCAGGATAATAATCCCAGTTACCATTTTTCAACCCGGGTCTTTCTTTATACCATTCACCAGGGGGACTGTATACCGTGAAGGCTATTGATTCTTCAAGGAAAGCGCTGAAGCCCTCTTTGCCAGCATAGGCATATACACTCCCCTCTGCATACTTATCTATCCAGATTACATTGCTCAGACGGCGGACTTCAGAGATTGAGGCTTCAAAACTGAAATAAACTTCACCCCTCTCCTCAATATACCTCCGGGCCATGACGGTATCATTAATGAACTGTTTTTGTGCGGTTGTATCTAATGCAAAAACCACAAAAAAAAAGATAATAAAGATCCTATTAAACTTATAATCCGGCATATGAAACCCTTGTACCCAAGACTGACCGTGACAGGTTAAACATTGAACCTGATATTAAGCAAATCTCCGTCTTTAACAATATAATTTTTCCCCTCGACCGACAATTTTCCCTTGTCCCTGCAGGCTGCCTCGGAACCAAGTCCGATAAAATCGTCATATTTTATAACCTCAGCCCTTATGAATCCCCGCTCCAGGTCACTATGTATTACCCCGGCCGCCTGGGGAGCCGTCATTCCCCGCTTTATGGTCCATGCTCTTATCTCTTTGGGTCCCACAGTGAAGAAGGTATCAAGGTCAAGTAATTTATATGCCGCCCTGATAAGTTTATTAACACCGGGCTCACCCAGTCCCGCATCAGAAAGAAATGCCAGGCGGTCCTCTTCATTTTCAAGTTCGGCAATTTCGGCCTCCACCTGGGCAGCTACAATGATCACTTCATCCCCGGTATCCTCCAGTGCTTTTTTTACCTGATCAGAATATTTATTGCCAGAAACTGCCGATTCTTCATCAACATTACAGATATAAATGACCGGCTTGGCTGAAAGCAGAAAAAGATCTGCAACATGCTGTTTTTCTGTCTCGTCAGCCTCAATTGTACGGGCGGATTTAAAAGACTCAAGATGCTCCTTGTATTTTAGTAAAACTTCCATTGCCTTTTTGGCAGCCTTATCACCTGTCTTTATGAGTTTTGCGGTCTTCTCGATTTTTTTTTCGACCGACTCCAAATCCTTTACCTGCAGTTCCAGATCAACACTTTCCATATCCCTTACGGGATTAACCGAACCATCTATATGAGGCAGGTTATCATCTTCGAAACACCTCAACACATGGATGAGCGCATCGGTATTTCTTATGTCCCCAAGAAATTTGTTACCCACACCTGCCCCGGCACTTGCTCCCCTGGCAAGACCAGGGACATCGACAAATTCGACAGTAGTATGAACTATCTTCTGGGTTGGCCGGAGCCTGGCAAGTTCATACAACCGGTTATCAGGAACATGTGCCATCCCTATGTTGGATTTTGATGCATTGAAGGCCGCGTTAGACGATTCTGCACGCGTATTAGACATACAATTAAAAATGGTTGTCTTCCCCGAATTAGTCACTCCTGTTATTCCACACTTTAAAGCCATTGGGTTTCCGGTTATTAAGTTTAACGATCAGCAAAATTACTTTTTTATCCGGTATTTTTAACCATAAAGGCAAAGAAGGCCCGGATAAAAAAATTTGGACTCACTCAAACTTGATTGAGTAAGCCGATCAAAATCCTTTATAAATCATATTTCGGACTTCACCGGAATATTTTTTACTTTAAAAAGTATCCAAAATCGCTTGTAAAATGTCACAAATAATTAATTTTACAAAACTTATTACAAAATCAATCAATAAAATCAATATGAGCAAAGAAATCATAAACAAAGCATCAGACAATATCAGGATCCTATCAGCTGCAATGGTAGAAAAAGCAAAATCCGGCCATCCTGGCGGGGCAATGGGGGGCGCTGATTTCATAAACATTCTCTATTCAGAATTCCTGAACTTTGACCCGGATAACATGGAGTGGTTTCTGCGTGACAGGTTCTTTCTTGATCCCGGGCACATGTCGCCGATGCTCTATTCCATACTTTGTCTTACAGGAAAATACAGTACAGATGATCTGAAAAATTTCCGGCAATGGGGAAGCTCCACTCCCGGACATCCCGAGATGGACTTCAGCAGAGGAGTAGAGAACACTTCAGGCCCTCTTGGGCAGGGACATACCATAGCTGTAGGTGCAGCTATTGCCGAGCGTTTTCTGGCATCCCGTTTTGGAGAATGGATGTCCCATAAAATATATACATTCATCTCCGATGGCGGTGTACAGGAGGAGATATCACAGGGTGCCGGTCGAATCGCAGGTCATCTTGGTCTCAGCAACTTAATTATGTATTATGATGCGAATGACATCCAGCTATCAACTACTACCAGCGCAGTAACGACTGAAGATACAGCAAAAAAATATGAAGCCTGGGGATGGCGGGTCATGACCATTAACGGCAACGACCAGGATGAAATAAGAGAAGCCCTCAAGACTGCGAACGATGAAAATGAAAAGCCTTTTCTTATTCTGGGAAAGACCGTGATGGGTAAAGGAGCGGTGACTGCTGAAGGGAAATCATTCGAGGGCCAGCCATCAACTCATGGACAGCCACTTTCAGGAGCAGGAGCAGATTTTGACTCAACCATCACTAACCTGGGAGGAGATCCGGCCGATCCGTTCCGCGTCTTTGAAGAAGTAAAGGATTACTATCAAAAAATCCTGAAGTTCAAGAGAGCCGAAGCAGAAAAAAAGAGAATGATACAGGAAAAATGGGAAAAAGATAATCCCGCTCTGAATGAAAAACTCAGGCAGTTTATTAGCGGAGGAACCTCGGACATAGATTATTCCAAAATAGAACAAAAACAGAATATTGCCACCAGGGCTGCATCAGGAGTCGTCCTGGGCCAGTTTACCAGTTCAATCGAGAATCTTATAGTGGCATCGGCAGACCTTGCCAACAGTGACAAGACGGATGGCTTCCTGAAAGCATCAAAACCCTTTACCAAAGGGGATTTCAGCGGAGCATTTTTGCATGCCGGGGTATCGGAACTTACAATGGCAGCTATTGCCAACGGAATGGCTATTCATGGCGGAGTAATACCGGCTGTGGGAACATTTTTCGTTTTTTCCGATTACATGAAACCTGCAGTGAGACTGGCTGCATTGATGGAACTCCCGGTCAAGTATATATGGACACATGATGCCTTCAGGGTAGGCGAAGACGGGCCAACACACCAGCCTGTTGAACATGAAGCACAGATCCGCCTGATGGAGGAACTGAAAAACCACTCAGGAAACCCAAGCATGCTGGTTCTCCGGCCGGCAGATGCTGCCGAAACAACCGTTGCATGGAAAATGGCCATTGAGAATACCAGTACTCCTACAGCACTGATACTTTCTCGACAAAACATAACCGATTTACCATCCCCGAACGGAATTGACAGGTTCACCGCCGCACTGAATGCCGCAAAGGGAGCATACACAGTTATCGAAGACGGAGACGATCCTGATATAGTTCTTGTGGGTAGCGGATCAGAAGTATCTACGCTCATCGAAGGATCTGCAATGCTTAAATCAGAAATGGATATTAAGATCAGGGTTGTTTCCCTAATTTCCGAGGGATTATTCCGGCAGCAGCCACCCGAATACCAGTCCGCCACCATACCCACCGACAAACCGGTCTTCGGCATGACAGCAGGTCTGCCAGCAGGGCTGAGGCGGATAGTCGGCCCACAGGGCAGGGTATTCGGACTTGAGCATTTCGGGTATTCAGCTCCCGCCAAAGTACTTGATGAAAAATTCGGGTTTACCGCGGAAAATGTCTTTAAGCAGGTCAGTCAATACCTTGATTCATATAATAATGAATAATTATATGAATAACTGAATAAAACACGACCGGGATTTAATACATCTAAAAACCGGCTCTAACCGGTTTTTAGACGGTTAGAGCCGGTTTTTTGCTGGTATATGATTTGACTTTAATTTGGATAATCTATCATTAAGCCTTTTCCACCTTTGCAGATCAAAAGATAAAAAGCATTATCAATATCGAATAGATGCAGGATCACAGTGACAGGGAACTGTTAATTTTATTTCGCAACCCGGACCAGAAGAACTATGCCTTCGACCTTATTGTAAGGAAATATCAGGAAAGGCTTTACTGGCATATCAGAAAAATAGTGATAAAGCATGAAGATACAGATGACCTGCTTCAGAACAGTTTCATAAAAGCCTGGAAAGGGCTGGAAAAATTCAGGGAAGAATCACAGTTGTTCACCTGGCTGTACAGAATAGCAACCAATGAGGCACTCTCTTTTTTAAAGGAAAAGAGGAGGAAATTTTTTCTGCCCCTGGTTGATGTGGAAAGGGAGCTAAGCTCAAATCTGGAAAGTGACGGCTATTTTAGTGGTGATGAGCTGCAATTAAAACTGCAGAAAGCTATTCTCACCCTTCCTGAAAAACAACGGATTGTTTTCAATATGCGATATTATGATGGAATGAAGTATGAAGATATGTCCAAGGTACTGGATACTTCAGTAGGCGCCCTAAAAGCCTCATATCATCATGCAGCAAAAAAAATAGAAACTATTATTAAAAACAGTTAAACCAATTTGCCATATAATAGTCAAATAATTAAAACACAGGACATGCAAAATAAAAACGATAAATTTCAGGAAAAAGGCAGGGATGGAAAAGGCAATCCCTTTTCAGTTCCTGAAAATTATTTTGAATCCTTTCCCCGTAAGCTGCGGCAAAGATTGCAGAATGAAAAGCAGGGTGGGTTGTCTTACCCGGAGAAGGCATGGACACTGATCAAACCTCAGATCGCCCTTGCCGCTGCTATTGCCGGATTTGCCATCATAGGGTACCTTGGTTTTCATAACTTTATAAGTCAGGAAGAAGAGTGGCTCACAAATGAAGGGATTACAGAATATATAGACTTATATGAACATGAATTCAGCGATTATTATTTGCTAACCACTCTGGATGACGATTTTTTCGCAGATGAGGAATCATATTTTGACGAAATGCTTTACACGGATGATCCTGAAACATACATAGATTACCTTTACCATGATGACGTTGACCTGGATCTTATTCTTACAGAGTATTAACCAAAAAGAGAAACCATGATCAGGAATATATTTTTTTTATCTTTAATAATGCTTTATTCCGTTAACCTTGCCGCACAACCCGGACAAATGAGGGGCAGGAAGGCTTTTGAGCAGGTAGAAGCGGAAAAAATTGCCTTCTTCACCCGCTTTATGGATCTTACCAGCGAAGAGGCAAAAGATTTCTGGCCGGTATATGATGATTTCCAGAATCAAAGGAATCAGCTTGTATGGGAACGGCAATCACTGTCGAGGCAATTTGCGGGCAACTATGAAGATCTTTCTGCAGATGAATCTGAAGATATCGCTGACCGGTTTATTGGACTTCAGGTGAAAGAAAGTGACCTTGTCAGTGAATATCACTCAAGATTTAAGGAAATACTACCGCCAAAAAAAGTAATGAGACTGTATCAGGCTGAAAATGAATTCAAGACCCAGCTATTAAGAAGAATAAGAGGGGGAGGGGGAAGGGGAGCCGGACAGGGCCGCAACCGGTTAGATTAAAATCACAATCAGGGAATTCGCTGAATCCCCTTTAGAGATTTTAAAAACTCCAGCGTTACATTCATGTCCTCAAACATCACCCTGTCATTTTCCGTAAATGATACACGCTCACGATACAACTTAACAATATCCTCAATAATAACCGAGGATCTTGCCGGCCTTCTGAATTCCAGGGCCTGGGCGCCGTTATATAGTTCAATTGAAAGCACCTTCCAGGTATTCTCTATCACCCGTAATGCTTTTAAAGCGGCATTTGCTCCCATGCTTACATGATCTTCCTGGCCCTGCGACGACTCGATGGTATCGATAGAAGCGGGAGTACAAAGCTGCTTGTTCTGGCTCACTATTGATGCCGCTGTATATTGTGGTATCATAAAACCGGAATTCAGTCCGGGATTTGCCACCAGGAACAACGGCAGTCCCCTTTTCCCTGAAAGCAGCCTGTAGACCCTCCTCTCAGATATACTGGCTATCTCTGCAGCGGCCAGGCAAAGGTGGTCAAGTGCAAGTGCAAGAGGTTGCCCGTGAAAATTACCAGCAGAAATAATTTTGTTATCCGCAGGGAAGATGGTTGGGTTGTCGGTTACGGAATTTATCTCCCTTTCAAATACCGTAACCACATAATCCAGGGCATCCTTTGAGGCTCCGTGCACCTGTGGAATGCAACGAAAAGAATAAGGGTCCTGTACATGAGTCTTTGTACGCTTCAGTATCTCACTGCCCCTAAGGATAAACAGAACCCTTCTGGCAGTATCCATCTGACCGGGATGAGGCCGCACTCTATGCACAAGTTCACTAAACGCTTCGGAACGGCCGTCAAAGGCATCGAGGGACAAAGCTCCGGTGATATCAGATGTTTTCATGATCTTCTGTGCCTCCAGGCAGGCATATGCCCCACAGGCAGACATAAACTGGGTGCCGTTCAACAGGGCAAGTCCCTCTTTTGACTGCAGGTTGAGTGGTTTCCAGGAGTATTTCCTCAACACTTCCGTTGCAGGCTGTTTCTTTCCTTTATAATTAACCTCTCCCATGCCTATAAGCGGGAGACAAAGATGTGCCAGGGGAGCAAGATCGCCTGATGCACCCAGGGATCCCTGCTGGTAGACAACAGGGAAAATATCATTATTGTAGAAATCAACCAGTCTTTCCACGGTGGCAGGCAATATCCCGGAATGCCCGAAAGAGAGAGATTGGATCTTAAAGAGAAGCATAAGCTTGACAATGTGCTCAGGCACCTCCTCTCCCATGCCACACGCATGTGACATCACGAGATTCTTTTGAAGCGTTCCGAGATCACCAGAAGAGATCCTGCGGTCATATAATGACCCGAAACCGGTGTTTATTCCATATACAGGTTCATCTGAGCCCTTGATCTTCCTGTCAAGATATTCCCGGCATTCCCTTATACCATTACGCACCTCTTCAGACAGCCTGAGCTTCAAATTACCTGAGGTTATTTGTGAAACTCTTTCAAGGTCAAGTCCGGATGCAGTTATTTCATAAAGTTTATCCATGGGATATCAGTTAAACCAGTAAGACATCTTAAAAACCAGTGCCCGGTTCCTGGCATTCATAGTTTCAGGAAAATAATTATCGGTGTAAACAACAAATATATCCGATACCGGCTTGTATCTCCACTGGAAACGTGCGTTAATATTAAGATTGTCCAACTGTTCATTATACTGGATAAAAGTAGTAAAGAAAAGCGTATTGGTGAAGGTTATATCAAATTTTGGCCCGAGAAGCCAGAAAGAATTTTCATCCCAGGGATCCGGCAGATGCAGATCATTATAGCTAAAGAACAGTGAAATGCTGCCATAGGGCTGATACCGGTAATTGAGATCCCCTTCTAAAAACCTCCTGTTTCCATTGAAATATCCACCATATCCGGTTGCCAGCTTGTACCGCAGCGTCTTACGGCTATCCGACCTGAAAAGGACCGATGCTTCCATCCAATCATGTTCACTACCTGCTTCCAAAAAATCCAGTCCGGTATTAGTAGGATCAAAATCCTTCCTGAGCATGATATAATTATGATTGACAATAAAATCAATACGACTCAGGTTATGAAAAGTAAAATAATATCCCAGTCTCGCATCTCTGTCCGTCATCCTGAAATCAGAAGGCCGGAAATAGCTGTTTATCATTCCGGTTACACCATGTTGCTCCAACCGGGATTTTTCAGGGTAAAAACGTATGGTCATTCTGGGATTGAGCTGAAAGAAATCATTCCTTGGAACATAACCAGCAGATGCAACATAATTATCTCCGACAAAATACTGCTCAACACCAAGTTGTAACCTCTGACGGTTATAACTCAACTGAATCCCCTGGGAGAAATCCGACCCGGAATCAATACCGTCTGTAAACGACTTCAGTCCGAACAACTGACCAGTCCAGAAATTGTCCCGGCTCGCGAGATTAAATTGCAGTCCCCCGGTCCGGTTATAGCCAGGATTATCCCATTCGCCCGCTCCGCCGTAATTATGCTGGTTAACAAAGATCCCGGTAAAGTTCGAACGTGAAAAAACCTTCCTCTGAAAGGAAGCAACAAAAAAATTACGTGCAGGGTTATGCATGGTTTCTTCGGTATGCATATCCATAATACCTATTCGCAAATCCTGGTTAAGCTTTCCACTAAGCCTGGCTCCACCAGCAACCGGGGCATCCAGACCTATACGCCTGGAAAAGAAAGGCCTGATCTGTCCCGATCCGAAATTGGCAAAAAGGTCTGAATTCTCGAGAAAAAACTGTCTCTTTTCCGGAAAAAACAACTCGAACCTGTCCAGGTTGGTTATTTGCTGATCAACCTCCGCCTGCGAAAAATCGGGATTATAAGTAAGATCCAGATTCAAGGAAGAAGAAAGCGCTATTTTTGCATCGACACCAAAATCCCCTCCATAACTTGCTCCGGTCTCCGCTTCATAATCATTGTTGGCAGTCCCCGATAAATAAGGAATCAGCGACAATTGCAATCCAGGATCGGGCGGTGGTACATCCCATTTAAGAACACCGCAATATGCGAGTGAGGCGGTGGGAAACTGGCGGGGAACAGGGGCCCAGGCGGACTTCTCATTTAATTTCAGGTCGAGGCGGGAGAAGTTTATGTACCATCTATCCAGTCCGGCCTTATAGCGGATCGACCTGAAAGGTATTCGCATTTCAGCAATCCATCTGTCATCATAACTTCTTGTAACCACCTCCCATTTGGCATCCCATGTAAGATTAACCTGATGACCATCACTCATCGTACCATCCCATAAAGCTCCGGCAGCATTCACCCCGAAAGAGTAACCGGTAGTCTGATCCAGGAAGGGATCTATGAACATCAGGAAATTATCATTGGCCCCGAAGCTGAAATCCCTTCTGAGCGACTCCACAGGGCGCGGCCCGGAAACCACATCATAGAAAACCAGTGATACATATAAGGCCTCATCATCAAAAGTCATTCTTATTTCCGATTCTGCCGAACTGTAACTGGTGTCATAGGGCATAACCATATAAAAATCAGTTGCCACATCGGCATTCAACCAGGCCTCTTCCTCGATAACCCCGTCAAGGGCTATCTCCCCCTCCATCCTGGAAATATGAAGAACATAGTTATGGTTAATTCCTCCTGCCTTAGCCTGATCCTCCTGCAGCCGGACCAAAGGATCACGAAACTTTACCGGCTGGTCCTCTGACGATATCGACAACCCGGAACTCCTAACCGGGAACAGAATTAATAACAGCAATAAAAAACCTGTAACAGGCATAACAACGTCCCTGATGATATTACCGCGTTCACAGCACACATCTTTTTTAATAGCTGAATTTTTTAAAGCTCCTTAATATAGATATTCCTGAACTGTACCAGCGAAGGAGAACTTGTCCATTCACCATTTACCATGTTACCGTGATGCTGAAGGGCCAGACGTCCTCTCTCAGGCACACCGGGGAGCTGAACATCTTCAATGACGGTCTTGTCATTCAGCACTACAGTCAGCCGGTCGCCTTTCATTGTAATTTCAAAGCTGTTCCATTCCCCAACATGATTGTCCGCCATAACATTTGGAGTGACACCGGCCCTTACTTCCGCAGGCATATTACCATCCATCCTGTATCCGTAAACCTCACCTGAGCCGGTGGGCCACGCCCATATGTTTACCTGCGCCTTTGAAGATCCCCGCAGGTATATGCCTGAATCACCATCGGGAACCACCATCCTCACCTGCTCACCCTGTGCATTAAGCTTATGGGTGCCATCAGGACGGATTATGGGAACATTCGGATTTAGAAAAGGAGTATCCTTAAGTCTCCATTCTATGCGCAGCACAAAATCGCCATAATCGTTCTCAGTCCACAGATTCTTGTCCCCCTCTGCTTCACTTAATGCATCATAGTCAATTATACCGTCAACCACCCTCCAATGTCCGTTATCACCTTCAGGGACTACCCATCCGGTAAAATCGTCGCCATTAAATATCTGTTCCCACTCACCATCTTCTTCCATACAGGTAAAAGAAGAGGTTATGAAAGTTACGGCAAGAAAGGCCAAAAACGCCTTCATAACAGGTTTTTCAGGCCAAAATTTATTTTCTCTCATAATTCATTAGTTTTGATTGTTTTTATATAAGTATTATTAGATATAACGTTTATATGATTAGACAGATGAAACCCTCATGCTACTTCGTAACACAAAATAAGATGTATAAACATGAGGGTTCCATGGATTGAAAAG
>CAZFOO010000031.1:0-5629 GCA_964520585.1 uncultured Bacteroidales bacterium
GACCAAAACTGGATTTTATGGTTAAAGATGCATTGGGTCGGAAATGGCAGCTTGGAACTATTCAGGTGGACTATAATCTGCCGGAAAGATTTGACCTTGAATACACTGGCGCGGACAATAAGAAGCACCGGCCCATAATGATCCACAGGGCTCCCTTCGGTTCCATGGAAAGATTTGTGGCTGTGCTGATTGAACATACGGCAGGAAAATTTCCTCTTTGGCTAACCCCGGAGCAGGTCGTAATACTTCCTATCAGCGAAAAAGTGCATAATTATGCCGAAAAAGTTTTAAATTTCTTAAAAAATTCCGATATTCGCGCCACAATTGACCAAAGAAGCGAAAAGATTGGTAAGAAGATAAGAGATAATGAGTTAAAGCGTATTCCATATCTTCTCATTGTTGGTGAGAAGGAAGTCGGGAGCAACACCGTTTCTCTAAGAAAGCAGGGAGAAGGAGATAAAGGCATTATGAATCTGGAAGAATTTACTAACTTTGCAAAACAGGAAATTGAAAAACAATTTTCAGATATAAAAATAACCCAGTAATAATTAAAGAAAGGAGGGCAGAAACATAGCATTACAAAGATTTCCCAGAGGTCAAAGAAGACAGGCTAAACAAGAGCCAAAACACAGGATTAACCATCACATTAAAGCCAGGATGGTTCGCCTGGTAGGAGATAATGTTGAACAACCCAGTGTTGTGCCATTGACCGAAGCTTTAAAGTTAGCTGATCAGATGGAACTGGATCTGGTTGAGATTTCACCTAATGCAGATCCACCGGTCTGTAAGATCACAGATTACCAGAAATTTCTTTATCAGCAAAAGAAAAAGCAAAAGGAGATAAAGGCGAAAACTGTAAAAGTTGTTATCAAAGAAATTCGTTTTGGACCAAATACAGACGAGCATGATTTCAACTTTAAACTTAACCATGCCAAAAAATTTCTTTCAGAAGGTGCTAAAATAAAAGCATTTGTTTTCTTTAAAGGAAGGACAATACTCTTTAAGGAAAAAGGAGAGATCCTGCTTTTAAGATTTGCCCAGGAACTGGAAGAGTATGGCAGGGTTGAACAGCTTCCCAGACTCGAGGGTAAAAGAATGACAATGTTTATAGCGCCAAAATCAATAAAGAAAAAGAATTAATAACCTGTAAATAAGATATTGCAATGCCTAAAATGAAGACAAACTCCGGTGCAAAAAAACGTTTTGTACTCACCGGATCAGGGAAGATCAAAAGGAAGCATGCCTATAAAAGTCATATCCTTACCAAAAAATCGACCAAGAGAAAAAGGAACCTTACCTATTTCACTCTTGTAAGCAAATCCGACGAGCAGAATATTCGTCTTTTGCTGGCAATGAAATAGGTACGGAATCATTTAAACAATAGTTATTAACCGGAGTGAATCAGCCTGCTAAGTGTCCCCGATACGGACCGCTGACCATTCATAATGAACAAATAAAATGCCCAGATCAGTTAATGCTGTAGCATCCAGACAAAGAAGAAAAAAGGTGCTGAAGCAAGCCAAAGGTTACTTTGGAAGAAGAAAGAATGTATATACAGTAGCAAAAAATGCCGTTGAAAAAGGTCTCCAATATGCTTATCGCGACCGGAAGAAAAAAAAGATTGCCTTCAGGGAGTTATGGATTCAAAGAATAAATGCGGCAGTCCGCGAACATGGCATGTCCTATTCTCAGTTTATAGGAGCTGCAGGTAAACAGGGAATTGAGCTTAACCGTAAAGTCCTGGCCGATCTGGCCATGAATCATCCTGACGCTTTTAAAGCGGTGGTTGATAAAGTGAAAAAGTAAAGATAACTTCAGATATAATCAAAGCCATCTCTGCTATATGTAAGAGAGGGCTTTTTTTGTTAATGTAACTATACAGTCCAAAATTTACTTTTATGAAGATCGCAATAATTGGTTATGGTAAAATGGGCAGGGAAATTGAAACTGCCGCCAGGAAAAATGGTCATGAGATCATCCTTAAGTTGGATAAGGAAGACTCTGACCAGCTCTCTCCAGGCATTCTGGGTGAAGCAGATGTTGCAATTGAATTCACTACACCCGGTACTGCATATAAAAATATAATCGCATGTTTTGATGCAGAGGTTCCTGTTGTATGCGGCACAACAGGGTGGACAGACAGGCTGGAAGAAGCAGAGCGGTTGTGCATAGAGAAGAACCAGGCTTTCTTCTATGCATCTAATTTCAGCATTGGAGTAAATATCATGTTTAAACTCAACAGCTGGCTGGCAGGGATAATGAACAAATTTCCCGCCTATGATGTTACACTTTCCGAAATTCATCATATCCATAAGAAAGATTCACCAAGCGGAACTGCCATAACCCTGGCCGGGGAAATTCTGAAGAACCTAAGTCGGAAAAAAAACTGGATAAATAAAAAAACAATAAATCCGGAATCACTTTCTGTAATTTCTGAAAGACGCGGGGAAGTGCCCGGTACTCATATTATATCCTACAATTCATCCGATGACCTGCTGGAAATTAGTCACCAGGCCCTTAACCGCGGTGTCTTTGCCTCAGGCGCTGTGATGGCAGCAGAATTCATCAAAGGGAAAACAGGAGTTTTTAATATGGATGATCTGCTGGATATATAAATTACTTTCAATGCACAACAAATTTCAAAGGTATTATAATTCAAAGTTTCTTACTGGAGCACTTTTTGTCATTTTATACGTGTTATGGGTAATCTGGATGGAGAACCTTTGGCTTTTACCCGGAGCAATTATTATATTTGATCTGTTTATAACCAAAAAGGTCAAATGGCTTTTCTGGAGGGAAACAGGAATTGTAAAGAACAAGGTTGCCATAGAATGGATTGATGCAACCGTTTTTGGTGTATTTGCGGCCACTTTCATAAGGCTGTTTTTTATCGAGGCTTACTCGATCCCTACTTCATCAATGGAAAAATCTCTGCTGGTAGGTGATTATCTCTTTGTCAGCAAAGCAAGCTACGGGCCGAAGCTTCCAAACACCCCTATCTCCTTTCCTTTTGTCCACCATACGCTTCCTCTGACCAGTAATACCCCTTCCTACGTTGACTGGATAAAACTGCCATACAAGAGACTTGCCGGATTGACCGAAATTAAAAATAATGATGTAATAGTCTTTAATTTCCCTGAAGGCGATACAGTAGTCACCCAATACCCTGATCAGAGTTATTATGCCCTTGTGCGGCAGTATGGACGGGAATTTATCTCAGATAAATTCGACCTTTTAAAAAGACCGGTAGATAAAAGGGAGAATTACATAAAACGATGTGTTGGTACTCCCGGTGACACAATATTGATAAAGGCAGGAAGATTATTTGTAAATGGATTGCCGGAAAAGGATAATGATAACATGCAGTATGAATATTTTGTTCAGACAGATGGAACCTTGATCGAAGATGAACAATTCATCGAACTTGATATTACTCTCTCCGACAGGAAATATAATCCAAACCGGTCTCTTTACGAACTTCCACTTACAGAAAACATGACCGGGGAAATAGCCGGATTGCCAAACGTGTCGGCGGTTAACCGGTATGAGAACCGCAATCCTTATTCAGGAGTGCATACAATATTCCCCTTTAACCAAAATTATCCATGGAATGAAGACAATTTCGGTCCCCTTGTTATTCCAGGAAAAGATACAGTAGTAAAGCTGAGTCTGGATAATCTCCCGGTCTACGAAAGGATTATCGCTCTTTATGAAGGAAATGATATCGAAATCACAGACAATGAGATCTTCATTAATGGCAATAAAACCAGGTATTACCGCTTTAAGATGGATTATTATTTTGTTATGGGGGACAATCGTCATAATTCAGCAGATTCAAGGTTTTGGGGATTCGTTCCTGAAGACCATCTTGTAGGAAAAGCAGTTATGATATGGCTTTCTCTTGATTCAACTAAAAAGTTCCCAAAAAACATCAGATGGGAAAGAATGTTTAAGCGGATTAATTAACTTTAACCCGAAATAAAAACAAATTCGATAAATGAAATTTCTTGAAAAATATGCTTCCTGGATAAGATTTGGCTTAGCAGCGACAGCCTATATCCTTTGGGTAATCTGGTTGGGAAACTACTGGTTCCTTCTTGCACTGCCCGTTATTTTCGATATCTATATAAGCAAAAAGGTTAACTGGTCATTCTGGAAAAAAAGGGAAGGGAAGAACAGTGCTTTTATCGAATGGCTTGATGCGCTGATTTATGCAGTTATTGCGGTAACCTTCATAAACATTTTCTTTTTCCAGAATTACAAGATTCCTACAGGCTCTATGGAGAAGGAACTTCTTATAGGAGATCATCTCTTTGTCAGTAAAGTAAGTTATGGGCCGAGGACGCCCATCACTCCGATATCATTTCCCTTTGCGCACCACACATTGCCTTTAACAAGATTCACGAAGTCATATGTAGAATGGGTAAAATGGCCATACAAAAGGCTTGCAGGATTAACTGAAATAGATAATAACCATATCGTGGTTTTTAATTTTCCTGAAGGAGATACGGTAATCATGGAAATGCAGGCCCGCAGTTACTATGCTGTAGTCAGGCAGCTCACAAAAGAGCTTTATGAAAAAGATCTTTACTCCCCGTCCGAGGTTAAAGAAATGGAACAATACAGGCAGGGAGCGCGGGATTACCTGGAACAAAATTATCATATAACAGCCAGGCCGGTAGATAAGAGGGATAACTATATTAAACGTTGCGTAGCAATTCCCGGTGACACCCTTGAAATCAGAAAGGGAGAAATATTTATAAACGGCCGGTCAGCCGATACAAATCTAGATAATATACAGTTTACATATATAGTCCGTACCGACGGAAGTTCGCTGAACATCCGTTCACTGGAAAAGCTTGGTATTTACAGAGATGATATTACAACCTATTCCTCTTCTTCGGAATATTATATTCCTTTAACAAGCTCAAATGCCGAAACCATAAAAAATTTCAGGAATGTAGTGTCGGTAACACGCTGGGAAAATGCCGGCGAAAGTTATAATCCTGCTGTGTTTCCCCATGATCCTTCATATGAATGGAATGAGGATAATTTCGGTCCCCTGGTTATTCCACAAAAAGGGATTACCGTTCCACTAGACACCGGTAATATTGTATTGTACCAGAGAGTTATCGAAGCTTACGAACTTAATAACATGGACATCAGCGATGGTAAAATTTACATTAATGGCGAAGAGGCACAAAGCTACACTTTTAAGATGGACTATTATTTCATGGTTGGAGATAACAGACACAATTCCCTTGACTCAAGGTTCTGGGGTTTTGTGCCGGAGGATCATGTAGTAGGCCGCCCAAAGTTTATCTGGTTATCGTTGGATAAGAACCGTTCAGGATTTAATAAAATACGCTGGAACAGGTTATTTACAGGTACGGGTTAACATAATACAAAGAGCTCAATACAAAAGCACATACAAGCACCCATAGAAGAGCCCGGTATATTAATATACCGGGCTCTTGCTTTATTCAAAGAGGAAACTCCTTCTGCAACTACCTAGGCTCGTTAATTCACAAATCTTCGCATCATCATGAATTTAAGTCTTCCGGCATCTTTTTATCGAAGGCATCTTTTTGTCGAAGGCATCTTTTTCCCGGTATTCTAAGGATCAAGA
>CAZFOO010000031.1:5729-11755 GCA_964520585.1 uncultured Bacteroidales bacterium
TCGAAGGCATCTTTTTGTCGAAGGCATCTTTTTCCCGGTATTCTAAGGATCAAGAGCATTTATAAGTTAATTAAAAGGTTAGAACGGAAACTCCTCAAAGTCAACATCCTTTTCGACAGCCTCGGTTTCAGGGCGGTCTGCTATCTCATGCCTGCTGTTTCCATCTACAAAGATTGCCCTGTAAGGACGGGTGGGACAAATGTATTCACAAGCACCACAACCTATACATATCGACACATCCACTTCGGGAATAGTAAGTTCTCCTTTGTAAGGCACCATATCACATGCCCTGGTGGGACAATGCTCAGAACAGGCACCGCATGAAGTGTTATCGGTATAAACAACACAATTTTCCTTTTCAAATTTAACAAAACCAATTTGTGTAACATGCTTATTCTCCTGAGTGAGAGGCAATATGGCTCCGGTAGGACAAACTTCTCCACAAGCAGTGCAATCGAAGTTGCAAAACCCGGCATGAAAATCCATGCGTGGCTGAAGTAATCCGGAAACACCGTACTCAAATAAAGAAGGCTGCAATACATTTGTCGGGCAAACACCGACACAAAGAGTACAGGCTGTACATGCCTTATTGAAGCTATCAATTGATACGGAGCCGGGCGGAGACACTACGGGAACATCCCGGTCTTCCGGGATCTTTGTGGCCTGTTCTGGTTCCGGAATATCGACCCCGGAGACTTTGGCAAACCGGTTTATTCCAAACAGCATCAGCATAGAGCTCAGAAGAAAATTACGTTTGGATTTATCGGGGCCATTTACTTTCGAAGATTCTTTGGGGACTTCAGGATTTCCTGGAGTCTTAGCCGGAGTTTCATTAAATTTCACTGATAATCCGGCATCTTCAGAAACTGAATCAGGATTACTATGATTAAAAGAATATTTTATTGCATTGTCAGGACATACAGTGAGACAATTATAACAGGCAACGCACCTGTCAAAATCAATTTTTGAATCACGGAAACTTATACATGAAGATTTGCATATCCGGTCACAACGGCCACAACGGGTACATGCTTTTTCATCGATAAAAATACGGAAAACGGAAAATTTTGAAGCATAACCAAGCAGGGTGCCAACAGGACAAACAGTATTACAATAGAGCCGTCCATATTTATATGATAATCCGGCAACCAATCCAAGCATTAGTAAGGGAAATACCATGATTCCCAGATTTATTGCAGCCTCACTCACAGGAAACAGGGTATAAACTCCCCTGTCAGTAAGGATAGATGCCAGCCAGTTATTTACTCCGATTACACCTGGCCTTGCAAAGTAAGTAATAAACCGCCCGAAATTACTGTACGGATCCAAAAGGGAAAGAATAGTGATGCTGCCAAATAGGAGGAATAATACAGTAAGTCCGAGTAACGAGTAACGAAGAATATTGTGCGGCTTTGCAAATTTATAGGGCCGTTTCTTTTTCCTTAACTTTATAGATAACCAGGAAATCACATCCTGAAATATCCCAAGTGGACAAATAGTGGAACAGTAAACTCTTCCGAAAAGTCCGGTTAACAGCATAATTATGATAAAACCGATGGCAGACAGGCTCAATACCTGCAATATCTTTATTACAGAAGGTGCAAACTGAAGAAAAAGGAATGATGAGATAAACTCTTCAGAAAACTCATGCCTGATATCAATAAAGATAAGCGTGGCAGTTATCAAAAAGAACAAAGAAACTATAACCCTTAAAGGTTTCAGATGTTTTAGTCGCATTTACAGATAATTTAATTAAACTAAATAAGCACATGCCCGTTATAAAAATGACAAACCCTGCCCCGGTCCGGAAACCGTAATAGGCAGGGCTGTATAGATCCCGGGAAAAATTTACACCACGATACGGTGGATAGACAGGCCTTCAATCTCCATATTCCCGACTCCCATTTCGTGTCCCATTCTGATATGACCTATCTGGGCGGGAGTTGCACCGAACAAACGTGCTGCGGCAGTATCTGCAGCAACCATATCGGGAGAAATAATCAGTGATTTCATCATGACAATATCATCTTCCGATACTCCTCTGGGGCCGTTTTGCATCATTACGCGATATGCATCGACAATATTCAGGTCCGGCTTACGATAGGTACCAAAATCAGCTATACACTGTTGTAAATTGTTCCTGTGCCAATACCGCCGGTCCCATACAATACCCATTAAGTTTTTCATAGAAATGGATATCTGAGCCCCACCATGATGTTTAAGCACCGGGATATTAATAAAAACATCGCTGTCCAGAACAAGCTCATGAACCTGAGCATCTTTTAATTGCTTTCCACCGGGTATGGTCACCTCCCTGAACAGGCTTTGATCATTTCCAGGACGAATCCTTCCTCCTGCAGCATTTACTGCTGCCTCAATTCCACTGTTCTCATAACTGCGCCTCCAGTTGTCACAGGTATGATCAAATACAACAACTTCTTTGGCACCGGCCTGAAGACAATGCTCAATAACCCTTTTAACAAGACCCGGATTTGTATTTGCCCCCCGTTCAGGTATAACATCCCATCCGATATTAGGCTTAACAAGCACAGTCTGTCCGGGTTTTACATAAGCCTCCATGCCTCCCATAGCTTCAATGGCCTTGTCGAACATAACTTCAGGTTCACCGCCACGGGCAGCAACAAGATCATATGGCCCCTGCTTTTCATTAAGCTCTGCTCCAAATAACTTATTGTAGCCTGTAAAAGATAATGCTGTTCCTGCAACAAAACCTGCGCCTACTGATTTTCTTAAAAATTCACGTCTTTTCATAATTTAACATATTCATTTTTACCAACTGACCCTTAAATATATACAAATATAATTATTATAATACCTAAATACTAATTCCGGGATTAAAATAATTGCATATCATGTGAACGGAAGAGCAGCTCTTTTAATATCTTTGCCTATCCTTTGAGTATCTAAATTCAGACATTTTTAACAATGTAAATATAAAAAAAGAATTTAAGCCGGTAAATTTTAAGATGATATATAACATATTTTAAGACTGCTTTCAAATAATCGCCCGGATATTTATGTCCGGGTTCCCGCAATATAAGAAGATCAGACAATGAATCCTTAAAATATTGAAGTCTCACAATACAGCATGAATATAAATGACCCGGGATTACTGCTAACTACTTCCTATTTTCCGCCAGTAGAGTATTTTTCCCTGACAGGAAATTGTTCCCGTGTTCTGGTGGAAAAGCATGAAAATTATAACAAGCAAAGTTACAGGAACAGGTGTGTTATTGTTGCCGCCAACGGTACATTATCACTGGTAATTCCAGTGAAAAGGTTCAGGGGCAAAAAAACGCTAATCAGCGATATCAAACCAGATTATACATATAAATGGCAAAGGCTTCACAAAATATCCATTGAATCGGCATACAGGTCGGCTCCTTTTTATGAATATTACATAGACGATATAATGCCCTTTTTTGAAACAAGATATAATTACCTGCTGGACCTTAATTCAGCTATTTTTGAAAAGATGCTCGGCATTCTTAAATTTGATACTCCCTGGGAATTCACTGATAAATTCAATATATATCCACCTCCCGGATTCGCAGATAAAAGAGAAAGCATACATCCTAAAATAAAGAACCCCGAGGTATTGGACATTACCAAAAACATCAGATATACACAAGTGTTTGAAAGCAAGTGGGGTTTTGTACCAGGGCCAAGCATACTTGATCTGTTATTCAATACCGGTCCTGATTCCCGGCAGATATTGCTTGACGCAGCATTAAAATCATCAGAAAATAATAAGACCAACGGTGGACAATAGCTTGTTCGCAGAACCGGGATGAGTTTTTGTCATCAAATTAGGATAGAACACAGCATCTTGTAGTGAGAAATCCGGTTTACCAGTAGTCATCTGGCAATCCGGATTTCTTGAACACACTTTAATAATTAAAAGCTGTAACTATTTTCCTGAATCAGAATCTGAATCCAACAGTAAGCAAAAACCTGTTATTGGTGCTTTCTCCCACGGCAGGTTCCATATCGGGATATTCATAAAGGAGGTATTTCTCTTGCTGGCGGGTTGTCACATAACCCAGATCTATGAAAAAATTGCTGTCCCTGAAACCAAACCCGCCTGAATAAGACGTATATCCAGCGTCCTCATTTAACTGGCCAGAAGCATATGGACTGCCATATAACGCATATCCCCCTCTGATAAGGAACTGTCCGAATCGAAGTTCTGCACCAGCCTTAATATTTCCGGTGGGCCGGTACACATTCTGTATTGCAAGGTTCTCATCATAAAAATCATACCCTCCATCAGTCTCCCTTATTTTCATGGTAGTATAATCAACATACTCATAATCAAAGCTTATCACACCAAACTGGCCGGGCAACATCAGTCCGATACCTCCAATAGCCCGGAAAGGAGTAGTAAGTGAATAATCCTTAACCCGGTTACCAATCGGATTTCCGTTAGCATTGGTAGGAACAGCACTGTAATAATCGCCGTTATCAAACCATGATTCCATTTCATGATGGTATTCATCAGTCAGGTTATAAAAGGTAGGTAAATGAAATGATGCACCAATCCTCAGCAACTTTACCGGTGTATAAATAGCACCGGCTTTAAAAGTATAACCTGTTCCCGATGTGTTAAGATTTCTGGAAAACCTGAACTGCTCAAAATAACCAAGGTCCTGGTCATCGGTTTCAGTATAGTTCGAATTTCTGGTATAATCAACATTTTCAATTCCAAAAGTAGCACCAAGATAAAACTTGTGCTCAAAATTTGCACCGAATGAAAAAAGCCATTCACCGGTATGACCGCTGGCAGAGATTATTTCACGCTGCGTCTGCCCAAGCATAACAGGAGTTTCGTACCAGGTAGGTGATCCGGGTACCGTATCTATCACGTAGGTGTCAAAAGCAAGTCTTTCCCAGAAAGGTTCGAGCTGTTCAGGGTATGAACCGTTTGCTCCGTAAGGTCCATCCAGAAAAAAGTCAGCCATGGAACTGTTTGGATTTACTCCCTCAATCACCTGGTTCCTGTTAAAATTATTGTGACGGTTATAACCAATACCGAAATTAGTCCCAACCCATCCACTTTCACGGTCTTTGTTAAAACTGGCAATTAAACCAAGGTTATTAAGACCAAAACTATATTCTGTATCTGTACGGGTTTGCCCCATATAACGGCTGCTTATCTCATCCATAGTAAAGGATGGAGAAAAGGTCAGTTCAGTTGTCCTGAACACACCTATACCGGCAGGGTTGTATCCAAGGGATGAAAAATCACCCCCAAGGGAAGCAAAAGCTCCGCCCATACCAACTGACCGCGCTGTTGATCCGAAAAACCTCTGGGAATATCGAAGTGCATCTGCTTCATTTTGAGTATGAGCATACCCTATGCTTATTATACCCATGAGTATAATTAATATTGTCCGTTTCATATTTTGAGTGTTAACTGATTATAATCTCATTTAGATAATTACCCGTCATCGTTATCGCCTTCCACCTCCTCCAGAAGATGTCCGTGAACCGCCTCCTGAACTTCTGCCTCCTGAACTTCTGGTGCCGGGACTACCTGAGCTGCTCCGGGAAGGAGGACTAGATACGGCAGGCCTGCTGCTTCTTCCTGATGATGGTCTGGAAGTCCTGACCGAAGGAGTACTCCTTGTGGGAGTTGCACGGCGGATAGAGGAACTTCCTGAATTTCCGGAACGGCTATCAGGCCTGTTGTAGGTAGCACTGTTAGTGGGCCTTGTATATGTCGACCGGCCGGATGAGTTGCCTGAAGATGATTTTTTTGGTGGAGTAACGCTTCTTATCTGATAATTACCGCTGCCCCTGTTATATGTAGCACGGTCCCCGGAGGAAGGTCTTGAGTAGGTAGGGGTAGAAGTCTGGCGTGTTTCTGTGCCAGCCTCATCCCTTCTGCCGGATCCACCGGAACGGGTCGTTGTACCAGCCGGGCGGGTAGTTCTGCCTGCCGGACGAACGGTTGTACCAGCTGGGCGGGTAGTTCTGCCTGCCGGACGAACGGTTGTACCAGC
>CAZFOO010000031.1:11855-38225 GCA_964520585.1 uncultured Bacteroidales bacterium
TTGTACCTTCCGGGCGGGTAGTTGTGCCTGCCGGACGGGTGGTTGTACCAGCCGGGCGGGTAGTTCTGCCTGCCGGACGGGTAGTTGTACCTTCCGGGCGGGTAGTTGTACCTTCCGGGCGGGTAGTTGTGCCTGCCGGACGGGTGGTTGTACCAGCCGGACGGGTAGATGATTGACCAGGCCTTGTTGATGAGCCAACAGCACTCCTGGTGCCTGTCCTGGTGTCAGCCGGACGAATACCTTTACTTTCTGTCCTCCGGGCACCCGGTGCATTTGTTGCACTGGTACGCCGGCCGAAAGCATTTGTTACGCCAGCTGTAGCCGAAGTTCCGCCAAACCTGCCAGACCCTGTATAAGTCCCCATTCCTCTCCGGTGGCCGGTATGATATGAAACCTGGCGACCCCGTATGGGTGTATGGTAACCATAATATCCGTGATGCCCCCAATAGGTGTATGGATAATATGCAGTCCGGGCGTAAAATGGTGAATAACCATAGCCATGGTATCCGTAATATGGAAAATGGTTATAATGTCCTCCGTAAAAGGGTGAATATCCTAAATAGAAAGATGATCTCCATGGAGAATAAAACGGACTGTGCCATCCCCATGAAAAACCGAAATGATAACTATTGAGGCTTCTCCAGTAAAAATCGGTGTAGAAAGGATCATAATATCCTCCATAATAATAGGAATCAAAATGGAATCTCCTTAAACGTGTGGACCAGTAATACTGATCAGGACCGTAAAAATTATAATTGGTAACTTGTGAAGGCTGGTTTCTTGCATACTGCCTCTCATCATTATAAACCTGGTCATAGGCAAAAGTATCCCTTCCAACTACATAGTAATCGTCAAAATAAATTGTGTCTGAGGGAGTAACACCATATTCTTCATATGCATAACGCTGCTCCTCCTGCCGGTTAGCTGTGGCAGTAGCAGTCCTCTCTCGTGCAGGCGGAACTTGCCTTTCCTGCACCTCAGTTACAACCGGCTCATCTCCGGGAGAATAATAAAGGTCATCGTATCCCGTTGAAAGATGAGTTCCGGAAGAACAGGCCCCGGTAATAAGAGCCAAAATCAGAATTATTTTTACATTTGCTTTCATGATTAACCTCCCGATTGTTTTTATGTATGGAAAATTCATTAATTTGCGTCGGTTTTATATTCACTAAAATAATAACAAAATCTATACCAATTATCTATTATGGCTAAAGTTTTAACCAGCAGAAAAGAAAATTATGCCCAGTGGTACAATGACCTGGTAATAAAAGCAGATCTTGCAGAGAATTCAGCTGTCCGCGGATGCATGGTCATCAAGCCCTATGGTTATGCCATATGGGAAAAAATGCAATCGGTCCTTGACCGTATGTTCAAGGATACCGGACATTCAAATGCCTATTTCCCTCTCTTTATACCCAAATCATTTCTCAGCAAAGAAGCTGATCATGTCGAGGGATTTGCCAAGGAATGTGCAGTGGTTACGCATTACAGACTTAAAAGCTCGGGAGACGGGAAAGGCATCGAAGTAGATGAGACCGCTAAACTTGAGGAGGAGCTGATAATCAGGCCAACATCGGAGACTATCATCTGGAATACCTACCGGAACTGGATTCAATCATACAGAGATCTGCCGCTGCTTATTAATCAGTGGGCCAATGTTGTGAGGTGGGAAATGCGTACCAGGTTGTTCTTAAGGACTGCCGAGTTTTTATGGCAGGAAGGACATACAGCTCATTCTACAAAAGAGGAGGCTATTGAGGAGACAATGAAAATCCTTGATATCTACTCCGGGTTCGCTGAAAACTGGATGGCAATGCCGGTGGTTAAGGGCATTAAGACTGAAAATGAACGGTTCGCAGGTGCTGTCGACACCTATTCTATTGAAGCGCTAATGCAGGATGGCAAGGCACTGCAATCGGGGACCTCCCATTTTCTGGGTCAGAATTTCGCAAAAGCATTTGATGTGACTTTTTTAAATAACCAGGGGACACTGGAACATGTATGGGCAACTTCATGGGGTGTATCCACAAGGCTTATGGGCGCTCTTGTAATGGCTCATTCAGATGACAGGGGACTGGTTTTACCTCCAAAGCTGGCCCCGATCCAGGTAGTAATAATTCCTATTTACAAAAAAGCAGAGGATCTGAAAATCATCAGCGCTAAAGTTGATGTTATAAGGGAAAAACTAATCGCATCAGGCATTTCGGTTAAGTATGATGACAGGGACACGCATAAACCCGGATGGAAGTTCGCCGACTACGAGCTCAAGGGGGTTCCTGTGAGGCTGGCCGTTGGACCAAGGGATATCGAGAACAATTCTGTTGAAGTTGCAAGAAGAGATACACTAGAGAAGAAGATTTATCCCATGGAAGGAATTGAGAAAACAATATCATCGCTTCTGGAAGATATACAATCAAATATCTATAATAAGGCCATGTATTTCCGGACGGAGAACACTTTTACGGCGGACAGCTACGATGAGTTCAAGGATATTATCGGATCGACCGGCGGTTTTGTTTTTGCACACTGGGACGGCACCAAAGAGACTGAAGAAAGAATAAATCAGGAAACAAAAGCCACCATCCGCTGCATACCCCTTGATAATAAAAAGGAACCCGGCAAATGCATTGTTACCGGGAAACCTTCATCTCAAAGGGTATTGTTTGCCAAGGCATATTAGCACCGACAACCCCTATCTATGGATCAGGAGGTGTAGGAGCCAGAAGTATTGGCTCTTCAAAATCGCTTTTCATTGTGTAAGGCAGCATATAAACCCGGTCGCCGGTGGAGTTAGTGAAAAACAGCCGGGATATAGAGAATTCAACGGAATTGGCATCAGCCCACATTCCAAAAAAGGGATCCGATGGCTTATGCGGCCGGCGGACGTAACTGTGATTCATCGGACTGTTCCCGGTAACCTGCCGTTCCAGCTTCCAGGTTTCACCACCATCAGTGGATAACCACAACCCTATTTCGCCCCCTGTATGATAAGGTTGTGGTCCTTGCAGGGTGGGACCAATAATTGTCCACCGGTCACCATCTATATAAAGACTGCCCATATCATAATTATGATCTGAGGTAGTTATCTCTGTGGTTATCCACTCCTCTCCCGTCCATCTTATTAATTCCCATTTCCTGGGATCATTTTGCGGACCGGGCATATAACCATCGCTGGTCACAACCAGAATTACCGGATTACCATCATCATCATAAAGCAGTTTAGTGATATATGCATTCCTGCCCTCCGCTTCATAATCCACCACCAGTGCAGGGTTGTCACGATTGTCAAGTGGCAGCGATAGTTCCTGGCCATCTATGGTGGTCCATGTTTCTCCGAAATCCCATGTCTCAAAATAATATATGTTGGTCCGTCGGTCCACGTTACCTTCGGGATGATAGTTGAACGCCGATCCTATACGCTTGTTACGGTCATCCAGCCTGGTTACCTGGTAGTGGCCACCAAAACCGGCAAGCTTTTGCAGATTTTCTTCAGGTTCTTCAGTCCAGTCATCACCTTTGGCGCTCCTTTCCCAGTAAAGCTCACGCCCGTCCGTATATAAGGTAAGTAAATGCATAAACCCCTCACCGGGAATATGCCAGATATGAGAATAAGTCTGTTCGCGGGAAATAATTTTCTCGAATTTATCTACTGAATAAGGTTCTGTAGCCTTAAAAATCTGACCGGGTCTCCCCCTTCCCCTGCCGGCAACAAAGACCCATATATAACCCTCATCGTCAATAGTTATGCTTGGATTGTCATGAGGGTCGTCTATTCCTCTCTGATCCCTTACAATGGTAGGTCTGGGCACAAGGTGTTTAGCATGGTCATAATATGAGGCCATTACCATCAGGTAGTTGTCATGTGGCTCGGTGGTACCTCCATATACAAAAAAAGTCTTGTCTGCTTCAGGCACATAAATCGCCATCGGAGAAACTGTATGACTCCAGGCAAAAGATAATCCACCGGAATATTTATCGCCATAGCCGCCTTTATATCCCTCGGCTTCCATTCTTTCTATAAAGCCCAGTTGAAACCATATACCCCGGTAACCAAGAAACTTTGAATTATTCAGGGACTGTGAAGATAAAGAGCTGGTAATAAACAGCATCATAAATAAAAAAACGTAGAATCTCATATTAAATATAGTTTAAAAACCTGTTGTTAAATAAATAGTTTAATTCAGATTATAAAGACCATTTCCATTGATGGCGGACTAAAGGACTTTCCCTCACCACAATTAATAAAAAGGTGTAATATTATAAAAACTTCTGATTTCAACAAAAGCTCATATTCATGGTGATACTGATGCTACCGGCAATTGCTAAGCTTTTATTCATTCTACAGAGAACCTGTAAATTGCCGAATGCCGGTATTCATCTCCTGGCTGAAGGATGGTACCAGGAAAATGAGGTTGATTTGGTGAATCGGGAAAGTGCTGGGTTTCCAGGCATAAACCCTGGTGCTGATGATATACCTGGCCACCTTTGCCTGTAAGGGATCCGTCAAGGAAATTTCCGGTGTAAAACTGAACTCCAGGCTGTGTAGTGAGTACTTCCATACGACGGCCGCTGACCGGCTCATAGAGTATTGCAGCAGTTTTCAATGACCCGTCATTACCATCCAGCACGTAATTATGATCATACCCTCCACTGACCATTCCTATATCCCTGCCAACCGGCTTCATACTTCTGAAATCCATCGGGGTCCCATCAACCGGTGGTAACTCTCCGGTGGGAATAGCTTCACTGTCCACTTCCGTGAAACGGCTGGCATTTATCATTAACTCATGATCAAGGACCGGCTCTTTTCCGCCGGTAAGGTTAAAATAGCCGTGGTGTGAGATATTTACAGGTGTAGCCTGGGTGGTACGGGCTTTAAAGGTTATTTTAAGCTCATTATCGTTATTAAGTGAATAAATTACGGCCAGAGAGAGGTTTCCCGGGTAGCCTTCTTCACCATGAGGACTCAAGTATGTCAGCATGAGTGAAGTCCCTCCCTCATGCCCGGGAATATCATAATTCCAGACTTTTTTATCCAAGCCTTTTAAACCTCCGTGTAAATGATTATTTCCGTTATTCGCAGCAAGTTCATAAACCTCTCCACCAAGTTCAAAACGGGCATTTGCTATCCTGTTAGCATATCTGCCAACAATAGCACCAAAGTAGGGGTGCCCACCGAGATAATCCTCCAGGTTATCAAATCCAAGCACGACATCGTCAAATTCACCATCTCTGTCAGGTATCCTCAAACCGGTTACTATACCACCATAATTTATAATATCTACAGTTACACCGTTAATATTCTTAAGTGTAAAAAGAAATACCTCCTCACCTTCAGGAGTATGACCAAAAAGTTTTTTTTCTGTATACATATCCTTTTCCTGTTTATGTTTTTGGGTTTCTCCGCAGGAGAACATTAAAATTAAAATTACCGGAATGAAATATAATAATTTCATCCGGTAATATGTTATTAAGCTTTCAAAACAGATCATATTTTATTTTTAACCATAGCCTGAAATTAGCAATATTCAGTGTTTATTATGGCAGGTTTTACAAAATGAAGGACCGGCAATTTAATAATTTTAAATTATATTTTAACAAAAAGCTATTTTTACCCGGTTAATTTGAGTTAAAATCTTCTTTCACTTCAAACAGATATATGGATTTTTCTATTGTTTCTGATTTTGTTCCAACAGGAGACCAGCCCGAGGCTATTAAACAACTTGAACAGAGTGTAAGGTCGGGAAGTGAGTTCCAGACACTCCTGGGAGTAACCGGTTCAGGTAAAACATTTACCGTTGCAAACCTTATAGAAAGAGTGCAGCGCCCCACACTGGTCCTCAGTCATAACAAAACCCTTGCGGCACAACTCTACAGTGAATTCAGGGAATTCTTTCCTGATAATGCAGTGGAATATTTCGTTTCCTACTACGATTATTATCAGCCTGAAGCCTACCTTCCGGTTACCGATACTTATATAGAAAAAGACTTGTCAATAAATGAGGAAATAGAAAAGCTACGGCTCAGCACTACATCATCCCTGCTTTCCGGAAGAAGGGATGTAATAGTAGTTTCTTCTGTTTCCTGTCTTTACGGAATAGGTAATCCTGATGATTTCCATAGCAACACCATCAAACTGGAAAAAAATCAGGTGATAAATCGCAACCAGCTCCTCAGGAGACTGGTGGACAGCCTGTATTCCCGGAGTGAGATTGAGTTCAGGCGTGGCAACTTCCGGGTCAAAGGTGATACAGTCGACATATTTCTTGCATACGGGGATATTGCTTACCGTGTTGTTTTCTGGGGGGATGAGATTGAAGAAATTAACAGTCTTGATCCACTCACCGGTCTCGTTACCGGCAACTTTGATCAGGTGGTCATATATCCTGCAAATATTTTTGTTACGACCAGGGAAAGGATGAACCAGGCTATAAGAAACATACAGGACGACCTGTTCCTCCGGTTAAAATATTTTAATGACCAGGGCATGAAGCAGGAAGCTCAAAGGCTGCAACAAAAAGTAGAGTACGATCTAGAGATGATAAAGGAGCTGGGGTATTGTTCGGGAATAGAAAACTATTCCAGGTATTTTGACGGAAGATCAGAAGGAACAAGGCCCTTCTGCTTACTGGACTATTTTCCGGATGATTTTCTCACGGTAATTGATGAAAGCCATGTTACTCTTCCCCAGGTAAGAGCAATGTATGGCGGTGATTTCTCAAGAAAGAAAACACTGGTGGATTTTGGATTTCGTCTGCCTGCTGCCATTGATAACCGCCCGCTCAAATTTGAAGAGTTCGAAGCACTCAGTGGCCAGAAGGTTTTTGTAAGTGCCACTCCAGGGGATTATGAACTGGAAAAATGTGAGGGTATTATTATTGAGCAGGTGATCAGGCCGACCGGACTGCCGGAACCAAAAATTGAAATTCGGCCGACTGAAAACCAGATCGATGACCTGATAAGTGAAATAGAAGTGAGGACGAAAAGAAATGAAAGGATACTGGTCACTACCCTCACCAAACGCATGGCCGAAGAATTAAGTAAATACCTTACACGCCTGGATATCAGGTGCCGGTATATTCATTCCGACATCGACACACTTGAACGTGTCGAAATATTGGAAGGCCTGAGAGAAGGTGAGTTTGATGTCCTTATTGGCGTCAACCTGCTCAGGGAGGGTCTTGATCTTCCTGAAGTATCACTTGTGGCCATACTGGATGCAGACAAAGAAGGTTTTCTGAGATCATCCAGATCACTAACACAAACATCCGGAAGAGCAGCCCGCAATATTAACGGGATGGTGATTATGTATGCCGATATCATTACAAGATCAATGAAACAAAGTATTGACGAAACAACCGCACGAAGGACAAAACAACTTGCCTACAATAAAAAACATAAGATAACCCCGGCCCAGATAACCAGAACAAAACGTTCTTCTCTGCAGAAAAACAGAAAATATACGGAACCTGAGGAAATAAATGTTGCAGCGGACCCTGTCATCAGATATATGGGAAAGGATGCCCTGAAAAAAACCATGGAAAAGACAAGATCGGCAATGGAGAAGGCGGCATCTGAATTGGACTTCATGACTGCTGCCCGTTACAGGGATGAACTTAAAGAACTTGAAAAAATATTTAAAAAATAGCTTAACGTTAAATTTAAAATACTCTTAATACTCAAATATCGTTAAAAGTTTTATTTATAATATTAAATTTGTAGTTTAGTGTATTAAATTAATTAGTTAATAACGCTTGCGGGCCGCCAGAAATGTTTTTTAAAAATTACGGAACGAATCATAAAAAATATCATGCCGGGGTAAATAAAAAAATGGCGGATCAGTTCTTGCTATAATAAATTATGAACGTTGAATAGTATGGAAAAACTTGTAATTGAGGGCAAAACAAAAACACCGACTGTAAATTTTGATCCGGAAAACAGACAACTCTGTTTTGAAGGCCGGTCCATCCCGGAAGACACTATCAGGTTTTATGAGCCAATACTTAAATGGATTGAGAAATACATCGAAACTGAAAGTAGTAAAACCACCGATCTTCATATTAATCTGGAATATTTCAACACCAGCACATCAAGATATCTCTTTGGTATTTTCAAGACCCTGGAGTCCTACCATATTAAAGGAAGTCCGATACTTATACACTGGTACTATGAAAAAGATGATTTTGAAATGCTTGAATCAGGAGAAGATTATGCATCAATTCTGAAAATCCCCTTCAAGATGGTACCCCTTGATGTTCAGGGATAAAATATTATTCAGGATAAGGAAAAGGCTTGGCGTTAATAATTTAAGGTAAAGCCGGAATTATTAAAAGCTGGAAAATAAAGCCCCAAAAAGGGGCTTTTGTATTTATGGACTTTCTGTGCTAAACCTTCCTCCTTTAGCGCTGTCAACAGTAATTGTATATTTGTTACCACCTTCAACTATCCATTTAATGGTAACATGTCCCATGCCGGGAATGTTATCAACTTCCATCCGGGAAGGATTTAAAATTTGCTCTTCAGCCACATTGAGGTCACGGTTATGCATTAACATTCCGGAAATAACATTTCCTCCATGAATACTAATATAGTCAGGACGTTCGATGCCATGTTCAACATCTATCCCGCTATGTGTCGGAATTAACCGCCTGTTTGCAATTACAGCAATAATCTCTTTTTGTCCGTTACCCAGTTCATTAACCGTAAATTCATGCACTTCAAGTTTTGGGGTATGATATGCGTGATGAAGAGTAAAAGCCATATTCCTGTGTGCATCCTGCTCAAACAGGAAGCCGGGATGGATCCTGCCAAAATTCTTTTTAAACCCGCCAATTTCAATTTCTCCAAACTGAGGGTGGTTAAATTTCTCCCAGGGAACAAATGCATCTTCAAATAACAGGTTTTTGTCAAAGGAATACTGGGCCTGCTGACCGGCATCACGTGATGCATACTGCTCGTAGAAATAGAGGTAACTTGTCATCAGCTCATTCGTAAATGTATATATGCCACGGTTAAAATGGAACCAGTCTATCTGGCCTCCATATACAGTATAAAGATCCTGAAAAAGTATCATATACCTGTATCCTGGTAATAATTTATCTCCCAGTTCACCTATCGCATCATAAACTCTTCTGTCGGCCATACGCATCTTCCTTTCATCTTCAGCAGCTCCCGGTCCGCGTAATATCATTCCCCCCGAATTATGATATGACTGTGCACCGGCTATATTAGGCCGGGAAAGCACGAAATCCCGTACAGACTTGTTCTCAGGCAGAGAAAAAGGAAAAAGATAAGATCCTCTTTGCACATAGTCCGGTTGCCAGTTCCAACCCCAATCCCTGTTAGGATCATAATATCCGGTCCTGTCCTCATTTATCCTCCCGTCACCATCCCTGTCAATCCCTTCGTAACCGAGCAGCTCAAACTCACCTGGTTCACCGTCCCTTGCCGGGATTAATCTCCTGGGATCATCCGGATCTTCCCTGTACTGGCCCAGATCACTCCTTCTGCGGATCTGGGTAATATGTCCGTCGTTATTAAGATCATCAAAACCATCTTCATTTACCATTCCATCGCCGTCATCATCCAGGGGAACGGTTCCACTGCGGGGTGAACTGACGGTATTAGGTTCTTGCATATAATTATGCCTTCCGTCAGGATTTATAGTAGGCGCTATATAAAAAACCTTATCGTCCATCAGCCGGGTAATAAATTCATTATCCCCGTAATTTTCAGCAAGATACCAGGCAGTATAAAGAGCTATTTCACTACCCTGTATCTCATTTGCATGAATATTGCCATCTATCCAGAAGCCGGGTTTGTCAAGGTGGGACCCGTTTTCCAGATTGGTAACCGTAAGTACCCATATATCCCTTCCCTCATAAGATTTACCTATAGATTCAAGCTTAATGAGTCCGGGATGCGCATCAGCGAGTTGACGGTAGATCTTCAGTAGCCCTTCGTTAGTATAGTAACGGTTCCAGCTTATTGATACTTCCGGGTTAACCGGCGTACCGGGAGCCTTGAAAAAGTCCCCATAAGTTTGCCCTGTAACGGCGACCTGTATAAGCAGAAAGATAATAGTTAGATGTAATGATATTATTCTGTTGTGGTTCATGTTTTCAGATTTTTCGTCTATCCATATGCAGTTATTGGTGCTTTAATCAATATTCTGCAGATGTGACTTGCATATATAATTATATTTATTGAAGAGTGATAATTATTTCGTCATATCCTGTATTCTCAGCTCCGGCGCTTAACTTTAACTCTCCTTTTCCACGGATCAGCCAGTTTCGGGACTCAGATCCGCCTCCTTCAATTGCAGAAAGCACCTCAACAGCCTTACCGCCAATAATCTCCTGGTCATTTCCGGCATCCAGCCTGACCACGGTTTTCTGAACCCATTTCAATCTTTCGCCAATCTTCGCTACCGTTGGAAAAACACCGGTATTGGCAATATCGGCAGAGATCCTGTATAATCCTTCTCCAAGCTTTTCGGTTTTAAAATTAAATATTTCAACAGCCGGCTTCAATGCTGCAAGCTCAACTATAAATCTGTAATGATCTTCGGCTATCTGTTCTGTCATATGAAACGGAGGATTATTCATTACATAAGGCGCAATTCCCCCAACCTCAATTTCCAGGTCGGGATAAAGGGGATGAGAGGCTTGTTCCCAGGGAACAAAAACATTATCAATGTTTTCTTTTTCTGCCCAACGCAGAAACTCAATCTTCGGATCAATATCTTTTCCTGATGATTGTTTAACCGGCGATCCCTCATTTTCCCCAGAGGGAACTTCCCATCCCGGGGTACTGAAGCTGTGTCTTCCGTAATGAAAATATGCCCACTGAAAAAAGTCCCCGCCACTCCCGGGTGATCCAGTTGCCAGCAGAGTGTCGGTTATCTCATTATATTTTTTACTTACCATCTGATTAAGTATGGCATCCTCTTCAAGTATCCCGGATATAATTCTGCCTGAAGCTGCACTCTCATTATACTTCAAAGGCTGGGACAGATTATTGGCCGGTCCGAAGGAAACTGTTGCATAGACATTTTTTAAATCAAACAAAAACCCGGCAATAGCCCTGGTCTCTTTTTCAGACACTGCATGTTCTCCTGCACCGCTTGTAAATACGGGGTAATTGAAGGAAAAGTTTTTGTTAAAGTGAACCCCTTCTTCATACCATCTCTCTTTCTTCATAAAATCCACTCCTTCCCTGTAAAGCCGGTATTCACCCTTTTCTCCTTCTACCCCGAAAGCCTTCACCAGAATACGTTCATCAGCAGGATGGGTTTTCCATTCCCCGGCAGGGTCTTTTATCCGCATAAAGGTGATCATCCCGTCTCCATTCAGATCATTGTATGGATGCACCAATTTATTGCCAAACCGGTCGGTAAAGTCAGAATTTGCATTCCCCTTACGTTCATATTTCAACGGTGCAAAAAATTGTTCCCTGGCATCCGGACTCACATCGGGAAAAACATAAAAAGAATGGTCCGATAGTAATCCATCCTTACCTCCAGGCTTGCCATATTCTTCCAGCAGCTTTTCGGCAAATCTGAGAGCAAGTTCAGTACCCAGAAGGTGATCCCCTTCTGTACTTCCAACAACGGCAATTGCAGGAGTCGAAGATAAGTCCCCCGCACCAACCGAAAGCACCCATATATCTTTCCCTCCTTCTGTTTGGACCAGGGATTCGAGAGTAGTGTATTCAGGATAACTTTCAGAAATCTTTTTTAACCGGGCGGTTAACTGTTCATGATCAGGATATTCGCCCTGTCCCACAAGGACTTTGGCTGTAAAAGGTGAAAATAATATTGCTGATAATATCAGAACCGGAATTGTGAATCTGTTCATAAAAATATTTTATATGGATTATCTGACGGGTTTGTTTGCTTAAATAGAAAAAGCGGAAATAAAATTCCGCTTAAAAGTAATACTTTTTTTAAAAAAACAAGTTGTGCCGGACAGCTATAAGAAAGGAAATTTATCCCAGATAACTTTTAAGAAGTTTACTTCTTGAAGTATGCCGTAACCTCCTGATCGCTTTTTCCTTTATCTGCCTGACACGTTCACGGGTCAACCCGAACCGGTCCCCTATCTCCTCAAGTGTCATGTCCCGCACCCCGATACCGAAAAAATACTTAACAATATCCCTTTCCCGTTCGGTTAGAGTGGCAAGCGAGCGTTCAATTTCTTTTCCGAGAGACTCATTAAGCAGCGTCCTGTCTGCGTTAGGTGAATCATTATTTATGAGGACATCCAGTAATGAATTCTCCTCTCCGTCTGAAAAAGGAGCATCTACAGAAATATGCCTGCCTGAAACCCGCAAGGTATCACTGACCTTATCCTGTGGCAGTTCCAGTATGTTTGCAAGCTCTTCGGGTGAGGGTGTGCGCTCAAATTCCTGTTCGAACTTAGAAAAAGCCTTATTTATCTTATTAAGCGACCCTACCTGGTTAAGAGGTAACCGGACAATACGTGATTGCTCGGCAAGTGCCTGTAGGATGGACTGTCTTATCCACCAGACAGCATAAGAAATGAATTTGAAACCACGTGTTTCATCGAATTTTTCGGCGGCCTTAATCAATCCCAGATTTCCTTCATTAATAAGATCGGGAAGACTGAGGCCCTGATTCTGATATTGCTTAGCTACAGATACAACAAATCGAAGATTAGCGCGTGTCAGTTTTTCCAGCGCTTCTTTATCGCCTTTCCTGATCCTTTGTGCAAGATCAACCTCTTCTTCTATGGTGATCAATTCTTCCCTGCCAATCTCCTGAAGATATTTATCCAGTGACGCACTCTCCCTGTTTGTGATTGATTTTGTGATCTTTAGCTGTCTCATTATATTTTTTTAAATAATAGCAAATGTAAGTTATTTAAATTTTATTATCAATCAGTATTAAATATCATATTAATAAACGACAAAAAAGACCTGCTATTGCAAGTCCCTCTTGCTTAGCGTGAAATTTTTTTCTGCAAAAATGAGGGGAAAATTAGTTTAAAAAAGTAACAAAATTCTGACTGACGTCCGGAACCGCTTTGCTTTAACATAAAATCTTTTTCATCCGCCAGTATGGAATTACGGATGAAACCATTTAATGTGTATTTATCAGGATTAAGGACCAAATGCATAATTGATATCTTGCAATGCTATAGGGAGAATCACCACCGATAGTACGCAAATCAGTTATGTTTGTTGCATTTAGCGACTCTTTTTTTTCAACAGCGCGCCTATTCTAATCATCTTTAACCAGTTCTGAAATTATTGAATTGGTCTCTCCAAAGTCAATCACTACCGGATTATTACTTGAAATCCTGTAGGTGCCATCATCAAATATTTCCAGTTCGGCAGAGGTTTTTCCTTCCGGAGCCCGGATTGATACAACGCCAAATGAAATATGGCAGCCCTCACCAAGATAAAGGTGCTCAAGTTGGCCATCCCGCAAAGAGGCAACACCAAAATAACCGGAAAAAGTCAACTGGCTGTTACTTATTTTCCTGGATGGATTATTGCCCTGGAAAATAAACTGCTCAGATCCATCCATATTTATAACTTTTAAAACCGGATGGTGTGAATTACTCAAATCGTCTAATTTCTCTACGGCTTTGACTGAATGTTCACCTTTCGAGCCAAAAGGTTACAGTATAGTGATGAAAGGGTTGGACCAGGCTTCCTCCCGGGTACGGATGGTAAAAACAGGCAAAGGCTTACCACTATAATGACTTCCGGCAGTTCTGGTAGCAGGTGATTTGGCACAGTAGTAATCCCTCCCATCAGCACCGGGCATCAGAACCTTTATGTGACTATAGTTACCTACGCCGTCATTCACGGGAAAAATTCCGATAAGGCCGCCGGTATACCCTTCGAGCTTTTCAACTTCAGAATAATACCTGAATCCGGGTTTATCATCACCGGTAAGAGGATAGTCAGCAGGCTCCGTACTTTAAAACTCCATAGCCATACCATTACAGTGATTATGATTATAGCCCGATATTTCCCCTTTTGTATTTACCTCCATCTATAAGGGCGTTCATGGCCGACATCAATCCACCGAGTTCGGGTCGTTCATATTTAGCCGCTATAGCCAAACCGGCCTCAAGCGTCATGGGACTTTGCGAAGCCCTGCCCGTATCACCGAAAGCCGAAACATTAAGGTTCGGGAATGAGTATTTTAACATTGCATAAGTTGCCTCAAAAAGCTCCGGAAATCTTCTGAAAACATCATATCCGTTTCTCTCAAGAGCCAGTGCTCCCCGGATCAAATTGGATACAGGAAAATTATGGTAGCCTCCCGGTTCCTTCCAGTGCCCCTCATGAGTGAGCCATCTTTCCACGGTAGTGGGTAAGCCAGGATGGCCGCAAATCTGGCATATTTTTCATCTCCCCTGAGCCAGCAAATAACAACAGTACTCTGGGCAAGATCATTAATTTCGCCGTTTATTATTGATATGAACTGCTGTGGATCTATCAGGTCCTTTTCCAATAAGGGTTTACTCTTTGTAAATGTTCGTCATAAATGGCTTTTGCCCAGTCCTGTTCTTAATTTTTTTTAATGATGCCGGACTTATCTCTATCATCTAACAAAATATGGGGATGTTTATTTCCGGCAATAATATTAAAGGCTATAAAAGTAAATGCCAGGATAATTGATGATAGCTTTCTAATTTGCATAAATCAGGCTTATCAGGTTAATATTCAATTATTTTGTTAGCAGATAAAACAGGTTGTATAAATATGAAACAGGTTGGATTAACAGATGAAACAGGTTGGATTAACAGATAAAGCAGGTTGAATTAATATGAAAAACGAATTTCCCCCTCTCCCGCCTGTATCTCAATAAAACCTTCTCCCGATTCTATTATATCAACATTACCATGGAAACCGGCCAGATTTATACCGGGCCAGGTAAGCTTTATCCTGGCACCTCCGGAGATTATGACTCCTTCATTGCCGTTCATGTATAACGAGACCGGCAAATCAGATTCATAACCCGAAGAACCTTTTATAAACCGGGTACCTTTCCTTATAAAATAAAAGTCCGTCTCACCCTGAAGTTCCCTCCATATTGCAGCTTTGGCCTTCAATGAAACATCGTCGGACTGAATAATTTCATCTCCTGCTGACTCCAGAATATAATCAGTTACATTCGGGCCGTGAATGACTGAACCTCCCGTAAAACCACTTCCATCTAATCTCTGAAGTTCGGTACCGGGATTCTGATCATAAGGTTGCAACACAGTAATCACATTTTTCATACCAGAAGCATCAGTCTGATATACCGACTCAAGGCGATTATGATCAGGATAATCAGGATAGCGGTCCGGGACAGCAGACGGAACTTTCATAATGTCAACATCATCAGGTGGTGTAACATAAAAAAACAAAAGGTGAGTCCCCTGTACGGTGGGATAATGATCAATTTCTGACTCGTATAACTCATTTGCCCTTATAACAGATACAGTTGTTTCGTTAGCCGGGTGTATAAAATTATTAATGGTATTTCCGGAAGCAGTCTCAACTTCATCAAAAACAACATAGTAGGGCTTAGCTTCACCCGCCCCGTGCACCAGTATAAGATTCCGGTAATGATCTCCGTTTGTCATTGCCGGTCCGGAAAAACCTGAGGCATAATCAAAACTATCCATGGTAAAACCCTCAACTATGCCTCCTCCCAGCCGGGAGTTATGGCTTTCACCGTTAATGGTTAATGTATTATTCAAGGGTGCAGGACGGGTTGGCGCACCTAACCTTCCACCGTTTACAAGCACACGATTACCCATCCCTGAAAGGGCAAGTCCGTTTACTTCCTGGTGGGTATGCCATTCATCCTGGGACATGATATTGTAAAGGACACCATGCAGTCCCTTCGGATCATCCTCCTTCTCACGAAAAAATGCTCCACCATTGGTGTATAATGCGCTTTCAGGAACCACAGGTGACGGCAGGGCTTCTACGGGTAAAATATATGTCAGGATGTTCCCCTTAGCCTGCACACCTTCATGAAACCAGGCTGCATATCCTGCCGCTTCGATGTCAAAATTCCCCACTCTACGGTGAAGCATGTCATTATTTATGCCCTGGGTAGGAAGCATATCGCCAAAAATAGCCATCTCCCTGGCACAGTTTACGCTCGACCCGAAAAGCCAGCGGAAAAACTTCTTTAGACGGTCATTATCATAATACCGGTTATCTATGCCTGTAAATTCCAGCACATCCATGTAACCGGACTTTGAGAGCCGGCTGTCACCACCGGCAACCCTTTCCCATGCATAATGATTAGTAACGGGACTGACTCCGTCTTCTGTTATCTGCACCATGATCCCATTATAATAATCATCATCGGGAGTAGTGCGGTCACCCTTGTAAATATCCCAGGTACCATGAGTACCGAGTCTCACATCACCCCAGGAGCCTTGTCTGTTAATTTTCGAGATCTGATTGTAAATTACCTCCTCACAGGCTTCAATATCTTCCGGGGAAAGTGTATTGTAAACAATGTCCAGTGCCAGAATAGCATTAAAGAATGATCCCATGGGAGGAACCACCCCTCCCCAGCTACCACCGTCTTCAACATTGATCTGGGAATATTGATCCAGGATGGCATCTCTCACCCTTTGGGCGTGAGTTTCAGAATTGACAGTGTCTAAAATGTATGCCAATGCAGCGGCTCCAACAAAGTCCTGCAATGGATAGGCGGAAGTACTACTGCCTTTGGCAGATCTCAATAAGGCGTCATTTTTTATTGACTTCCATGGTTCTGTGTCAGCTCTTTCCCTCAGATAATCAAACTGTTCCTTTTTAACAATTAAAAAGGGGTGATGGTCTTCCTTAACAAAATCACTTGCCGGATCGTCTTCCCCGTTTTCAGGAATACCGTCTTCCCCGTTTTCAGGTAATTCATTTTCCTTATCGCAGGAACCTCCAATAAAAAGGATTAATATCAAAAAGTAAAATAAAAAAATCTTCATTTATGAAAAGTGTTATTTGCTTCTTAATTAAAAATGTATCTTGTTTTTTTACTCAATTATCCAGATCAGCAATTAATAATGAGTCCAATATATAAAGCCATTTCATTTATTAATTACCAATTTTTATTTTTGCATTATCTTGATTACATGATATATATAATTAGAAGAAAAATCCTGTTTTACGCATTATCGCCTTTTTACACTGGACTTAGTAATATCAGGTTTTTAGGCCTGTCATCTAAAATTATATCATTAATCATGTGCCGCATTCCAGGTATTAGTCCGCAATAAAATTAACACCTGCCTCAGCACTGTTTAAAAAAGGAATATTAATATCCCAGTATCCCTTTCCGGGGACGTGAACCCTGAGGCCAACCGAATCGTTACCTTTGGATACCATTTCTGCACTGACTTCCGGTGCATCTGTTTCAAAGGGGAATAAAACCCAGGCAAAAGTGCTGCCGGAATCTCCCCTGGTTTTGTATATTGCGGTGGTATTTGGTTCGTAAACATTGTATTCACGGCTATACCATCCCTGAACATGAGGTTCTTCCTGTCCCTTAACAAAGTCCACGCTCCAGTTTGTATTATCTGCCGGAATAATTTTCAGGTTCCCATGTGGATTGGAACTTGACACAACACCATTACCTGTTTCACTTACAGAACAGTTTGGATGCCAGTGCCACAATGCATCTATCTCCCGTGGCACGTCGGTATCTATATGATCAACAACCACCCAGAATTCTCCTCGCACATACAGCAGTGACCTGGTATGTGTGAATTCACCCTCAAGATCAGTAAAATTATCAAAGGAGGCGGAAGCATAATCAAAATCGCCGGTTATCATATATTGGTTTTCAGGTACAACTTCTCCGGCAAGCCTTGGTCCGGGTCCCTGACCTTTACCATCTGCCAGTATCAGGTTATGACCGTAGCTACCAAGGGCATAGGCCCTGAACTTATCAGCAACCATTCCGCGGTAAGCAAATCTGCCGGCATCAACCAGCAGGTCCCGGCCAAAAGCAGAGACTGAAAGATGAAGTTTGTCATTATGCTGATGGCCGCTTCCCCACGGACCGACATCGAAAAAGGACCAGTGAGCCTCCTCTTCGTAACCACTTCTTGACACCAGCTGACCGGCCCACGGAAATATGTAGGATGGTCCGGTTTCAGGTTTAATACCCGACTCTCCGTTGGACGCAATAAACTCCCAGTCCCCGCGCCCATAAGTGGAAGCAGCATTCAGCACTATATCACGATTGTATGTCAGATCCGAATCGTTATTAAGAATCCCATAACCATCAGGCCGTATGGTAGTTGCAAGATAACCCCACATATCTTCAAGTGTGTTTGTATAGAAAGCTGGCAGACTAATGTTTACCATTTTACACAGGTCATTGAAGCTACTGAGATTCCTCATGGCCACATTATGATAATGAGAGGTAAGTTCAGTCTGCACCCCGTCAGGATAGACCTGTTCCTTCATGCTTTCAGTCATTGCATTAACAGAGTATTCAATCCATTGCGGGGATTTGTCAAATTCAGGCCAGGCTGCAGCTACAGTTGCCAGCCCGTTCATCTCCATGGTAAGCCAGTTCGCCGCTGCATGGAAATTCCTCAGATAATGTGCATGCTCGGGGAGACTGCTCAGGATTAACAGCTGGGTTGCAGGTGAAAGATATTCCGTGTCATTCAGGTTGAAAAAAGCGGGCATCCATTGCCTCACCCGCGCCGTAACTTCCAGTCCCCGCCACATGGCAGTAGAACTCCTGACCTCAGGATAGGGCCAGCTGCTGATTATCCAGTCCTTAATGAATTTATCGATATGGCGCGCATACTTTGGGTTACCGGTTTCAAACCAGGCCCTGAGCAGTGTGCCGACAGCACTGTGCCGGTTAAAAAGCCAGGCATATTCCATATCATCCTCAGGCCCCGTATGATGCCAGTCCATATGACCATCACTCAGGCGGGGTACCCGGTCAGATACCCGCTGTATCGTAATAATATCCTGAATTATGGAGTCGGCAGCGGATACAGTCTCATAAGAAACCTCAGGGGATTCCCTGGAAACAATACTCTTTATTTCGGCATCCTTATAGTGGTCAAGCAGCAGTTTACATGCTTCGACAATATTACCTCTTTCATACTCCTGTTTTACTTTTTCCAGGCCTTCTAATTCCAGATTAAGACTTTGCATGATATTTTCCATCTTTTCGGGATACACCGAATAAAGATCTTCAACCGAAGTCATCTCCAGCCAGTCCGGTTGCGCAGCTTTTAGCTTATATAAATAAAGCTGCGAGGGCCCAGGCCATGGTTTGGGATGAGGCCGGTCCCTGTTACTCACCAGGGTTTCCCATTTCAGGATATACCTGCTTCCGGGTTGGTCGTAATTACCAATATCACCTCTGGTCCGCACCTGCAAACCAGGGAAATCACCTTCCGGCTTAAAAGTTGATACAACCGGTTCGGGTTTTAATACCTCTCCGCAAATGTCAAAACCGGCGTCAAGAAGGAAAGTCCCCTCCCCGTATTTTATGTGACTATAGCTCAATTCATAATACCCATCATCCCTTTTCTCAAAGGGACCTATCCTGACTTCACTGTTAATTGAACCGCGGCCCTTAAACTCCCAGCGATAGTTCCAGTCCGTTATCTGCTTTATCGACCATCTGTCACCTGTCATGCGTGCAACATAAAACTGCAGGTTCCCATCCTCATCGTATTTATGATAAGCCATGACCGGCTTAAGATCATCATCAAAATTGAGCCTTGCAGCAAGATTTATAATCCCCCCTTCAGCAGGAATTGGATCGACAATTACAGATTTATCATCAAAGGTAATCGGAAGTTCAAGGGGGTCACCAAAAGCATCAAACCAGTTAATAAGATCAGGACTCTTAACATATGACAGGTCATGATTGGTTTCGCAATCAGGAGTATCCCTCCACACCCAGTACATATGATACCATCCGTCCGGCCTGAGCTGCGGCTGGGAGGCATAGGCATTCATCTCTCCCTGCCCGTCCAGCAGGGGGGTATCCAGTAACCGGGACCATTGCCTGGTTTCGGTAGAATAAATATTATATATCTCATTGCCCCTTCCGCTGCCACCATCCCGGTAATGGAAAACCAATTTCCCGTCACGATCTTTCATAAATTTAGGATAGGTACACCTGTCTTCTTCAGAACCAACCATTTCCTTAACCTGCTTCAGTGTAAAAACATTACCAGGTTGAGTGCTTCTGAAATATGTAATGGGGTGAACATGCATATTACCTGCCAGATGGATATAACCTTTATCATCAACAGCCAAGGTTACATAATTGTGACTGTCCCAGCCAAGAACAGTACTGGTCCGGTCTTCAGGTGTCCTTTCGGTAGGAGGCAAAACATAAAGATCGAAATTATCGGCCTGAAGATCCCGTTGCCCCACCACCATATGCCTGTCCGCATTATAATAGGCAACATACTGCATATTATCATGGGTAAGAAGGCAAAATCCCACGGGGTGCCCGGCCCATACTTTATCTACTTCAATCACCTCTGCAATCTCTTCAACCTGGTCCTGTTCATCGATAACAATCATATCACTCTCGCCGGTTGATTGGGCGATGCCGTAAAAGGGATGAAACAGGATGCCAAAAAGCAGGAGGCCAAAACAGATAATAGAGGCCCTATATTTTTTATTTACAAGGCTATTCGACTTTTTCATAGTTCAAATTTCATAGTTAATTTATGGTTAGGATATTAGCAAACATTCCTGTTACCACTCAGCCAGGTTCTTGTTAAACGACGCTTCGGTAACGGCAGACGCAGGGATCAGCTTAACGTCAAGGGTACTGCTTTCATTTCCCGGAACAACAACCTCAAAGCCTACCAGAACAGTGCCTGGATTGGAAACATCCCATTCTGTACCAGGATCAGTGCTCCAGGTGGCAACCTGGATATTGGCAGGTTCATCAACGCGGAACAACAGTTCCTTACCATCCCTGGTAAGTGTTGCCGTATTATTCCCTGTAATGGTCACTTCGGCCTCGGTCAGCATCTGCCATCTTACAGTAGCAGGATCGGAACCTGTCTCCAGTTCATCACGTATCACAACATATTCCTGGTCCACTATACCTGCACCACGTGTTACCGAGGCAAGTTCAGTTTCATAGAGTGATGATATATCGGAAATGCCATAATAAAAAGCAGGATCATCCGAATACCTGTCTATTTTGGCATGGCCATCTACCCGTTGTAACTCTCCGTTTACAGTAAGCGTACTGTGAGAATAATTATTCAGGCGGTATACAGTCCACCGCTCCGCATCCTGAGCTCCTCCCCAGATATTCATACCCAGTGATTCCAGCGAATGATAACTTTGCGGTCCGAGATCACCTGCCCAGCGAACACCATCGGCTTCCATTACAAACGAACCAACGTCCATGTGAGCATGATTAACGGAAGGAGAACCTCCCTTAAAACCAAGGAAAACTGCTTCCGGATTACTCCAGGAAGTACGCATAATAGAAAGAGGCATATGACCCTGTGCAACATATATGTTGTAATCCGGTTGTTCTATTTCATCAAAAGGGATATCCTTGCCCCAGCTCATAATAGCCGGGAGAATACGATTCCGGGTAAATTTTGAATAATCATCTGAATCAAGAAAAAACTTTTCCATCCACAAAAGGGAAGGTTCGTTATTTTTGTCGGCAAACCAGAACATCGAGGGACTAAGTCCGGCATTGGAACCGTTATCTCCCCAATTGAAATTTTCAAGAGTGGGGGCGATCATGTTCTTGCGAAATTTTCCTGTTTTTAGGAAGGCTGATTGTTCATTATAGTCAAAACGATCTGGCCATATCTTATCAACGGCACTGAGGAACAGTATATTAAACGAGGTTCCGTATCCCCAGTAACCGTAACCTTCCGGATACGCCCCGTCTGGTTTATAATCTTCCATGGCCAGGGTTATTGTATTATAAGCCCTGTCAATTACCTCTTTTGAAATTTCAGGGTAATGCTCATAGACAGCAAGAGCACCAAAAGTCATTCCTGCATTGCAAACCTGGTTCCAGTTATGAGATGCACTTAAAAACCAGTTATAATCAGAATCAAACGATGGCTCCAGTCCTTTAGTCAGGATAGCTTCACGGATGATCTCCCTGGATTCTTCTGAAAGCTCATCATAAAGCCAGTCATACCCTATTGCCAGGGCCATGGTCATCTCACCAACATCCAGAAAGTGCGAAGGATTCCAGTCGCTGAAACCAGCGGCAGCAAGCATCTCATTTTCCGCACGTTCAAAATATTTATCTTCACCCGTCATCCGGTATGAATAGGACAGATAAAACAGACGGCGCAATGCCTCGCGAGATTTACCAAGCAGGCGCCTGCCGGTAAGTTCCCTTTCCACCGGTGGCAGGTCAATGATATTGCCGGATTCTGCAATAATCGCCTCGTGCATTTTTTTCCATTCGGGACTGGTTTCAACGGATTGCCGGATTATATCTTCTTCTCCTTCCAGAAGCATGATCCGTGGATGAACGGACAAACGGTGTTCCGGGGTATCAGCCGGTGTGCATGAAGCAACAGCAACCAGTAATACAAGGCATATTGCCCATGACAGATTTTTAAATTTTTTCATGATCTACAGATTTTTTATTTATATTCAGTTGTAATATTCTACCGATACTATATTTAAGAGACACCACATTAATTTAGGAACCTATTCGATTCTGGTTACTTTCCCCTATCCAATAATCTCACCAATCGCCAATAGTTTTATTAAATGCTGTATCACTGCCGGCTGAAGAAGGAACAAGTCTTACCTGCATCACTTCACTTGCATTAGCCGGCACATTGACTTCAAAGCCTACCAGTACGGTGCCCGGATTGGCAACATCCCATTCGGTACCTGGATCAGTGCTCCAGCAGGCAATCTGGATACTGGCTGGTTCATCAACACGTAAAAACAGTTGCTTCCCATCCATCGTCAATGTAGCAGCGTTACTCCCGGTAATGGTTACATCAGCTTCGGTCAGCATCTGCCAGCGGACAAGAGCCGCTTCGGAACCGGTCGTCAGCTCATCCCTTACCACAACAAATTCCCGGTCCACTATGCCCACACCCCGGGTCAAGGATTCCAGCTGTCCGTTATATACTGCTGATATATCTGAAACGGCAAAAGAGAAGTCCGGATTATCCGAATACCTGTCTATTTTGGCATAGCCATCAACCAGTTGCAACTCTCCGTTAACAGTCAATGTGTTATGAGAATAATTATTCAGCCTGTATACTTTCCACCTGTCAGAGTCCTGAGACCGGTTCCAGATATTCATGCCAGCGGATTCAAGTGATTCATAATTCTGCATACCAGGATCACTGGCCCACCTGATACCATCTGCTTCCAATAAGAACGAACCAATATCCATGTGCCCATGGTTGACAGAGGGTGATCCTCCCTTGAAACCAAGATAAATTGCCTCAGTATCACTCCAGGAGGTGCGCATTATGGACAAAGGCATTGGCCCCTGGGCAACATACATATTTTTATCCGGCCGGGTAATCTCACCAATGACAATTTCTTTACCCCATAGTAAAATAGCTGGTAGCAAACGGTTTCCGGTGAAACGGGAATAATTGTCTGACTCCAGAAAAAGCTTTTCCTGCCAGAGCAGCGAAGACTGGTTGTTTTTCTCAGCAAACCAGAACATTGCCGGGCTGATATTACCCCCTGCTCCGTTGTCACCCCAGTTATAGCAAATACCGGAAGGCGCCAGCATATTCTTGAGGAAACTGCCGGTCTTAAGGAATGCCGAATGCTGGCTGTAATCAAATCTATCAGGCCATATCCTGTCTACAGCACTAAGAAACATCACATTGAATGAGGTGCCGTAATTCCAGTAGCCATAACCCTCCGGATAAGCGCCATCAGGCATGTAAACTTTTTTTGCCAGGGTTATTGTATTAAAAGCGCGGTCAATAACTTCCCCTGCGATATCAGGATAACTTTCATATATTGCCAGGGCACCAAAGGTCATCCCCGCATTGCAGACCTGGTTCCAGTTATGAGTAGCATCAAGAAACCAGTTATAATTCTGATCAAAAGAAGGTTCAAGTCCTTTTTCAAGTATAGCGTCACGGATTACTCTTTTGGAATCACCCGGCAATTTGTTAAATAACCAGTCATAACCGATCGCAAGAGCCATGGTCATTTCACCCACATCCAGAAAATGCGAAGGATTCCAGTCCCCGAACCTAGCAACAGCGAGCATCTCCTTCTCTGCACGCTCAAAATATTTATCATTCCCTGTCATCCGGTATGAATAGGAAAGATAAAAAATGCGTCTTAACGCCTCCCGCGAAGTACCAAGCAATCTGCGGCCCACCATGGTCCTTTCCAGCACAGGCCTGTTGATGATACTGTTACTTGCAGCTATAATGGCATCATGCATTTTTCTCCATTGGGGAGTAGATTGAATTGCCTGCCATATAAGAGCCTCTTCATCCGGCAACAACATAATACGCGGATGCTCCTCCAGCAATCCCTGCGGCTTCTCCGGGAAAGACGGTTCCGGGTCAATAGGGGTATCATCCGGGGAGCAGGAGTTATTACTAACCAGCAATAACAATATTAATAAGTGAATCAGATTATTAAAATTTATCATAAAAAAGTACCAGCCTCATTAATTCATAAATATTGACTTCAAGATGCATATTATCGCATTGGTGTCTTTGTAGTGAAAAATATATTGTATTCAAAACTCAAAAGATAAGGATATTTATACGTTTATGAATTAATCAGTACTCCCGGAAGTCAGCTGATAACCAATCTGTTTCACAACACCGCTTTCAGTTATTTCAAGATCAATACTATTTCCACCGGTATCAGGGTGACCGATAATCCGCGCAGACAAATCAGGCACATAGAAAAATATGCACAAAGCAAATATTTTCAGATTAAATCACGCACCTATTAAAGGGAAATCAGCCCCTGTAACTAATTACCGGTAAGCCTCACCCTGACAGTCTCATTTCCTGTTTCAGCTATCCAGGCAGGGATCCTTATCTCAATCCGCTTCAGGTCGTCAATCTGCTTATCCAGGTAGAAAGGAGGAGGATCAAGGGAAACAACGGAAACTGACAGTCCGGGATGGGACAAAATCTCCATTCTCAACTGTTTGCCATTCTGACTGAGAACAGCACCACCATCGACCATTTCAACTTCGGCTGTGGTCATCATTTGCCAGGTAATACTTTCGGTGAGATCGTTAATCTCTATTACATCCTCAATAAGGATAGATCGCTGGTCTTCTTTTAAGAACCTGCGGGTGGCGCTATTCAGGTTTTCACCATAAAGGTCAGACATGTCGAGGGTAAATTCCGGTTGTGTCCCTTCCTGAAAATCGATAATTGGCACGTAGCCATCATTTACGAACAACTCATCATTAACTGTAAGAGCAGTGTGTCCGTAATTGCTGGTGGAAAGAAGATTCCACCGCTCACAATCCTGGCACCTCCCCCACAAATTAAACCCTGCCTGTTCTACACGGTTGTAATTTTGCATTCCCATGTCAACAGACCAGCGAACACCCTCGAGCTCAAAAACAAAAGAACCTGCATCCATATGACCGTGTGGGAGTGTTCCCCTGCCTCCCTTTCCGCCGAAATAGTATTGATGGGGATCATCATCTCCATTTCTGAAAATGCCAACAGGGTTTTTCCCATCCCCTTTCCATGCAAGGGGCAGGCTTGTTTCATGCCTGGTTTCAAACTGTGACAACCAGACCAGTCCGGCTCCGGCAGCCCGGTTCAGTTTGCTCATGGATTCGGGCGAAGCAAGAAATTTGTCACGTTCCAGGTATGACGGATTACCGGAATAGGAAGCAAACCAGGCAAGAATTATGTCCCCGTTTCTCCCGGGAGAATTACCACAATCGGCAAAGTTCCAGAACAGTCCGGTGGGCCCCACGCTTAACACCCTGAAATCGGCACTTTCCATAAAAGCAGGATATTCAGCGATACCAAAATCAGTCCCGAATGCACTGGTCAGCATCGATGAGGTAAGCACGGAGAACTGGGTCCCATAGCTCCAATAAGAGGGACCTTCGGGATAAACACCATCGGGAGCATATTCATGAAGCGCAAAAGGTATCCCGTCCAGTGAGCGGCTGATTGTTTTAGCTGCCAGCTCTGGATCCTTCTCTGCAATTACTATTGAGGCAGCTATCATCCCGCCATTACACACCTGGTTCCAGTTGTTAGTACCGTTTATCCACCCCATGCTTCCTTCGTAACTCGGATTAATGCCCTTTTCAATAAGTGCATTCATGGCCAGGTCAACGGTTGACTGAGGAAGATCCCTGCCAGCCCAGTCCACTGCAAGTGCAACCCCCATAGC
>CAZFOO010000032.1:0-11824 GCA_964520585.1 uncultured Bacteroidales bacterium
ACCGGTATGGACCGGCAATATCTTTCCAGGGCGGGAAATATGGTAATGGTATTCTGTCAAAGGAGAACCCTGTTAGTTACAGTTTTATTCCCCTTCCGGGAAGGCAGGAGAGGAGAAGCCTGTTAATGGTCGAATTCGAAGATTTTATACTTTACGGCACCCATTTTAATAACGGTTATGCTGGCGACAGGCACGGTTCGGTAATGATAATTGACTATGAGGCAAATGAATCCGGTAAGCCGGTGATCCTTGCCGGCGACATTAATGACACCCCAGGTTCCCGGACGCTTGCATTGTTATCGGAAAACTGGGTGCAGCTTAGTGGAAATGAATATACCTTTCCCGGTGATGGCCCTGACAAGTGTATTGATTATATTTTCGGATTAAAGCGGGGCGGGACTGATTACATAGTATTAAAACAGGAAGTGGTAAATGAACCCGTTGCTTCAGATCATCTTCCTGTATTTGTTGACGTGATTATTGAATGATTAAGAATTTGTGCAAACCAACCAGGACTGAATATTAATAATAAAAATAAAAGTAAGTCTGGCATCAGATAAATATTACTAAAAAAATATACTCATGGGAAACATGAAAAGTTTTAAAACCCCGGGAGGTGGCTTGAAAATCCTGGCTTTCGGAATACCGGCTGTTGCATCATTTGGTTTAATCGATATTGTTTCCGGAAGTGAGACTTCTATGGAACAGGATCCGAAACCAAATATTCTTTTCATCTTCGCCGATGATCATAGTTTCCGGGCTATCAATGCCCTTAATGGAGAGGTCAAAACTCCTAACCTGGACAGGCTTGCAAGCAGCGGCACAACTTTCACTCATGCCTATAATATGGGCGCCTGGAATGGTGCAGTTTGTATTGCATCGAGGGCTATGCTGATAACCGGTTCATATATTTGGGATGCGTACAGTTATGAAGATGAATATAAAAATCAGGAAGAGCCATTATCCCGGCCCATGTGGGGCAATCTTATGCAACAGGCAGGTTATGAAACTTATTTTACAGGGAAGTGGCATATAAAAAGAGATCCCCTGGATGTTTTTGATCATGTCGGAAATGTGAGGCCGGGAATGCCCAATGATGTGCCTGAAGGATATAACCGCCCGTTGCATGAAGATGATACCACCTGGCTGCCATGGGATAAAAAATGGGGAGGATTTTGGAAAGGAGGCACTCACTGGAGTGAAGTGCTGGCTGACGATGCTGTATCATTTTTAAATGACGCCAGGGATTCGGAGAAGCCGTTCTTTATGTATCTGGCTTTCAATGCTCCACACGATCCGAGACAATCACCTAAAGAGTTTGTGGATATGTATCCTCTCGATGATATATCACTACCCGCCAATTTCCAGGCGCTATATCCTTACAGGGAAGAGATGGGTAGCGGGGAAGGTCTTAGGGATGAACGGCTGGCCCCGTTCCCGCGCACCGAATATGCCGTGAAGGTTAACCGTCAGGAATACTATGCCATTATCACCCACATGGATAAGCAGATCGGAATAATACTTGATGAACTTGAGAAATCAGGCAAGGCAGATAATACATATATTTTCTTTGCAGCCGATCACGGACTGGCCGTTGGTGAGCATGGTTTGCTGGGGAAACAGAATATGTATGATCACAGTATCCGGGTTCCGTTTATTGTTACCGGCCCGGATATTCCTGAAAACACTGAGGTAAATGCCGATATCTATTACCAGGATGTTATGGCTTCATCTATTGATATCGCCGGACTGGAGAAGCCGGAATATGTTCAGTTTAATAGCGTCATGGATCTTGCAAGAGGAGACAGGAGCGAGTCGCATTATGATGCAATTTATGGTGCCTACAGACACCTTCAAAGAATGATAAGGAAAGATGGCTTTAAACTTATAGTGTATCCGGAGGCAGACAAGATCCTTCTTTTTGATGTGGAAAATGATCCCCGGGAGATCAATGACCTCTCCGGTCATCCCCGCTATCAGTCCATTAAAACTTCACTTTTTAATGACCTGATAAAACTTCAGGAAGAAATGAATGATGAAACTGAGGTTATAACTGTTAAGAACTCCCTTTAGAAACCGGCATTATCTGATGAGCCAGATTATAAAAAGTAATATTGATTCAGAAAACTAATATTGATTCAGACAACTAATATTGAGCCAGAAAATTAATATCGAATAAGCAAACCATAATGAAAAAGAAAACCGGATATAATAAAGTCACCACCTGTTTATTGATGGGTTTGACAGTTGGAAATATAGTCAATATATCTGCTCGGCAGGAAGAAATTCCGAATAAAAAGCCCAACGTGCTTTTTATTGCAGTAGATGACCTGCGTCCTTCATTGGGTTGTTACGGGCAAAACCATATCCATTCTCCAAATATCGACAGACTGGCTGAATCTGGATTAACTTTTACCCGTGCTTATTGCAATGTTCCGGTTTGCGGGGCCTCACGTGCCAGCCTTCTATCCGGCTTAAGGCCTAATCGCGATCGCTTTGTGAACTACAGCTGCCGTCAGGATGAGGATGTTCCGGGAATAGTAAGTTTGCCGATGCATTTTAGGAATAATGGTTACTACACCATGTCCCTCGGTAAAATTTACCACCATTCAAATGATGGAAAAGGCAGCTGGTCCGAAAACCCCTGGAGTCCCCGCACTGATGTTGCTTATATATTGCCTGAATCTCTTGAGCAACTTATTCCACACGCGAATTCGCCAGGATCATTCAGGGGACCTGCATTTGAGGCTCCCGATGCTCCTGATCATGTCTACAGGGATGGGATGCTGGCTAATGAAGCTGTAACAAGGATGCGGGAACTGAATAATTCCGGTCAGCCTTTCTTCCTGGCTGTTGGATTCTGGAAGCCCCACCTCCCGTTTAACGCACCAAAAAAGTACTGGGATTTATATGATTTTGATAAAATCGAACTGCCAGATAATATGAATAAGCCAAAGGACGCACCTGATGCGGCTATGCATAATTTTGGTGAGCTGCGAAATTATTCTGACGTTCCCCGGCAGGGACCACTTGATGAAGTTTATATGCGAAAATTGATCCACGGTTATTATGCCAGTGTAAGTTATGTCGATGCACAGATCGGGAAGGTGTTAGATGAATTGGAGAATCTTGGACTGGAAGAAAATACCATAGTAATCTTATGGGGCGATCATGGCTATTTCCTTGCTGACCATGGCCTCTGGTGCAAACACAGCAACCTTGAGAAGGCGGCACATACTCCCATGATTTTGCGCGCCCCCGGTAAGACTGTGAAAAACAGTAGAACCTCTGCATTGGTTGAATTTGTGGATATTTATCCATCTTTATCGGAGCTTGCCGGACTGCAAAAGCCATTTCATTTACAAGGAGAAAGTTTTGTTCCGCTTGCAGAAGATCCTGATCAGCCATGGAAAGAGGGGATATATTACCGCTGGATAAGAGGTGAAACGGTGGTGACGCAAACTCACACATTCACCAGGTGGTTTAGTGACGGAACAGGAGAAGTTACCGGCCAGATGCTTTTTAATATTCAGAACGATCCGGAAGAAACAGTAAATATTGCTGAAAAACCAGAGGTAAAAAACCTGGTTCGTGAACTTTCAGATAAATTGAATAAGCATATTGAAGAGCGCGATATGCTTACCATTCCTTCGGGAAATTAGAGAAGACCCGGAATATGGATGGAGAGGCATAATGCTTGATGAATCACGGCACTTCTTTGGTAAAGATAAAGTGAAATCCATATTGGACTGGATGGCATATTACAAACTCAACCGTTTTCACTGGCATCTTACCGATTCTCCCGGCTGGAGGATAGAAATTAAGAAATATTCGAAACTCGGACTTGTTGGCGGTATTGGAAACCATACCGATCCTTATATGCCGGCTCAATTTTATACCCAGGAAGATATAAAGGAAATTGTTGCTTATGCTAAGGAAAGGAAAATTGTGGTCATCCCCGAGATTGATATGCCCGGACATGCTACTGCGGCAAACCATGCTTACCCTGAATACAGTGGTGGCGGTTCTGAAAGGTACCCGGACTGGACTTTTCATCCGGGCAGGGAGGGAACCTATCAGTATCTTACCGATATTCTCAGAGAAGTTGATGCGCTTTTCCCTTCCCAGATGGTTCACCTTGGCGGTGATGAAGTGAGCTTTGGGAATCACCGGTGGAAGACGGATCCTGAGGTGCAGGAGCTGATGAGACGTAATAATCTTGATGATTTAAAAGCAGTTGAGAATTATTTTATGCGTCGTATGAATGATTCATTGATGAAGCTCAATAATCATATACTGGTATGGGATGAAATGGCTGATGCCGGTCTTCCCAAGGACCGTAGCGTAATATTCTGGTGGAGGCACGATCAGCCTGAGCAACTAAAATTAAGTCTTGAGAACGGCCATAAAACTGTAATATGTCCCCGCTTGCCATTCTATTTTGATTTTGTGCAGAATGAGGATCACAGGTTTGGAAGAAAGTGGGGTGGCCGTTTTAATGAACTCCAGGATGTTTATGAATTTTCACTTTCCGGCCTTGGTATTGATGAGGAACAAAGGTCGTTGGTGCTTGGTTTCCAGGGGAATGTGTGGACCGAAACAATCAATAATGAACAGCGGCTTGATTTTCTTTTATACCCCAGAATAGCAGCATTGGCTGAAACTGTCTGGTGTGCCGAAGGGCGGAAGGATTACGGGGACTTTTTGTCAAGATTAAAATCACATTTAAATTTATACAGGGATCATAGCATCTATTTTTATAATCCTTTTGATGAGAACGAATATCCCGAACCCGTGTTAATGAAGTAATTTCGCGGATTTTTATACATTCCGGGTTTGTAATTAAAGTATTCCGGTTCATAATTAAAATCTTTTGGTTCGTAATTAAAACCATCGCCGGTTTTTACAATTTGTGTTCCGGTTTTGGATTTTCATTTAATTTGGTTATTATTAACCCGGAATTATATTGGATTAATTGCATATTATACTATTTTTACCCTCAAATTTTCAGATCAATATATGTCTTCAGCTACTTACCGCAACCTGTTTTCCATGGGAACAAGAATGGATATTGTTCTCCCGGAAACTGACGATTATTTTGCCGATCAGTTGCTTGCGGTGATTAAAGAGCAATTGCAAGAACTGGAAGACAGGATAAGTATTTACAATGATACTTCAGTATTTTCAAAACTCAACAGGGAAGCTTCATCCAAACCTGTGATTATTGATCCGGATATATTTCAGATGATAGAAGAACTTGCCGTATTATCTGAAAAGACCCGCTGTTATTTCGATTTTACAATAGGTAAGATTCTCCAATTAAAGAGGAATAAAGATACATTTTATCCCGGTGATGGTGAACAATTAAAACATTTGCTTGAAAAGACGGGGATTAAGTTTCTCAAAATCGACAGAGAAAACCTGTCGGTTAAATTTAAATCGCCATACATATCCTTAGATAGCGGAGCCTTCGGAAAGGGTGCTGCATTGGACGCTATTAAGACAATCCTTAATAAGAAGTTGGTGAATACTGGATTTATTAGTTTTGGAGAAAGCTCAATTTTGGCAATAGGCAGTCATCCATTTGGTGATTCATGGAAAACAGGGATAACCAATATGTTCAACCCGAAGGAAAATGTTTATTTGCTGGAGCTAAAAGATGAATTCATGTCGGTATCAGGAATCACTCCCCAAAACTTGAAAAAATATGGCACCGGTCATATATTGAATCCAAAGACTGCAGAGCCGGTAAACAGTTTCAGACAATCTGCCGTTGCAGGCAAAAAGGGACTTGTCACCGAAGCACTATCCACAGCACTATTGTGTGCCCCTGAAGTCGAGAGGGATGCCATAATGGATAATTTCCCCGGATATAAAGCCGTTATTATTGAGTACGACGCATCATACAAATCAAAAATAGTATATTCTTAAATTAATTAAAATGAACGAATCGGTTAATAGAAGAGATTTTTTAAAAACATTTAGTTTAATTGCCGGCTCTTCGGTTATTATGGGTAGCATGCCCTGGCTTCAGGGACTAAATGCACAGGAAACATCTGACAGAACAGTGCGGATCGGGATGATTGGTATGGGTTCAAGGGGAATGTACCTGTATCTTATGCTTAAAGATATTCCCAATATGGAGATCGTTGGCGTTTGTGATAACTATGAACCACATCTGTCACGTGCCATTGAGGCTGTGGGGCCCCAGACCAAGGGTTATGTTGATTACCGTCAAATGCTGGAAAAAGAACAACTCGATGCCGTGGTAATTGCTACTCCTTTGCATCAACATGTCGGACCTACAGTTGATTCGCTGAATGCGGGTTTACATGTGTTCTGTGAAAAAAGTATGGCCCGGACCATAGAAGATTGCAATGAAATGGTTAAGACCCATCAAAATACCGGTAAAATTTTATATGTAGGGCATCAGAGGATGTTTAACATCAAGTACCATCAGGCCTATAAAATGATTAAAGAGGGTAAGCTTGGCGACATTACCCAGATAAGGGCGTACTGGCACAGAAATAACGACTGGAGGCGACCTGTTCCTTCACCCGAGCTGGAGAGAAAAATTAACTGGAGGATGTATCATGATTATAGCTGTGGATTGATGACTGAGCTTGCCTCCCACCACATTCAGGTTGCAAACCAGATATATGACCAGTATCCGGAATATGTCTGGGGTTCTGGCAGCATAAATCACTGGAAAGACGGAAGGGAAGTGTATGATAATGTAAACCTGGTCTATAAATATCCTAATAATTCACATCTGGTGTACGACTCACTTATCAGTAATAAGCAATATGGTCTTGAAGTCCAGGTTCAGGGACCTAAAGGAACTATGGAGCTTGAACTTGGTAAGATGTGGGAAGAGTTTCCGCCTCCTGCACCAGGAGTGCTGTCACTTATAAATCACCTTGAACATAAGCTCTTTGATGCAGTTCCTGTAGGGGGAGCAAGCTGGGTACCTGATGATGCTGTAAACCGTAAGGGGGACTGGATCATTGAAGAAGTGCTTGAAAATGACGGATCCAGAATGCAAATGGAAGCATTTGTTTCGGATGTACGAAACAACAGGGTTGATAGCTATATTACACAGCAAGGATTCTATTCCTCGGTTGCTACCCTGATGGGTTTTGAGGCAATGCACAGGAACGAGATCGTTTACTGGCCTCAAGGCCTTGCCATGTAATGCTTTTTTGGAAATTAATTAATACAGCGCAATAATAACAATAACCTGTAATATATCAGATAATGTTAAAAGACACCGTAATAACAGCTGACAGAAAAAAAAGTGAACTTTTAATTCTTTTATACTGTTTCATAGCAGCAAATGTATTTAACCTGGTTGGAATCATAATGTACAGCAGTCCTGCCATAGAATTACTCACCCAGTTACATATTGTGTTACTGTTGAGTTTGGGATTTTATTTTATTGTTGGGGTTTTCCGTATCCTTTTCTGGTCTGTCACCACACTGATCAAAAGAACAAAAGCCTGAGCAATTTAACCGGTATTTGCTGGATAAATTTCAACTTCAGGAGATTGGATTTGCCGGTTTAATAAAGCATTGAAAATTTAATGTCCAAAAATACTGTGTAACCCAGACCGGACCTGGTAATTATACCTACGAATGCCAATAGTGCACTTTTAAAATTATTATGAATGGCTGGATAACTAATTTAATCTAAACGTAAGATTTAATTAATAATGATTGGTTGTAAATCCTATAGTTTTGCATAATAGTATTTATTGCTGTTTTGGAGCAAATTTCCACATTTAGTGTATTATTAGTTAATTTATATAGTCTGCGCCAAAAAGGTAATATAGTTATAAGTGACTAATAATTAGTACACATGATCCTTCGTGGGTGTTAGTATTTGACTTGTAATTATTTATAGTTGCCAATTTGGGATTATCCCTTAAGAAATATTTCTTTTTATAGTATGCATTAAATCCTGTCAAATTAATAATTCTGATTATGAAACAACTTACTAAATCTTGTTTTTTTGCATCGAGCCGACCTGCTATTCAGTGGATACTGGTATTGGGGTTATTCGTGTCTGTGTTGTCATCATGTACCGGACGTTGGGAGATTTCCAATCCCTACCAGGAAGTGGACTGGAGTCTGCATGAGCAGTACAAGGCTAATTTACATACCCATACTACCAACAGCGATGGCAGGATGAATCCTCATACTGTGGTGGATAAGTATCATGAACTTGGTTATGACATACTTGCTATAACCGACCACAATGCAGTTACTTATCCGTGGACAGATTTTGAGAGTATCGAGCCCAGCACGACCTCATTGAACCGTATGGAAAGCGCCCCTGAAACCATGCCTGATAACTTTGTATATGAAAACCGAGATCCCGTTGTACTAGGAATGATTGACATTCAGGCTAATGAGCTGTCCAGGCACCATCATATGGGAAGTTTTTTCAATGATAATAACGGGACAACCACTGAGGTTGAATCACTTGAATCAACAGCAGCTAAAAATGGTATAGCTATGTTGTATCATCCCGGACGATATCAGGGCAGAGATCCTCAGCAATACAATCTGGAATGGTATCTGGATCTGTACACGAATTATGATCATCTTATAGGAATGGAAGTATATAACCAGGGGGATCGTTACCCTGAGGACAGGAAGCTTTGGGATTCAGTTCTGACTGTCACCATGCCGGAAAGACCTGTTTGGGGATACTCAAATGACGATATGCACAGTTTATCTCACGTGGGGCGTAACTGGTCTGTTATGATCCTTCCTGAGTTGACCCATGAATCAGTCCGCCATGGGATGGAGAACGGCCTGAGTTACTTTATATATGCACCTGATGGGCATAAAGGGTCTTCAGCTCCTGTAATTGAAATGATAGAAGTTAATCCACGGAAAGGTATAATTGAAATAGTTGCCAGCGGCCACGAATCCGTAAGATGGATTTCTGAAGGAGAGGTCGTTTCAGAGGGTAGCATGATTAACTTAAACGACCTTCAAGACCCCGGTGTATATGTCCGCGCAGAAATATCCGGGCCAGGCTCAGTTTTAGTCAACACCCAGCCCTTTGGTGTTAAAAAACTTTAATTAGAATCTTAAAATATCTTAAACCGGATAGTTTTTAAAAAATAATTATTATTTTTGTTTCATAATAAAAAATCAATATTGTATTTGTTTAGTTATTGACAAATATTAATAAAAGATTTAGGTAGGTTGGTTTGAAAAAAACCCTTGTCGGGTGAAGGTTTTGGTAGTTCCTTCGCGAAGACAGGGGTTTTTTGTTTATGCATAAATTCACTGTCCCACGGACTTAACTCTGCCCATCTTTGTGTTATGGCATGATGAGTCTTCTACTCAAAAAACGGAAAGTAATGGTTAATGTTTTCCTTTGTCAGTCTTGTCCCATATTCTGAATCCTGAAAGCATTCTGCATAGTTAATTTTTGTTCCTCTCTGCCGGCCATAAAGTTCAATAAGCTTTTCTCTGTAAGGTTCTGCGGAAAATGCTCCAATTCTCCTTTCTCTCATCCATGCCCTTCGTTCCTCATCCTCCCTGGGTACCTGGTCCAGTACACCGCGGTTATAGGGTAGCCATTCATACATTTGTGAAGCATGCTGATGGATCATGTCCAGTTTCTTTTCAACAGCTTTGTCTATATCAACACAAATATCGGGTTCGAAGGCAGTGGGCTGGGTAAAGCGGTCGCTCATATACAGGAATACCGGATTCTTTTCTAGATGAGGGATGTTAGGTACAATTGTAGGAACAGTTACCATGTAAGCGGCATCAAGCACCAGTTGTCCCGTATACCTGTGGTCAGGATGATAATCGTACGGCCTGTGGGTTATTACGATATCTGCATTATGCTCTCTGATAAGGCGTATTATTTTCAGACGGTTCTCAAAAGTCGGCATCAACTCACCATCATTTACATCCAAAACAACATATTTAGCACCGATAATCTCGCCTGCTCTTCTGGCTTCATTGCGCCTTACTCTTTCAAGCTTGTCGGCCGGCAGTTCATGGTGGCCGGCATTGCCTGTTGTAACAGATACCAGAACTACCTTGTGTCCCTGCTGTATCCACTTATAAGCTGTACCGCCTGCTTTTATATCAGCATCGTCGGGATGGGCACCAATCACCAGGATATTTAATTTGTCGTCCTGGCTGGTTTGTGCATATAAAAGATTACAGAATACACAAATCAATAAGACATGCAATATCAGAAATGCTTTTTTCATAACTGTGGTTTTTTGGTTCTTTTTTATCTGGGAAATCTTCATCCTCCTTCGTAATACAAAAAGGCATGTTTAGAACAAGGTTTATCCATTGATTGAAAAGCAAACGATCCGAATTATGAAGTAGTAATACATTGTTAAATAAATTACTAACTATTCTTAACCTGGATGAAGATACAAAAAAAATTATTTACCTGACTCTTTGAAAAGATTTCCGGAACAATTCAGGAATATTGAGGATTAAATATTTTCAACATGATCAGGGAAATTTCTTGCAAAGGCACGGGATCGGGTGAAGTATTTTACAAAAACCTGGTAATATAAGTTAATATCCCCAGGATTTCATTACTGCAAGGTTTTCCTCCATACGCTCCATAGGAGTTTTGCCCTGATACGATTCCTGCTCTATAATGATCAGTCTTGTACCTGAATCTGCAGCCAGGTCCAAAGCTTCTTTTACTCCAACAAGACCCTCTCCGAGAACACAGCTTTCATAGCCTCCGTCAGTTCTTTGGATCATATCTTTAGCGTGGATATTGTCATATCTTCCCGGATACTGTGAAAGCACTTCTTTGGCTTTTGCTCCCGCAGTATACATATTGCCTGTATCGAGCTGCATAACCACCTTGTCTGCATCGGTATTGTTCATGATCAGGTCCCAGAGAGTTTCTCCGTTAAGGGTCTCGCTGAATTCAAAATCGTGATTGTGATAGCCAAATCTCATTCCCTGTTTCTGGCAAAGTTCCCCGGATTTATTGAAAATTTCCATGAAGCGCATAAAATTATCGTAAGTGCTGTACATAGCAGGATCCATCCATGGACTTATAACATATTCCTGTCCCATATATGCGGCGTCATCTAAAAGTTTTTTCCACTCAGCAGTAAAATCCCCTGCTGATTCATCCCAATGGTTTGGTGAAAGAACGGTATGTCCAGAAGGCATTTTTAATCCCAGATCATCCAGTACTTTCCTGAATTCTGCTGCGGTCCATCCATAGAACTTATGATCAACATAGTTGGCGTGCTCAACATGGGTATAACCCATATCTGCAAGCTTTTTAAGTGATCCTCCTGGATCCCGTTGCATATCTTCGCGAACACAGTATAACTGAACAGCCGTCACAGGCTTTTTTTGAACGGCTGAAGTAAAAGAACAACCGGTTTTAGCAAGTAATGCTCCTCCTGCCAATGCAAAGGCGCTGGTTCTTAGGAATTCTCTTCTTGAAGTTCTCATTTTAGTTGGGTTTATTTTAATTGGTTTCGCGATATTTATTGTGAATCGGTTTTTTGTGCAAAACAATCTGATTATACCAAAAGTATTAAAATTTCCTGAACTTTATTGAACTTTTATAAAAAACAACTATTAACTATCCACTTCAAGGTTGTTTTCCTAATATTCAATGCCTGGATACATAATACTTCCTTTGAGAAGATACCCGGTTATTATCCTGTTGAAAATTAAAACCAATATTTTTTTCAGAAGTTAATTATTTTTCGTAATTTGATAAAACAAATAACAGAAATATTTGAAACACCTGAAACACCTGAAACACCTGAAACACCTGAAACACCTGAAACAC
>CAZFOO010000032.1:11924-37125 GCA_964520585.1 uncultured Bacteroidales bacterium
TTTGAAACACCTGAAACACCTGAAACACCTGAAACACCTGAAACACCTGAAACACCTGAAATATCTGCAATACCTGAAATACCTGAAACACTTGAAATATCTGCAATACCTGAAACACCTGAAACATTTGGAATACCATAAATACCATAAATAGTATGTCACTAAGAAAAGGAAAGAGGCCGGTTTTTGTTTTTCTATTTCTTATCGCGGGATTAATTGTCCTGCCGTCAGTTTCATTTCATTTTGCGCCTCCCGTTGAAGACCCGAAAGGAAAATATTCTTACGATGATTTTGAAAAAGCCAGAAAGTGTGGCTCCTGTCATGAAGGTATATACCAGCAATGGTCCCAGTCCATGATGTCCCAGGCTTATACACATCATTGGGATGAAATTGAGTATTTTGATCTGGCTGTTAAACATGCTTCTGAGGATCCTGATCTTGAGGATGCTGTTGACGGATGCAACGGTTGTCATTCACCGCTGGCATATATGGCAGGCCAGCTTCCTCCGGCAAGGCCGGAAGAAGGTACTATGGCAAATGAATCGGTTTCTTGCGAGGTTTGCCATCTTATCCAGGGTACGAATGAGGATCCACCATTTAATTACAGTTATATTATTGAACCAGGCGATACTAAGCATAGTTCACGTGGCGAAGGAAACGATTCGCCTGAACATAACATAGTAGCCAATGAGTTTTTTACTACCACAGAATTGTGCGGGACCTGCCATAACGAAAAAAGTCCGTTTGGAGTATGGGTGAAAAGTACTCAGCTTGAGTGGAAAGAAGGTCCTTATTCAGAGGAAGATGTTCGATGTCAGGATTGCCATATGCCGGAAGCGCCATTACAAACTGCTTTAATGGGACAGAAATATGATGATGCCCGGTTACATCTTTTTAATGGCGGACACGATCAGGGGAAGGTAAACGGAACTATTGAACTGAGAATACAACCCGATATACGTGAAACTGTACCGGGCGAAAATGTGGTTTTTACAGTGTCACTTTTCAACCAGAAAACTGGACACAAATTCCCGACAGGTTCGGTTGAGGACAGGATAGTATGGTTGCATGTTGAGGCTAAGGATGCGGAGGGAAATGTTTATCATCTTCCTGTGGACAAGAAAGGTTTCGATGGAGAGGAATATACAATCTCCGACGATGTGCTTGCTTACCAGGATATGGGAATTTTACTTGATATTGATGATTTTGAAGGTGTGCAGCGGGACGGTATTCCTCATGGCAACAGGATATTCAGGATGCCCTATTTTGATCCGGAAGGAAGAATGACAATAATGCAGTGGAATACCGCTTCTCTTGGAGTGGATTACAGGATTGGTCCACGGGAAACTAAAATAGAGACCTTCACTTTTGAAATTCCCTGGGAGGCTGCCCCCGGGGAAATGGAAATATCTGCAACCCTTAATTACCAGCTGCTGGTAAAACCTGTAGCCGATTTGCTTAATGTGCCCGAAGAAGAATCCGATATCATGGTGGTTAATAATCACTCCACCAAAATTGAAATATTTGATTAAGGCCATCTCTGGTTTATTTTAACAGTTTGATTAATACATCTTGCAAACATAATAATCAAACCAAAGATTAACAGGTTATAACCCTGAGCATGATAATCAGAAAGCAAATTGAAAAATCATTTATTTGGAATATTTAATCTCACTTAAATTATGAAAAAATATATCATTGCTGTTTTACTAGTAATTTTTTGGCTGGCTGTTTTATTACCTGTAAAAAAGAGTACAGCCATTCCTGCTTTTGGCAGAAAATACCGTATTAGTTGTCAGACATGCCATTCCCCTGCAATCCCGGCACTGAAGCCATATGGTGATGAATTTGCCGGTGCCGGGTTCAGGCTGGAAGATTATGAATCTCCCAGGTATTTTATGGATACCGGCGATGATGAATTATCACTGTTGAGAGAATTACCACTTTCTGTAAGGTTTGATGGGCACTTCTCTTATAATAACGCCGGGAGCGAATATCCTGACTTCGGATTTCCTTACGGACTGAAGCTTATGTCAGGTGGAGAAGTTTCAGAGAAGCTTTCATACTACTTTTATGTTTATATCGACGAACGGGGGGAAGTCGCCGGTGTGGAAGATGCTTTTTTGATGTATCATGATTTGCTTGGAACCGGGATTAATTTGTATGCCGGGCAATTCCAGGTTTCGGATCCCCTATTTAAAAGGGAATTACGGCTCATCCTGGAGGATTATCATATCTATAAAGTATCACCCGGAAATTCTTCCGTTAGCTTAACTTACGACCGCGGGATACTGATTGAGTATGAATTGCCAACCGGAACCGGAATTGTTGCTGAAGTAGTAAATGGAAACGGACTGGGAGAAGCGGGCGAAGGAATACTCTTTGACAAGGACAGATATAAAAATTACCTGATCAGGGTTTCCCAGCCGCTGGGAGAATATTTTAATATTGGATTGTTCGGGTATTTCGGAAAGGAAGAACTGCAGGAAACCACCCAGACACAGATTAATAAATCTAATTTTTTTGGTCCGGATCTATCTTTTTCTGTCAACGATAAATTCGCCCTTAATGTACAGTATCTGTTAAGGCAGGATGGCACTGTTATGACCGGTCCCGGTGTTTATGCAAATGATGTAAATACTCATGGAGGTTTTGTTGAAGCCATATATTCACCTGAAGGGGATGATGGAAAATGGTATTTTGCAGGTCTTGCAAACTGGGTGGAATCAGACCTTACTGAGCTTAATTATAAGACAGGAACTATTCATGCAGGACATTTACTCCGGCGCAACCTCAGGATAGTTGGAGAATACACTTATCAATTCGAGGGAATTGAACATGGCCGTGCAAGCATAGGATTTGTTTCGGCCTTTTAAGAGCAGGAAATTAAAGAAGGTTATTAAGAACTAATTTTTTTATAACCTGTTGGTCCTCTATCACTTTTGATGCGTTGATTTTTCTCAATTATTATGAGTAAACATGAACACTGTTCTGTGCCGATGGGAGATAGTTTACCCCGAACCAGGCGACAAGAAGTACTATGAATGCAAAGGCCAGTATCCATAATGGTTGTTTAACCCTCTTAGGGTGGAAATACCGGTAGTGAATATATAAAAGATAGGCAAGCCAGGTAATAAAAGCCCATGTTTCTTTTGGATCCCAGGTCCAGTAATGCCCCCAGGCCTCTTTTGCCCAGACTGCACCGAAAATGAGTCCAAGTGTCAGAAAGGCAAAACCTATATAGACCAGGTTGTCTGCCAGTTTAAGAAGATATTTCCTGAGATTGCCGAAATATACCAGGTACAATCCATAAGCTGCAACTATACTCGCTGCACCAAGCAATGCATAGGCAAAGATATAGACAATTACATGCGGAACAAACCACGGACTCTGCAGAGCAGGCATAAGGGTTTTGCTGAAATTCTCAGGGTGCATAAGGTTGATCGCTATGAACAGCACCGCCATCATAACACTGTAGACCAGGAACCATTTGTAGTTCCATCTCAGGTAGGTGATATAACCTATTAAGCCAAGGAAAAATGAGTACCAAAGCCTTGTTTCACCAAGGGTGCGCATAGGGGCCCTGTCAAGATTGATCCATAGGACCGTCAGGTACCATGAAAAAATGATGATGCCGGCAATTACAAGAATATTTCCGGCTACAGCGGTTATACGGCCTGCCGGAGTTACTGAAGTCATTTCGGCTTTCAGAAGCATTCCTACTTTTGATTTACCCGGAACGGTTTTGATCATGAAAACTGTTACCCATATCATTAGTGCTCCCAGGATCCATGATCCAGATATAAGGAATGCATATAATGGGAAATTGGTATAATCTGCAAGCATTATTCTTCTTCTTTAAGTTCTTTACCGATCCAGAAAATATATACCGCTCCGGCGAACAGCATGATAAAGCCTGCATAAACCAGAGGCAGCCATGGGTCTTTTACTACCTCTATCACACTCAGGTCCGACCATTTACCCATGTTCTGGTTGTAGCTGAGCTGGTAAAGTCTCCATCCTTTCACTTTCGGTGGTTTGTTGACTTCAATATAAAGGTCGCGCGGTTCGTCATTCATGGTGCGTGCAATGACATGGGACTGGTATTTTTTTGGTTCCGGCATTGTCATCACAAGTACATTCTTTCCATCAAGAAACAGATATAAGGCATCATACATAAAACTTCCACAGCTGATCCATCCCTCCTGTGATTCTCCTGTCCGGTCGTTAACTGCTCTTACTTTAGCAACAGGGGGAGCTCCTGTTTCTTCAGAATATGAAAAGCCCCCTTCATCTTCCATTGCCATAGGAATGAATTCATCAACTGTAATGGTCCAGTCGAGCAAAGTTGTTATTGTTCCCTTTTCTATGTATGGAAGAGGCCTTTGCTCCGGGTCGGACAAACGTCCTGTATGACTGTCTGCAATGGCAAGTTGGGGAGGATATTCCTCAATATCAAAATTGATCAGTTCCAGTGCAAACGGAAGTTGTTGAACCTGACCGTTATTATCATAGGCATGCCACACGGGTTCATCCTGGTGAAGTTCCATTCTCAGACGCCTGAGATCACCCGTGCCCAGGCTGGCTGCAGCAATAACGATCCACAATCCTGCATGATTTAGTATGAAACCGAAGTTCTTTTTTTTCAGTGGAACCGACCTGTGTATAACAGCCAGTCCCAGACTGGTTAAAACATACAATTGGGCCATAAGAAAAACCCAGCTGTTTTTGACATGTGTAAGTCCGATGGCTGCAGGAAAACCGTCAGAATCGGGATTTTCCTGGTTAAATACCCCCATCAGAATTGTAAGTGTGGTTATAAGAACTATGCTGCTTGTTGCTGCCGGGATAGTGGAAAGCCACCTGACAAAATATTCATCCCGGTAAAATATATGCAGGAATACAAGGGTGGTAATAAATGCCATCAATGCATACATATTAAAAGGAAAAGCAGGTATGCTTATACCGGGTTGGGGAGTAATTATCTCAATTATAAAGCCTGTTAAAAGCAATATAAATGCTATAATGAAGCCTTCGCTGTATTTCCAGGGTGGCTGAAACAGCTTCTTCTTTTTGGATTTTATCTGAGTTTTATTTTGTGATCCCAATGTTTTATTCAAATTTAAAATTCAGTAATAGCTCAAAAATAACGAAAAACTAATGAGATGCAGCATCTATTTTCAAAAACAAAAAAGAATTACAGATCAATGCAGTATATCTTGTTCTGAATACAACAAAGATATTATTTTTATGTTCTATTCAGGTAGATCTTTTTTCCGGAACATTTTCAGAAATATCTTCCCGGGTTCATTTTGTAAATATTTATATGCGAACAAATTTTAATTATAAGTTTGTATATTAAATAGTTGTGTTTTTATGGAAAATTAAATCCGTTTTTTCAAATCTAAAGGATTCCTCTTTAACTGGTCTGATGAATCCTGAAATTTTTCCGCTATATACAGAACAGGTCCGTGTAATTTGTTAACTTTGTATAAATCCGAACTTTAGGCTAATTTAAAAATCATCAATAATGAAAGCCCTTAAAATATTTCTTATTGTAATTGTGTCGTTCATTGTACTTCTTCTAATCATTCCTTTTGCTTTTAAAGGAAAAATATTGAATATAGTGCATTCAGAGATCAACAAGAACCTGAATGCAAGGGTTGAATTTGCTGACCTGAGGCTTTCACTTATCCGGAATTTCCCTAATCTGAGTCTGGCACTTACCGATCTCTCAGTGGTAGGCGTTGAAGATTTCCAGAACGATACTCTTGTCTCGTTTAGCTCATTTCGGACTGTTGTTGACATAAAGAGTGTGGTAATAGGTGATGAGATTAGTGTGCGTTCCGTTATACTTGATCAGCCTGGGATTAAAGCCAGAGTTCTTGAAGATGGCAGGCCAAACTGGGACATAATGATTTCACCTGAAGAGGATCCTGTAACAGATGATGCCGGGACCTATGAATTTATAGTGGATCTTCAGAAGTTTCAAATCCGTAACGGCCGCATAGAATATGATGATGAATCACTCGATTTCAGGACTACCCTGGGAGGATTTAACCTTATCATGAAAGGCGATCTTACGCAGGATCTCACCGAACTGGATATTGCAGCCATCAGCGATTCTTTCAACCTCTGGTTTGACGGGATACATTATATTACCGATACCAGACTTTCTGTCAATACACTTTTCGATGCCGACATGAATGATTTTATGTTCACGGTAAAGGATAGCGAAATATTTCTGAATGAACTTGAGATGGGCATGGATGGTTATTTTGCAATGCCTGCCGATGATATTGATATGGATATTAAATTTTTCAGTGCGGACAATGATTTCAGGGAGTTCTTATCTCTGGTGCCAGCTGTTTATATGGCCGGCTTTGAGGATCTTCAGGCTACCGGTAATGTGACAGTCGAAGGGTTTATCACTGGAAAGGTGAGTGACGAAACAGTTCCTTCTGTAGGGCTTGATGTGATTGTGGAGGATGGTGGTTTTAGTTACCCGGATCTTCCAGAATCACTTGATAACATGTTTATGAACCTAAATATCCATTATGACGGTGTTGATGAAGATCTGACTACGGTAGATCTTAATAGTTTACATATTGAAATGGCAGGTAACCCCTTTGATATGAAGTTAAGCATACGTACTCCTGTGAGTGATATGTTCGTTGATGTTTCCTCTGCCGGGACAATAGATTTTACCAGCCTCTCCGATGTTATTCCGCTTGGGGATATAACGCTCAGAGGATTATTTGAAACTGACCTCTTCTTCACCGGATATATGTCCGATATAGAAAATGAATTTTATGAGCAACTCCTTGCCGGTGGTAGCATGAGGCTTACCGCTTTCAGATATTCTGACCCCGAATTCCCTTTCGAAATTTCCATACCAGGGGCAATGCTAAATTTTACACCGCGTTATGTTGAGCTTACCGATTTTGAATCTGAAATGGGAGAAAGCGATATCCGGATGAGCGGTCGCATGGAAAACTTTATTCCTTATATTTTCAATGACGGAACCTTAAGGGGAAATATGTTATTATCTTCGAGCATGCTGGATGTCAATGAATTACTTGGTGTGGGAACAGAAGAGACGGAAGATACCGTTGCAATGTCAGTCGTTGAGATACCGGGCAACATAGATTTTGCATTAGCTTCGTCGGTTGACAGGGTGCTTTTCGACGAAATGGACATCAGTCAGCTTAAAGGACGGATAATTGTCCGCGACAGCAAACTTTTAATGGAAGGAGTAAATATGAATATGCTTGAAGGCTCTGTCAGTATGTCCGGAGAATATAATACTCAGGATATGACGGCACCTTTTATTGACTTTGAGATGGATATCAATAGTTTTGATATTCCTTCATCCTTTAATACATTTAATACTGTTCAGCAGCTTACTCCTCTGGCGGAAGATCTCAGGGGAAGCTTTTCATCATCGGTAGATCTCTACACTATACTGGATGACGACATGATGCCTGTAATGAATACTTTGGATGCCAGGGGAAGTTTAAGGACATCATCTGTTGAAGTGTTAAGTTCGGAGACTTTCAACAAGCTTTCGCAAGCACTTAACCTGAAGGAAGACAGGGAAAACATTTTGAGGGATATAAATATCAGCTTTGTGATAGCAAATGGCCGTGTTCATGTTGATCCCTTTGATGTAAGCATGGGGCCTGTCGACATGGTTATTGGAGGAAGTCAGGGCATTGACCGTACTCTTAACTACACCGTCAGGATGAACATACCAAGATCTGCATTCGGCCAGGGAGCAGAACAGTTAATAGATAATCTGACTTCAAGTGCTGCAGAAAGGGGACTTGATATTCAACCGGGAGAAACTGTCAGTGTAAATGCAAATATTACCGGTTCGTTTGATGATCCGCAGGTATCACTGGATATGCAGGAAGCCGCAAGATCGACCATGGAGCAGGTCCGCGATCAGATCCGTCAGCAAGTGGAGGAAGAAGTTGAACAGAGGGTTGAGGAGGTAGAGGACCGGGCGCGGGAAGAGGTATCGGAACGTGCCGAACAGATATTGCAGGAAGCCGAACTAAGAGCAGACCGGGTTCGAAAAGCCGCAGAGGATGCGGCTGCGGAAATAAGGAAAGAAGCCGAAGCCAATGCCACCAGGATCGAAGAGGAGGCCGCCGGACGTGGAGCAATTGCCCGGGCAGCTGCCGACAGAACAGCGGAGGCCATAAGGCAGGAAGCTGCAAAGCAGGCTGATGCTCTTATTAGGGAAGCTGATGAAAGAGCTGTAAATATAATCGAAGAGGCAAGGAAGGAGGCTGAGAAAATACAGTAACCTGGGGTTTTTAGATTATCCCCAAACCCTCCTCCTTTAGACTCTGATGGGGTAATTTGTAAACCCCTGTTTTTAAGATATAATAAATAAGTTATATCAGAAACCCCGGCGCTTGGCCGGGGTTTCTGATTAATATCGTTATGTAAAATTTCTGAAAAATATCTCTGTCCGAAACAAGAATACCGGTTAGATTGTACTTTGCATCTGAAATCTTTTTTCTTTGATCCTGGCTTTTTTCCCGGTAAGTTTTCTGATGTAAAATATTTTTGCACGGCGAACACGACCCATTTTATTTACCTCTATTTTCTCAATGAAGGGAGACTGTGCGGGAAAGATCCTTTCCACACCCACGTTGCCGGAAATCTTCCTTACGGTGAAGGTTTCGCCGAGTCCGCTGCCTTTGCGCTGAAGCACAACGCCTCTGAACTGCTGTATACGTTCTTTGTTACCTTCTACTATCCTGTAATGTACGGTGATGGTATCGCCGCTATTGAATTTTGGGTAGTCTTTCTGTTGTTTATATTCTTTTTCTACCACGCTCATTAAGTCCATCCTGCTTATTTTTAAGTATTATATGTTATCCCTGAAATCGGCTGCAATATTACGATTTTTTTTTCAACCAAGCAAATCACTCTTCACCATTTTTATTTTTTTAGGTCAGATCAGTTTAATAACACCATAAAAACTTGACATTAAATTGTAAATCGCCGAAATCTGGTTTTCAAGGCTTGTTGATGTTAACTTATCTGCCAAATTCCAGACCTTATGGCTTATTGAAGTTAACTATTGTATGCCAAATTCTAACCTTTATAGCTTGCTGATGTTAACTATTGTCTGCCAAAGATTGTGAGGGTTTTATGCATTATGAATTATACCACCGGAATTGTTATGACGGGCTCCGGTGACCGAGGAAAGGCAGTTAGCCTCATTTCTCATCCTGAGTAAGCCGAGGAAGGCAAAAACCACCGCCTCTTTAAAATTAACCAGTTCTTCCTCCGGAATTACCATATAAACAGGAGCTGTTTTTTCAGAGATCAGTTTTGTCAGAAAACCGTTTTTTGCTCCGCCACCGGTAATTAGTAAAGAACCCGGATGACCATGCCCCGTCTCTATAAATTCTTCCTGTTCCCTATATATATTCTTATTTTTAGCCATATCTGTCCGGCTGCTTCTATTCTCTGTCGCAGAATATGTTTTTCCCGGAAATGATTCATCAATAACCTGCCCGTGTATTGAAGGTTTTAAAATTACAGCTGCAATCCGCCGGGCAATATGTTCATAAACCGTTCTTAATTTATCTGCCGTATTGCAACCGGACTCATCCAGGGGAGGAATGAACACTTCATCAACCCATTCTTTTCCCAGGGAGCGGGGACCGGTAAGCTTGTAAAAGTCGAGGTTTTCAAGTGTTTTCAGTAATCCGGGATTAAGCTTGCCCTTTTCTGCTATTTTTCCGTCTTTGTCAAAGCTTTGTCCGATATTTTGAGCCAGCCGGTTAATCACGATGTTTACAGGGCAGACATCAAAGGCCAGCCTTTGACCGCTTTCGCGGAAAGATATATTTGCAAAGCCACCTAGATTAAGGCAATAGTTGTAGTTTCCGAATAGCAACTCATCACCGGCAGGAACAAGAGGCGCACCCTGTCCCCCGAGAGCCACATCCAGTCTCCTGAAATCGCTAACCGATGAAATACCTGTTACAGCTGCAATTTCAGCACCATCACCTATCTGCAGGGTTAATCCTTGCTCAGGCTGGTGAAACACCGTATGGCCATGAGCAGCAATGAAGTCAACCTTTTTATCTGTATTTTCAAGGAACCTATTAACCGATTCGCCGGTAAACCGCCCGAAATCCCTGTGAAGCTCCATAAGCTCCCGGCCGTTAAGCCGGTCCGCTTCCTGCAACCTAAGGGGCCATTCGGTTCCTTCATACGGAATTGTGGTGGCTTTTAGAATTTCAAATTGCCAGAGGACATCACGCCCTTCTTCAGGGGTTAATTTGTTTTCTGGATTTATATTTTCCTTATGACTGGTTTCTGCATATGTAACCTTTCCAGCGCGTCTGTGGAATCTGCAAAGGGCAATATCCAGTCCGTCGACAGATGTGCCTGACATCACGCCGACTGCAACGATGTCATTTCCGTATTTTTCCGCGTTAAGCATCTCAAAGTTCGTCTTCGTCAAAGAAAAGATTTATGTCTTTTACACCGGCAAGTTTTCTTATTCCGGCAACCATGTCGCTCCCCCTTTGTTCATCTTTCAATTTAATATAATAGGAGAATTCCATAAGCTGATCAGGCTCCTGACCTATTGTTTTGACATTAACCAGCTTTTGGCGTCTGCAGTAATTCCGGAGTATATCCGAAAAAGGATTTTCAGATATCTGGTCTCCCCTGGCCGTTATCTGCAGAAGAAACTCCCTGTTCTGGGGAAGGGCAAAACTGAACTTGGTTGCTACAAAATAGACTGATCCTATGAATATGGTTCCCAGAATAGCAACCGAATAGAGTTTAACCCCTGCTGCCAGTCCGATCGACAGTGCAAAAAATATGAACATTATGTCGGAAGCATCTTTGACAGCCGTCCGGAAGCGGATTATCGACATGGCACCTACCATTCCGAAAGCCCTGGCCAGGTTGTTCCCTATAACCATGATCACTATTGCAGTAATCATGGTCAGCATTATGATCGAGATGGTAAAGGAAGCCGAATAATTCAGGCCTTTGTATGTATATTTATACAAAAGAGCTATTGCGATTCCACAGAGCATGGCAACGATCACATTACCAATTACATCTATTGCAGTGATGTTGAACGTGAAGATATTCTGAAAATCGTTTGCCATTCTTCCAGTTTGTTTAAGGACTAAAATAACTTGAAAATATTAAATAAAACGCATTCCATGAAATAAACCACATTGTCTGAAATAACCTGCATTTCGTTAAATATGCCGCATTGTCTGAAATAAAGCGCATTAACTGAGATAACATGCATTGCCTGAAATAAACCATATTTACTGAGAAAACAACCTGCCGTTATCTGTTTTTAAAATCAGTATGTCTGCATCACCCTTTCTTTATGAACATCTATTCCCGCTGTATATTTTGAGAGAGCATCATTACGCAGCCTGAATTCCTGTACAACTGACCTGGCCCAGAGCGGCATCGCATGACTGAAATACTTTATTTCAAGAATAAAATGCTTTTTAAATAAAAGTTTTGTCACATTATCATCATAGAGTGAACCGGTTTCCGGATAAAGCCGGCTCCTCATATTCTTATCGAAAGTAATTCTTACTCCTTCATTCATTTTTCCATGGTAGGCTTCTCTTTCGTAAGCCACATAACATGTAGGCAAGAATTGTCCCTTCTTGATATGATACATGAATTTGCCGGCATCGATAAGTGATTGTTTCCGGTTACCATTAGATAACACATAACTCACCAGATCTCCGCTGGCAAGCAGCTTATCAATATTTTTAAAGAGGACAGGGGAGCGGTATTTTTTCTGCCTGGCCTGAACCTTTCTTTTTATTTCCATTATTACCCTGCTGTCTTCTGACCATTGATTATAACACCTTATCCTGAATTTTCTGCGAAGCATTAAACCTTCGTGTTTTTCAGAATAACAAGCAAGATCCTTGCTGTCAAAATAGATGCTTCTGACCGTGTATTCCTGTTCTCCCTTTTCATTTGGACTTGTATATTTATCAGCCCTCACAAAAGGGGCAATCCGCTTACGAAGTGAGTCCATTTTGTGGTTCGGCACCAGGTATTTCCTCTCAATTCTCAATAACATATTGTAACCTTAGTCTTTCTGTATGTTTATGTTAAACCCCATTATACTGTAAATGACAAAGAATATCTGGAAAACATTTGTGTTGACATCTGGTAAAACTCAGCCACTCTATTATTTGTTTTTAGCAATATTAAGATGATGTGACTTTGTTAATGCTCAAAAATCATTTTGAACATCCTTTTGATATATTCCCATGCAGTAATTTCTCCGCATTCGATTTCAGCTTCTAAAACCATATTTGGGATTAACATTTCAATATTTTCTTCAATAATTGCCGTTATAAAAATATTTTGCCTCTGGTCAATAAATTGCACAGTGTTATCCACCTCGATCACTCTGGCGCTATAGATCTGCCTGCCTGAATTTATTGACAGGTTTACATGATTACCGTTATCTATGTATCCAAGCTGATAATATTCAACCGGAAGGTTAACTATTAATTTTTCCATGTCTGCCACCCTGATTATGGCTTCAGTGTCTGTTCCAGGCGCACGGTTCCTTATGATTGTTCCGGAAAACGGGGCAAGTATAGTGAATGCATCAATTCTTGATCCAGTTTGTTCGATCTGCCTTTGGAAAGAGTTTATGGTGGCTCTCACAAGTTCAATCTCCTCCTGTTTTGAGCCTGAAGCAATTACTTCCATATCAGCCCGGGCAATATTCATATTTTGTTTTTTTACCTGGTAAGCATTTAGGGCCAGTTCCCATGATTCATCTGACACTACGCCGCTTTCATGCAGGCTCTTCATTCTTTCAGTTTGTCTTTTTTGAATATCATATTCCTGTTCTGCCAGAATGAGCCTTTCCCTGGCTGCGGTTACCTCCTCCCGCTTTTCACCCGAAAGGTAAACCTGCAGCAGCCTCCTCTGCTCTTCGAGTCCGCTCTGAAGATCCAGTAATCTCCTTTCCTCCTCGAATGATCTGATATGTCCTATGGTATCACCTTTATTCACTTCATTTTTAGAAAATACCTTATCATTACTGATGAATTCGGCATGGTCGCCGCGCTGGAACTCAAGCATGGAGTAGTAGGAAACCCGGTTCGTGAGATTATTTTTTTCAGTATTAAGCATAGTCCCGTTGGCCAAACGTTCCAGTCCCCATTCCCTCAAGGGAACCACAACTCCCCTGGTATTTATATTGTAAGGAATTTCAATATACCAGGCTATGGCAGCTAATACTGCCAGGATAAAAACGACCGGTACAAGCCTGAAAAGATTTCTCATCTGTATTAAATCGGGTCAATAAAATAGACCAAAACTAACAAAAAGAATTAATATTTGGTTAATGTAGCGGTAACAAAAAATTAATATCAGTTTTTACTGTCGGCCTTTATTATCAATTGAATAAATATGCTTGTTTCACTCAACTTCGCCATCAACCTAATAATGTTGAACAGGCCGGATTATTGCCTGACCCCAATGTATGGTGATCAGTTATTCAGGGATAGTCTGTTAATCACATGAAAAAGGTTCATATTATATCAGGATGAACCACAAATTCTCAATGATGGGTCATTCAAAGACCAGGAACTTTTTTTTGAAGACCTGGTTGTCACTTATCATTCTTAGAATGTATATTCCTGATGGGGGACTGAAGGAAAAGGTATGAATGCCTGCGGTTTCAGCTACAAATCTGGCTTCAACACTGCCGCTAAGATTAAAAACCTCTATATTTGAAGTACCTTCATTTGGAACATTGACAAAGAGTTGAGAGTTAAAGTGGTAGGCATCTGCTTCATCTCCCGGATCATATTCATTATCATCGGACATGTTATATCCGTCCAGGGAAATATTATCGAATCGGTTGTTCCCTGAAGCGCCGGCCGCCTCCTCGCCGTGGAAAAGTATCCGGATACTGAACCCGGGATTGTTATCAACATCTTTAACGCCTTCAAAATCAAGCCTGAACTGCTGGTAGGTCTCGGTAATTATTAATGTGTCGCTATAAAGGGACCATCCGTCAATATCGCTGGTGCGGTAATAAACAGTTTGTTTCCGGGCGCCGTTTGTGGTACGTTTAACCATATACCTGAATACCACATCCTTGAATCCAGTCGTGGGCAACGAGAATATCAGTTCCCTGCTATCTGATGGGTTCCTTACCCTCAGCGCCCTTCCTGCCGGAGAACCCAGATCAGCGTTCAACAGCGTACCGTCGTTAACCCTGTCCATGTAACCATCGCCCGAACCTTCATAAGAAATAAGGGCGCTGTTTACCGAATGATCTGCCGCCACATTGAAAACATTATCAGCAGACAGGTCATTGAAGTGCCAGAAATGAACCGGTATTGTTTGCTTTCCTAATTGCTGGTCCATCCACCTGGTCCTCGCCATCAGCCAGTCCGTCATCCAGGCTATCTCATGATCATAGGTAGGCGCTATATACCAGTTTGGCCATATATATTCGCCAAGAATGGGCCAGCGTTCAAAATTCCGTTCCTGTGCTTCATCCAGGAATAGGGCATTCTGATTTATACGGCTCCTCAGCGAATCATCCGAAAATTGTCCACGCCTCAGCTGCCACCATCTCTCATGGTACCTTTCCGTGAATTCCGGGTCAGAAAATAGCCGGTTGTACCATCCATTAATATATTGCGATTCATTAATAAGAGGGTAGTACCACCCTTCCGGCTTCCATCCTTCATTGTAATCTGCATTGCCCAGGCTAAGGTTGAAATCCCATAGCGGACCCATGTTTAATCTCCCGTTTCGGTCCTTATGCATAAAAGTACTCAGCCGGTAGCCGTCAATCTCTTTAAGCAGCTCGGTAATCAGATGAGCATCAATGAACGAGTCCGGGTCAATATATTCAACATATCCGCTCCTGTAATCGGCAAGGTTATCACCAAACAATGCTGATTCAAACCGGGAGAGATAATCTTCCAGCCATGATTTCTGCTGCTGAGTTATATCACGTTCCTGTGGTCTCACAAAGGCGAGGTGTGTGCCCCTTTCCGTACGTAACCCGGCTTCACCTTCATTAAAACGGTCCTTTTTAATTATATATCCACCGGTGATCTCCGGTTCCTGGTTGTCGTCTAAATCTATCTTTGTGATATCCACCCTGCCATCTGCCCATTTAATGCGTTCGGTAAGTACATATACCCCATGGTAGTGGGACTCATCAAGCGGTCCCTCGCCATCATGAAGGAACAGCTCAACAAACCTTGTACGAGGCGAATATCTGCCGATATCATTGCTGAGTCCGTATGCTATCACATTTCTCATCAGCGATTTGTCGCTGTATGGAGCATACAGAATCCAGTTGTGTTCTTCCGGCATTCCCAGAAGCGGTTCCTTACGGTTACTTCCGTCTTCCTCCAACAGATGAAATCCATACATGTTTTTTGGGAATGCCAGTGAACTGGACCCCCTGATATTGATCATCGTCCTTCCTTGCAATGCGGGTTCAGAATCCAGCCTGGTTCTTCCATCTTCATCATTGTCCAGTATAGTGATATAGGCCGGAGTCCGGTTTCCCGGACTTATCCCGATATCAAACTGATGAAGGATAATGAGTGGCAGGTTGGAGTCAAAAAGTCTGGTTTCATCAGTCAGCTCAGTATAAAGTTCTTTTACTACCTTGCTGGAAGCTGCTCCCGGCTCATGCGAGATGGCACGCACAAGCACAGTACCGGATATGCTGAATGGTTCTGTATAGAGCGTTGACTCCCCGGCTACCGGCAGACTCCCGTCCGTAGTATAATACACTTCCAGTCCCCCGCCATACTCAAAACCCAGCAGAAAAGAAGAAGTGTATGTGCCCCCTTTGCGGGAAAAAGCCGGAGGTTCGGGTATGACCGGAAGCTCAGCATGTACATTTTCATGGTTAGGTTCTCCCGGAGTGGGATCTGTATAATAGAAAAATTCACCTGTCCCGTCAGGAAATCTGCCATATGACATATCGGGGTGCAGTTCGACGGGAGCTATTTCATCTATTCTGACCGATGCGGGACTGGTAAGCAGTACTTCCTCACCCTCCCGGTTTATCCGGAAATTGGTATGCAGTTCAGTTTCATTCCAGAATAACCTCTGGTTAGCTATGGGCTCTTCAATTGTGCCGGAGGGAAGCCTCCATCTGACCGCCAGATTATCGCCTCCCTCATGCTCTTTCATGAGAGCCATAATGTAATATTTCTTTCCTTCCTCAAGGGTAACGGGGCTGGATTGCTGTACGGGATATTTGTTCCATTCCCCGGTATTTGTCCATTCCGGCACGCTGGCAATCTCAACTATGTCAGCGGGATCTTCACTGGTGCTGAGATACAACACCCCGTTATCATCACTTGATATCCAGAAAACATAATCGCCTGATACAGGAGCTTCTACATAACCATGCATCCTTTGTCCGTAATGATTACCAATATTAACCGGGGCCTCAAACCCTCCGGTCACCAGATGCCTTTTCGAAGGAGCATCAGGATAGCTTGAATGGTTGACCAGGTCATTTATACTTTCCCCCTCAATTCCGTGATATACCTCTCTCATTACAGCGTTTATCCATCCTGCTTCAGGTCGCCTGTCCTTGCCCGATGCCCATACAATAAGGTGTTCCCCGGGCTCCATCACAACAGAAGGAAAGATCCAGCGGAAAGGATCCTGAGGATCGTCAGAAAGACCAAATCCCTTAAGGTCCACCGCTTCAATACCGAAGTTATAAAGCTCCACCCAATCCTCGAAATCACCGTCCTGGTCCGCCATGGTCAGCGAGTTCGAAGACATCACCTCATTAATTGCAATACTTTGAGCAGTAATAATCAGCGGAACCGATGACAAGGCAAACAGGATAACCTGCCGGAGAAATAATTTAATGGTCTTTGATCCTGTCTGCATAACTTATTGTACATTTTGGGAATCCTGCAAGTTTAACCGGGCCCCCTTTGGTGAGATGCCAACAAGGTAAATATAATAATAATTTTGTTTGTACCGGACTGCCCTAATCTAACTAACTGAACATGATCTGTTCTATACTGCCTTAACAGAACATCAATAATAAAAATCCACCGTATGAACGGTAAGATTGTCTTTCTGATCCATCACATAGAGTTCAAGCTCGCGTTTTTTTCCTTTGCAAATCCTTCCGGGATCAAAAATGTAGAAAAGATGATCATTCTTGGGGTCAAACTCAAAAAGTACCCATTCACTATCTATATAGCCGGCATACGACTTAATATTTGAAAGGTCATCGCTAACCCTGAACCTGATCATCCTTTGGTTGGTCATATCTTGTCCGGGACTGATATTCAGGGGGGTGACTTTTGGTGGAACGGTGTCGAGCATGACAGTGAAGCGGCCGAAAACATTAGGCCGGGCATGCATAAATCCATTTTGCCAGCTGCTTGACAGGGGAGACGGGGGGTCGCCGTCTTTATCCAGATTAACCACCAGTGCCTTATCCCTTAGTTCTTCAGGAATATCTTTTGCTGCAATGCTGAGATTGTAATTACGGTGAACAGGAGTTAATTTATTATGTATATGATATACAGGGGTCAAGCTGCCATCTGCCGGTGGAGAGGATGTGAACTCAAACAACAGGTCCTCGTACAGAATATTAGCCGGCAGTGATACCGAAACATCTTTGCCGGAGTAGCTGTTGGGCCGGTCATAACTCATCAGCATTGCATAATTTTCCGGTGGACCGGGAGGCGCCAATTCTCTCTCTGCCGGCGCCACCGTTAAAGAGCTAAATGACAGCTCGGATATGTTGTTGTGTGCATCTCGTACAATAAATTTAACCTCTGTTTCTCCTTCATTGTAAAACATTCCCACGCCCCTGTTGATATGATTGTCATAAATACTCATCCTGTTGTTGGGTTGCAGGAAGGCACGCTGAATACTGCGTCTGTTCAATTGCCGCTCTGCATAGTCAATATGTGAATTAATATGCCGGAGTTCGGCAAAAGTAAATTTGGTCAGTTCATGCCGGTAAACAGTCTCGTCGTCAATCATCAATTCAATTGACCATGCACCACAGCGGTTTGAAGAACCATTAAGAAAATCCGTTACCTGGATGCCGAAACCTATTTCACCGTAAACTTCGATCCCGGGATTTTCCCTGAGCCTGTAGCGGCCATTTCCCCCGGTAAGGGGCAGGAATAAAGGCTCGCTTTTCCCGTTTACAAAGCTGTTGTGATTGAGTGGATATACTCCAAGCGTATATAATACAGGTGGCAGGTCATCTCTCACATCAAAATCGAACAAGAGGGGATTTACCGGCATCTGCGTTGCCGCTTCCCTGATCTCAAAATGGAGATGGGGGCCAAAGGATGATCCGGTATTTCCCGAATAACCTATTACATCACCCTGCTTGACGCGGAGTTTGTTTTTCGGGGGACTAAGATCAACGTCGAACTCCTGTCGCCTGTATTGTTCACTTTTCACATAATCCTCAATTTCACTGCTAAATTCATCCAGATGAGCATATACGGTGGCCAGTCCGTTAGGATGCTCAATATAAAGAGCCCGTCCGTAACCGACCGGGGAAACTCTTATACGGTAAACAAAGCCATCGGCAGCTGCCACTATCCTTTTACCCGTTACCCCACCTGTCCTAATATCAATGCCAGCATGAAAAGCGTTGGTCCGCAATTCCCCGAAGTTGGCAGATAAATTAATAGGAAATTCCACAGGAGAAATAAAATAATTTTCAGGAAACTCTTCATTAAAACCGTAAGAGGCAAAAAGAAAGAGAAATAAGAAAAATGAGATGAATTTCTTCATTTATAATTTGTAATTATTTATAATTATCGTTCTGTTTGGATGTCCGGAAAAAAAATATTAAGACCAGTTTCCCTTTTATAGCCTTACTTATTGCTCAATTTAATCATTAACGGGAAAAATATTTACATTTACCCGGAAAATTCCAGTAATGTTTATATATTTACTCAGGTGTAAAACTAAAAATCATTTGAATAATTATAAATATAAATAAGGTTATTTTTTTATTTGAGAAAGCTATAGTAACTTTGTAAGTAATTAGTAAGCTGAGGATATGGATAGCACTGAAAATCAATTGATAATTCATTTAAAGGAAAAGATAGAAACAATTGTTTCAATGCTTGAAAAATCCGAAGAAGATCGTAACAGGCTTCAAAAAGAAAAGCTCCATTTGTCCGAACAGGTAAAACTTAAGACAACTGCTTTTGAGGAACTGGAACGCAGGTATGAAACCCTGAAACTGGCGAAAGCCATATTGGACTCTGGTGAGAATTCACACGATGCCAAAATAAGAGTTAACAGGATTGTGCGGGAGATTGATAAATGTATTGCTCTTTTGAACCATTAGAAATATATGATCTTATATGGATGACAAGCTTTCAATACGGGTTAATGTTGCAGAAAGGTTTTATCCCCTGAAAATTAGCAGGGCAGATGAAGAGAAGATCCGTAAAGCAGCCAGGATGATTAATGAAAAAGTCCTTCAATATAAACAAAGGTACACGGACAAAGACCTTCAGGATTTTTTGGCAATGGCTTCATTACAGTTTGTCATCAAATTGATTGAATGCGAGGAAAAGACCGATGTTGCCCCTATATGGGAACAACTAAAGGATCTGGAACAGGAATTAGGTGATTATATACAGAATAAAAAGAAGAGTAATAGCGTTCTTTAACATATAAAAAGAAATTGCCCGCATACAGTTTCTTTGATTAAGTAAAACTCAACACTTTACAAATTGGAGTCAAGCTCGTTTTGACACTGGCAGGCCAAACTCCCGGCTTGTCCGGGAGTTCCGGGAAACCGGGACATTGGAAGTCAAACTCGAAACGGCAGCTCCACCCATGTCAAATTGGGGTTTTAACTATAATCGAGGAAGCTTATGCGGGTTTTTTATTATATAATAATTAAAGTCAAATAAATGATACCATGGATACAGCAATGATTACCGGAGCCATAACGCCACTGTTATGCTCCATAATTGCAGCTGGTTCTTTTATAGCAGGAGGGTTAATTGTTTTTTTTATATACCGCATACTGCTTAAAAAGAAAAAGCTGAGTATAATCACCGAAGCAGAACTAGAGGCTGAAGTGATTAAGAAAGAAAAGATCTTGCAGGCAAAGGAGAAGTTTTACCAGTTGAAATCTGAGCATGAAAAGATCATTAATGAAAAAAACAACAAGATAAACCAGTCAGAAAGCCGGCTGAAACAGCGCGAATCGGCACTTTCCCAGAGAATAGCAGAATCACAAAAAGAAAAGCTTGAAATAGATGCGATCAGGGAAAATTTAAAAAGCCAGCTTGAGATAGTTGAAAAGAAATCTGAAGAGATGGGCCGGCTTCACAGGCAACAGGTTGAAAAGCTGGAAACCATTTCCTGTCTTTCGGGTGAAGAAGCAAAGTCCCAGCTCGTGGACTCAATGAGGGAAGAGGCCAAGACCGAAGCCATGTCTTATGTGAATGAGATCATGGACGAGGCAAAGATGACTGCCTCCAAGGAAGCAAAGAAAATAGTATTACAATCAATACAGAGAGTTGCCGCAGAAAGTACCATTGAAAATTCAGTAACCGTATTCCATATTGACGGTGACGAGATCAAGGGCCGGATCATCGGCCGTGAAGGACGTAATATCAGAGCCCTTGAGGCAGCCACCGGCGTGGAAATAATCGTCGACGATACTCCTGAAGCCATAATACTTTCTGCCTTTGACCCTGTAAGAAGGGAAATTGCCAGGCTTTCGCTGCATCAGCTGGTAACGGACGGTCGTATCCATCCCGCCCGCATAGAAGAAGTGGTGCTTAAAACCCAAAAACAGATCGAAGAGGAGATTGTAGAGATCGGAAAAAGGACAACCATTGATCTTGGTATTCACGGATTGCATCCCGAACTGGTCAGGATCATCGGTAAGATGAAGTACCGGTCCTCCTACGGCCAAAACCTCCTGCAGCATTCAAGGGAAGTTGCCAATCTTTGTTCAATAATGGCTGCAGAACTGGGCCTGAATCCGAAGATGGCCAAGCGGGCCGGATTACTCCATGATATCGGTAAAGTACCCGATGATGAGCCGGAATTACCGCACGCCGTTCTTGGAATGAAGCTTGCAGAACGCTACAAGGAAAAGCCCGAGATAATCAATGCCATTGGAGCCCACCATGACGAAGTCGAAATGACTACGATGATAGCCCCAATAGTACAGGTATGCGACGCAATATCCGGAGCGCGCCCCGGGGCAAGGAGAGAAGTGGTGGAGGCCTATATCAAGCGGCTGAAAGACCTTGAAGCCATGGCACTCGCCTATCCGGGAGTTATGAAGACGTATGCCATACAGGCCGGACGTGAACTGAGAGTTATCGTGGGCAGTGAGAAAATAACTGACAAAGACGCAGAAAAAATGTCTTATGACATTGCCCGGAAGATACAGGATGAGATGACCTATCCCGGACAGGTTAAAATAACTGTTATAAGGGAAACCAGGGCAGTCAGCTACGCGAAATAACAAGTTTGATCGAATCTTCATGTTTTATACGCAGCGCGTTAGTTTAGTCGTGGAGACTGAAGTATTGTGATATAAAGTATTTATCAAGATAACATAATGTATTTAATATCCGGGAATTGTTCAGTTTCCGGATATTTTTTTTAGCCCAGCAATCTGCACCGGTTATTTTTGTTATTGAATTTGGATTATAAAACAGACAAACAGGTTGAAAAGAAATCAAAAAATTTATTGATTGGGCTAAATCATACGTGAATTTAATGAATAAAGCTAACTTTGTAAATGATGAATAAAAACTATAACAATGACAATAAAGATTAAAAAAATCCGGTCTGCAAAAACATTAACAGATGAATTAAATAAGGTAAAGCCTGTTAAACGTTTTGATGCCAAAAAGCATCTCGGTAAAATAGATTGGGGGGAAGATCCGCTCGAATATCAAAAAAGAATAAGAAATGAATGGGATTAGTATTGTTTCTGATACCAACCCGCTTATTTACCTGCTTAATGGTTCGAAAAAAGCAGCTGAATACCTAAATGACAAACAAGTTTGGATATCAGCGTTCTCGGAATTGGAACTCTTTGGAAAAAAAGGATTAACCCCGGCAGAAAAACGCGAAATCGAATTTTTAATAAATAACTGTTTTGTAGCGGAATTAAATTCTGAAATAAAAAATATTACTAAGGAATTGTTACAAACAGTTAGTATTAAACTTCCTGATGCCATTATCTCTGCAACTGCTTTGTACCTAGATTTGCCCCTGTTAACTTTTGATTCCGATTTTACCCGGGTTCCTGATTTAAAACTATTCATTCTCGAAGAATAAATCTCGGTATAATTGATTTGGCAATCTGGGATTTATCAGCACACTCCCTGCCTATTGTCAACTCAAAACATTTGCAACTAATTATCTGCACCGGTTATCTGTGCCAATGAACTCAAACTGGAAATGCTGTTTAAAGATAATTGAATGCCGGGTGTGACTTTGATACATCTGTGGGGACTTAAACTGAAAATTCATATATTTGAATCATTTATAAAGAATAACATTTATAGGAATGAAGATATTAGTAACCGGTACCGCCGGATTTATAGGATTTCACCTAGCCCAAAAGCTTCTTGACAGAGGTGATGAGGTTGTAGGACTGGACAGCATAAACGATTATTATGACGTAAAACTCAAATATTCCCGGCTTGAAAGAACCGGTATCGACCGTTTACTGGTTGAACCCGGAAAAATTGTACAAAGTACCTCTCATCCCCGGTACCGGTTTGTCCAGATGAACCTGGAGGACAGGGAAGGGATAAATGAATTGTTCTCCAAAGAGAAATTTGATAAGGTCTGCCATCTTGCTGCACAGGCGGGGGTGAGGTACAGCCTTACCAATCCCCATGCCTACATAGAGAGTAATATAGTAGGGTTTATAAATATTCTCGAGGCGTGCCGGCATAACAAGGTTGAGCACCTTGCCTACGCAAGCAGTTCAAGTGTTTACGGGCTAAATCAGACTATGCCCTTCTCTACGGCACATAATGTAGACCATCCTGTCAGTCTTTATGCCGCTTCCAAGAAGAGTAACGAGCTGATGGCACATACCTATTCACACCTTTACAACCTCCCCACCACCGGTCTCCGCTTCTTCACCGTGTACGGCCCCTGGGGGCGCCCCGACATGGCGCTGTTCCTTTTTACCCAGGCCATCCTCGAAGCCCGTCCTATTGATGTGTTCAACCATGGCAACATGAAACGCGATTTCACCTATATAGATGATATTGTGGAAGGAGTGACCAGGGTAATTGACAATCCGCCGAAAGGCAACCAACAGTGGAACGGCGAACAACCCGACCCCTCATCCTCACCGGCACCGTATAAGGTTTATAATATAGGGAACAGCAGTCCGGTGAAGCTGATGGACTTCATATTAGCCATTGAGAAAGCAACAGGAAATACCGCACAAATGAATATGATGCCCATACAACCCGGCGATGTACCCGCTACCTGGGCTAACGTAGATGACCTGGTGGAAAATCTGGATTACCGTCCCGGCACAGATATACAGAAAGGAGTAGATGCTTTTGTAGAGTGGTACAGGGACTATTACTCGGTTTGAGTCCGGGTTGACTCACAGATGATATATTTAGTTAATCTTTGAAACCCTCGTCCTCTGGTCCAGATCATGTTCTAACTCTTTGCCCGAAAGGTATGTGTGGTTAAAAATTTCGCGGTGCGAAGTAAAAATCGGGGTTGAAGCCATCTCCTTTGGTGGGGGATAATCCTATTTTAGCGATTTTTTTACTATTCATCTTTTTTAATCAACCTGCCCCTTGAAGTCATGCTTTCAACAATTATCTCTTCCGGAATCCCGTAATAGTAGATATTGCCATATTTTTCAATCCACACTTTGAGCTGTTTCTCAGCCCTTATATGGCAATCCCCTATACTGTAATTCCGCACCATGGCATTTTTGTTAGCCAGTCCGTCTGCCCATAATTGTGCGCTGCCAAAAATTCTGAGATCGGCACTTTCCGCTGATCCCCTGAGAGTATATTGCCCATAATTATCAGTTTCCGTTCTCAACGATATATGTCCGGCATTAACCGCCAGATCGAGGTCGATGAGCTGCGCATTACAAAATATGGAAAGCTGGTCAATATTCAGGGTATCCTCTGAAAATACTTCGGAAGCCTTATTTATATTTAAAACTCTTATACAAGGGAACGATATGGTTAGTTTTGCAAAAGGATAATCAGGCATCCATTTATAGGAATTATTATCATTCAGCAGGAGTTTGTTATCCTTAATATCGTATGAAATATTTTCCATGATATCCTCACTGCTCTCAATTATAACAGAAAACACCGAATCATTTTTCAGTTCTATCACAAAAATGTCCTCAATCATTATTTCATCAAACGGATCCAGCACAAATGATTCCGCTATAATGGTGTCCGCCCTGAAAAAGACACCCTTTTCACAACCGCCTGGCAGTCCGCCAACAAGAAGTAAGCAACACCATAATTTCAACCGATATATGCCGGAAAGCCTCATAAGCAATTATTTAGCAGTTCCTGACTCCCGGGTGCACACAAATTCAATATATTCATCGTTTTATAACATTTTTCGGGTGTAACATTAATTCCAATTTTTGATGATATTTTTAATAATGTCCGTTTTATAAACCATTTATCTGTTAAACTGATAACCTATTCCCCACTCAAAATAATCTGCAACAGCAAACCAGTGGTGTTTAATAGCAAAATGAGCGGTCATGTTATTCTTAAATTTATATCTTAACCCCAATCGTCCGGCAAAATAAGGAGTTTCCTTTACCGGCATATAAATATAAGTTCCCGGATGCACAAAGAAGGCCAGAGGTCCGACATCTTTTTGCAAGGACAGATGCAGAGCGGACTGGAACGGAGAGAGTGTTTCATCTTTGCCAAAGTATGGATGGTACGCCCAGGTCTCGTTGTAATACAATCCCAGTACCATACCTATGCTAATATCCTTTCCAGGATAATAACCATAGTCAAAGATAAGACTCGAAGTAATAATATGTTTATCGATCCGCCTGTCCATCTGTTTAATTCCGGGAGCAACTGTGACGGAGAACCGGTGTTTTTTATGGGGAATCGTATCCCGCTCCAGCACC